>LOET01000039.1 GCA_001515985.1 Sphingomonadales bacterium BRH_c3 | reverse complement strand
GCGCGGCAGCTGTTACTGCGGCTAGCCCGCCCAGCCGGAACAGATTGCGGCGGGTGAGCGAATGCGCCGGGAGCGCGGGCGAAGCAGGGGGGTCTGTCTTGATCATAGGTGCGATCTAAGCTGCGCCTGTGGCATGCAAATGACAAGCGATTCCAACGCGCCCCTGCATCGCCACTTGCATCGCCCCTTGCGTCACCCATGCGAGGGCGGGCATGAGGCACGCATGAGCGACATCCTGTTCCACGCCATGCCCGATGGCCGCCAGATCGCGCATCGCTTCACGCCGGGCAGCGGGCCAGCGCTGGTTTTCCTGCCCGGCTATATGTCCGACATGGAAGGCGGAAAGGCCACCGCGGTATTCGACAAGGCTCGCAGCGAAGGGCGCGCATGCTTGCTGCTCGATTATTCGGGTTGTGGGGCCAGCAGCGGCGCGTTCGCCGATGGCACGCTCAGCCGGTGGCGCGAGGAAGCGCTCGCGCTGATCGAAGCGACAATCGATGGCCCGGTGGTGGTGATCGGTTCGTCCATGGGCGGGTGGCTGATGCTGCTGGTGGGCGAAGCGCTGGGCGGTCGGTTGGCAGGGCTGGTGGGAATTGCATCGGCGCCCGACTTTACCGAATGGGGCAGAACGGATTCAGACAAGCGCAAACTCGCCGCCGGGGAAACAGTGTGGGACGAAAATCCTTATGGCCCCGACCCCACACCGCTGCATCCCGGCTTCTTCGCTGATGGCCAGGCGCAGCTGCGGCTCGGCGGGCAAATTGCGGTGAATTGCCCCGTGCGGCTGCTGCACGGCCAGCGCGACCAAGACGTACCGTGGCAGATCAGCCTGCAGCTTGCCGAAGCTCTTCGTTCGGATGATATACAGGTGACCTTGCTCAAGGACGGCGATCACCGCCTGTCGCGCGAGCGGGATATTGCCCTGCTGCTACAGCAGGTCTGGGGCCTGCTCGACTAGGAAACGCATAAAATGACGCTCACCGCCATACTTTTGCCCATGCTGCTGCAAGCCATCCCCGATCCCAGCAACATGACAGTGCCCGATTATTCCGCCGAGGTGCAGGATCGCCCGCCGCGCAGCTCGTCGATCATCGATGCGCCCGAGGACTCCGGCTGGCTGGGCGAATGCCTCGAGCAGATCGAGGAAGAGCCGTCGCGCGCGCATGTCCAGGCACAGATTCGCCGCGACACGACCAGCGGCGATGACCGTGTGCTGGCCAATCACTGCCTTGGCCTGGCCGCGACGGAGCTGGGGCGCTGGGAAGAGGCACGCGCGGCTTTCACAGCTGCGCGCCAGGAAACCCCGGAAAGCGACGCGCGGCTGCGTGCACGCTTTGGCGCCATGGCGGGCAATGCCGCACTGGTCACCGGCGACACTGCTGGAGCGCTCGATCTGCTCGATGCCGCCCGGGCTGACGCCATCGCCGCTATGGCAGGAACCCTGCAGGCGCTGATCGCGCTCGACCGCGCGCACGCACTGGTCGAAAGCGGCGATCTCGAAGCAGCGGAGGTTGCGCTTGCCGAAGCCAGGACCTTGCAACCCGAGGATGCAGAAACCAGGCTGCTTTCGGCAACCTTGCTACGGCGCCTCGATCGGTTGGAAGAAGCTCAGGAACAGATCGAAGAGGCCGCACGGCTGGCCCCGCTCGAACCATCGATCGGCTTGGAAGCGGGCGTGATCGCAATGCTGAGTGGCCGCGAAGAGGCGGCACGTTCGAGCTGGCTATCAGTTACCGCAATGGCGCCCGGCAGCCCCGAAGCCGCCACCGCCCAATCCTATCTAGATCAAATCGGCCCGGCACCGGCACCGCCTGCGCCCACTGCGGCTGAGGCCCCGCAGCCATGACCAGGCTTTCCGTGCTCGATCTGGTGCCGGTTCGCGAAGGCAGCAGCGTGAGCGATGCACTGGCCACGGCCACCGAACTGGCTCGGGCGGCGGAGCGATGCGGCTATGCCCGCTTCTGGGTGGCCGAGCACCATGCGATGGACGGGATCGCAGGCGGCGCGACATCGGTGGTACTGGCGCATATCGGCAATGCAACGAGCACCATCCGCATCGGTTCAGGCGGGATCATGCTGCCCAACCACACGCCATTCCAGATCGCCGAGCAGTTCGGTACGCTCGATGCGCTGTTTCCTGGCCGGGTGGACCTTGGGCTGGGCCGCGCGCCGGGTGCTGGACCCGAGCTTCAGCGCGCCTTGCGCAAGAATCTCAACCAGGCCGCCGATATGTTTCCGCAAGATGTGCTCGAACTGCGCGCGCTGATCACCGGCGATGTCGATCTTCCGATCACTGCAACGCCGGGGCGCGGTGCCAGGATCGAATTCTGGATGCTGGGATCGAGCCTGTTCGGTGCCCAGCTCGCCGCCAGGCTGGGCATGCCCTATGCATTTGCAGCGCATTTCGCGCCTGATCACCTCGATGCCGCGCTGGAGCTGTATCGGCGTGACTTCATGCCTTCCGATGCGCTCGAAAAGCCGCATGTGATGGTGGCGATGAACATATTCGCCGCGGAAACCGATGCCGAGGCAGAATTGCTCGCCAGCAGCCAGCAACAAAGCTTTGTCCGGCTGCGCAGCGGCCAGCCCGGCAAGCTGCCTCCGCCAATTGCCGGCTATCGCGGTACCTTGCCCGCGCCTGCACAGGCCATGCTCGACCATCTGGGGCAAGCCGCAGCGGTGGGCAGCCCGGCAACAGTGCGTGAGAAGATCGCGGCTTTTATCGAACGGACAAAAGCAGACGAAATCATCTCCTGCGGGGCCACCTTTGACCCGGCGGCGAGGATCCGTTCGCTCGAATTGACAATTGACGCGCTGGCCAGCTGAATTGCGCGCGTTCATCTTTGATTATGCGCCTTGCCGTAGCGGAAAGCCCATGCAGTGTTGGGAATTGATGTATAGCTATCAAATGAGCCCCCGTGAGCGGCTGCCAACGAGACATTGCCGCTTGCGGGCCTGTAGCCATGAGCCTATCGGCGCATGATTGCTACGTGATTTAAGAATAAAATTACATGCGCAGGGCAGGCAGAGCCATGGTTTCAGAAGCCAGTAAGACTACCGGAAAAAGCAACGCCACCGGGGATAATGACGCGGTGATGGCCAAAGAGCTGGCGCAGCACATGCGCCGCTCACTGCTCCCCGGTGATACTCCTTTCTCCCCTGCCTCCTTGAAGCGCGCCGCACAGTTTGTGCTCGATACGGCAAGTCAGCGCGAGCCCGATCGCTCGGCGCTGGGGATGGTCTCGATCGCCGGTGACCGCCGCTTCCTGCGCATTGCCGTCATCAATGACGACATGCCGTTCCTGGTCGATTCGATCGCTGCGACAATTTCAGCGCAGGGGCTGTCGATCGACCGGTTGGTACACCCGATCATCCCGGTAAAACGCACCGAGGCAGGCAAGCTCTGCGCATTTCCCAAAGGCAAGGACGCCGAAGGCGCCACGCGCGAATCGATGATCTATATCGAGACCGAGCGCTGCGATGCGCGCCAGCGGCGCGAGCTTGAGCGCCGCCTGCGAACCACGCTGGGCGATGTGCGCGCAGCGGTGCGCGATTGGCCCAAGATGCAGGCCGCCATGGCTGAAGACGCAGAGCGGCTGGACGATGCAGAGCATGTCGAACTGCTCGAATGGTTCAATTCGGGCATGCTGACCCAGCTTGGCCACATCACCCGCAAGCGCGACGGCAGCCATGGCCGGATATTGGGGATTTGCCGCAAGAGCGCGCGCCAATTGCTGGCGGACAGCTCATATGAACGCGCCTTTGCCTGGTTCGACGGTGAACACCGCAGCGGCAGGCCTTGTGACATATTGATCGTCAAGGCCAATCACGTGTCCAACGTCCACCGCCGCGTGCCGCTCGACCTGTTCATCGTGCCGCTGCGCGAAGACGGCAAGCTGACCGCACTTTCAATTCATGCCGGCGTCTGGACCAGCGCGGCTCTGGCGAGCCCCCCGCACAAGGTGCCGCGCCTGCGCCATGCGCTCAGCCAGGTGTCCGAGAAGCTGGGTTTCCACCGCGGCGGCCATGCCGACAAGGCCCTGATCCATGCCTTCACCGCCCTGCCGCACGATCTGCTGATCGGCATGGATAATAAGGATGCTCAGCGGCTCGCGACGGCCATGATGAGCCTGGTCGATCGTCCGCGCCCGCGAATGGTGCTTATCGAGGCGCCGCTCGCACGCCACCTGTTCGCCTTTGTCTGGTTCCCGCGCGATATGCTCTCGACCCAGGTGCGCGAGCGGATCCAGGCGCTGCTCACGCAGAATAAGGGCACCGAACTGCTCGACTGGAGCCTTGAAGTCGAAGGAGGCGCTCTGGCGATGTTGCGCTTTGTGCTCGACATCCGCCAGACTGGTGAGCCGCATGACGAAGCCGCGCTTGAAGCCCGGTTGCAGGACATGCTGCGCGGCTGGACCGAAGCGGTAGAGCGCCATCTTGCCGAGCTGGATGATCCATCGCGCGCCGCCGCGATCGCGGCGCGCTATGCCCCGGCTTTTCCGGTTTCCTACCGCACCGATTACGGCCACCATGAGGCAGCAATCGACATTTGCCGGCTGCGCCGACTGGTGGCCAATGATGCCCGCGAACGCGATGTGCGGTTGTGCCACAAGAAGAACGAGGCCCCCGAACGCCTGCAGCTCAAGATCTACCAACAGCATGGCGCGTTGCCGTTGTCCGACGCGGTGCCCGCGCTGGAAAATTTCGGTTTCCGGGTGCTCACCGAAATGCCGACAGCGCTCGACAATGGCGAGCTTGGCACGATTCACGATTTCACGCTGGCCCTGCCCGATGGCGAGAAGGCGCAGGCGCTGCTCGACCGGGCGGAGATCATCGAGGATGCGATTGCCGCCGTATTGAACGGCGAGAATGAGAACGATCCCTTCAACCGGCTGGTGATCGGCACGGGCCTTTTGGCGCACGAAGCCGACTGGCTGCGCGCTTTTTATCGCTACCTGCGCCAGGCTGGGGTGAGCTTCACCATCTATACCGTGGTCGATGCGCTGGCCAATGCGCCGCATGTTACGCGCGAAATGATCGCGCTGTTTCGTGCGCGGCATGATCCCCAGTTCAACGGCGCACGCGAAGATGCTGCCAAATCCGCCGGCGATGCTGTGCGCAAGGGCCTGATCAAGGTTTCGGCGATCAATGACGACCGCTTGCTGCGGCTGTACCATGCTTTGATCGAGGCGATCCTGCGCACCAATGTCTTTGCCCCGGCAAGCGAGGAGGCACTCGCATTCAAGATCGATTCCGCGCTGATCCCCAACTTGCCCAAGCCCGTGCCATGGCGTGAAATCTTCGTTTATTCGCGGCGGGTTGAAGGCATCCATCTGCGCGCCGGGCCGATTGCGCGCGGCGGCCTGCGCTGGTCGGACCGGCGGGACGATTTCCGCACCGAGATCCTGGGCCTGATGAAGGCGCAGAAGGTGAAGAACGCGGTGATCGTGCCTTCGGGCGCGAAAGGCGGCTTCTATCCCAAGCAATTGCCGTCGCCGCAAAAGGATCGCGCAGGTTGGGCCGCCGAAGGGCAGGCCAGCTACGAGATATTCATTCGCACTCTTCTGTCTGTCACGGACAATCTGGTTAACGGCAAGGTCGTGCACCCTGAAAAAGTGCGCGTGCTCGACGGGGAAGATCCCTATTTCGTGGTCGCGGCCGACAAGGGCACGGCGCGCTTTTCCGACGTGGCCAACAGTATCGCCGAGCAGCGCAATTTCTGGCTGGGCGATGCCTTCGCCAGCGGCGGTTCGAACGGCTATGACCACAAGGCCATGGGCATCACCGCCAAGGGAGCATGGATTTCAGTCCAGCGCCATTTCCTGGAGATGGGCATTGATGTTCAAGCGGAGCCGGTGCGTGTGGTGGGCTGCGGCGACATGTCAGGCGACGTGTTCGGCAATGGCATGCTGCTGTCCAAGGCGATCAAGCTGATCGCGGCGTTCGATCACCGCCACATCTTTATCGATCCAGAGCCCGATCCGGCAAAAAGCTGGAAAGAGCGCAAACGGCTTTACGACCTGCCGCAATCGAGCTGGGACGATTATGACAAGGCACTCATCTCGAAGGGCGGCGGCGTGTTCCCGCGCAGCGCCAAAAGCATCAAGCTGTCCAAACAGGCGCGCGATGCATTGGGCATCGTTGCCAGCGAGATCGACCCTGATTCGCTGATCGCTGCAATCCTCCAGAGCCCGGTCGACCTGATCTGGTTCGGGGGCATCGGCACCTATATCAAGGCTGAGAGCGAGAATAACATCCAGGTGGGCGATCCCGCCAATGATGCGCTGCGGATCAATGCCGCCGACGTGCGCGCCAAGGTAATCGGCGAAGGCGCCAATCTGGGCGTGACTCAAGCCGGGCGCATCGGCTTTGCGCTTGGCGGCGGGCGCATCAATACCGATTTCATCGACAATTCGGCGGGCGTCGATTGTTCGGACAACGAGGTCAATATCAAGATTGCGCTGGCCGCCGCACAGCAGTCGGGCAAGCTCGCCGGGAAAAAGCGCAATGCGCTGCTCGAGAGTATGACCGACGAAGTCGCCGAGATAGTGCTCGAAGACAACCGGCTCCAGGCTCTGGCGCTGTCGATCGCGCAAATGGGCGGGGCAAAGGCGACCGCTTCGCATGTGCGCCTGATCGAAAAGCTCGAAGAGATGGGCGCGCTCGACCGCAAGACCGAAGGGCTGGCAGATCAGGAAGCCTATTTGCGCCGCGCCACAGAGGGCAAGGGATTGACCCGGCCCGAGCTGGCGGTGTTGCTGTCATCGGCCAAGCTGGTGCTGCAGGATGCCATTGAAGGCAGTGAACTGGTGCGGGACAGCGCGCTCGAGCCGCTATTGATCGGGGCGTTCCCGCAAGAGCTGCGGCAGAACTATCGCAAGCAGATTCTCGAACACCGGCTGCGCGACGAACTGATTGCGACCAAGCTTGCCAACCGCATGATCAACCGGCTGGGCCTGATCCATCCGTTCGAACTGGCCGAGGAAGAAGGTGTCGGTCTGGCGCAGGTCGCCTCTGCTTTCATCGCAGTCGAGGAACTTCTCGGCATGCGCGAGATCTGGCAAGCGATCGAGAATGGCGACATGCCCGAGACGGCGCGACTGGCCCTGCTGGAGCGGGCGGCGGCTGCAATGAGTTCGCATATGGCCGATCTCATACGCCACAGCGGTGCCAGCATTGCACCAAGCACGGCGATCGATAAGCTGAGCAAGGGAATTGGTCAGCTCGAGCAGGCTGCCGAGCGGTTGCTCTCGGATGCCGTGCGCCAGCGTTCGCGGAAACAAAGCGAGTATTTCGTCGACCAGGGCACGCCGCGGGCATTGGCCGCCAAGGTTGTGCACCTATTCGATATGGACGGGTCGATCGGGCTGGCCGGGCTCGCGCGCGATAGCGGTATCGAGCCCGAAGTACTCGCCAAGGCATTTATCTGGCTAGGCTCGAAACTGGGGCTCGATTGGGCCCAGCAGAGTGCCGAGGACATGATCCCATCCGACCCGTGGGAACGGTTGCTGGTCAACGGGCTGGCGCGCGACTTCCAGCACATGCGGCTCGATTTCCTGCGGCGCACTTGCCAGGACAGGGGCAGGGTGCAGGCCGAGGTCGAACAATGGCTAGAGCGGCACAAGGCAGCCGTGACACAGTTCCGGAGCATGGTCGAACGCGCGCAACTGCAATCGCCGGTCGGCCCGGCAGTGCTGGCACAGGTCGCGATCCAGGCGCGGAATTTGCTCGAGAGGTAAGCGGGCCTGGCTAACGCGGGGCTTGACGGCGCGCATATTTGCGGCGAGCGACTGCGTCCATGGACAATGCAGACGTAGTGATCGTGGGCACGGGCCACGGCGGCGCGCAGGCGGCAATCGCCTTACGCCAGCAGGGCCACGAGGGTTCGATCCTGATGCTGGGGCGCGACAGCGAGCCTCCCTATGAGCGCCCTCCCTTGTCCAAGGAGTATCTGGCCGGTGACAAGCCGTTCGAACGGATCATGATCCGACCGGTGCAGTTCTGGGCTGACAGGAAGATTGAACTGCGGCTCGGCGCGATGGTGCGCGATGTTGACCCGGCGGCGCATGAGGTGGTGCTGGGCGATGGCGCGCGCATTGGCTATCGCAAGCTGATCTGGGCTGGCGGCGGCGATCCCCGCCGCCTTTCGTGCCCGGGCGCCAATCTCAAGGGCGTGCACGCGGTGCGCGACAAGCGCGACGTCGATGCAATCATGGCCCAGCTCGAACAAGGCGCGAAGCGCTTCGTTGTCATCGGCGGCGGATATATCGGGCTGGAGGCAGCCGCGGTGCTGCGCAAGCTCGGTTGCGAAGTGACCTTGCTGGAAGCATTGCCGCGCGTGCTGGCGCGGGTTGCGGGCGAGGAACTCTCGCGCTTTATCGAGCAGGAACACCGCGAGCATGGCGTCGACCTGCGCCTCGAAACCGCAGTCGACGCGATCGAGGGTGACGACGATGGCAAGGTCACCGGCGTGCGGCTGGCAGAAGGCGAGGTGATCGCTTGTGATGCCGTGATCGTGGGGATCGGCATCGTGCCGACAGTCGCCCCGCTGATTGCAGCCGGAGCGGCCGGATCGAACGGCGTCGATGTGGATGTCTATTGCCGCACCACGCTCGACGATATCTATGCCATCGGCGATTGCGCCGCGCATGCCAATCCCTTTGCCGACCAGGCGGTGATCCGGCTCGAATCGGTGCAGAACGCGAATGATATGGCGAATACTGCCGCGCGCGCGATTATGGGCGACAAGCAGCCCTATCACGCGCTGCCATGGTTCTGGTCGAACCAGTATGATCTCAAACTACAGACCGCCGGGCTGTCGCTTGGCTACGACCAGGCGGTGGTGCGCGGCGATCCGGCCACGCGCAAGTTCAGCATCGTCTATCTCAAGGAGCGGCGCCCGATCGCCTTCGACTGCGTCAGCAATACCAGGGACTATGTCCAGGGGCGCAAGCTGCTGGAGAATGAAGTGGGCGAAGTAGACCTGGACTTGCTGGCTGATCCAGAGGTGCCACTCAAGGATTTGCTTTGAGCCTATCGGCTGCCCAATCGGCGGCCTCTGCCACCACCGGATCGGGATCTCCCAGCAGCAGCTCGACTTGCGCCAGCAGCGATGCATCGCCGCTATTGCCCGCGGCATAAAGGCAGTTCCTCACAAACCGGTTACGCCCGATCCGCTTTATCGGCGAACCGGAGAAAAGCGCGCGGAAGCCCGCGTCATCAAGCTCCAGCAGCCGGGCAAGGGGCGGGGCGAGCAGTTCCTCGCGCGGCAGGAAATCACGGTGCGCCTGCGCAGCTTCGGCAAACTTGTTCCACGGGCAAACCGCCAGGCAATCATCACAGCCATAGATCCGGTTGCCCAACGCCTTGCGGAATTCCTCCGCTATCGGGCCCTTGTGTTCGATCGTTAGATAGGAAATGCAGCGCCCCGCATCGAGCCGGTAGGGAGCGGGAAAGGCATCGGTGGGGCAGGCCGCCTGACAGGCATTGCACGAACCGCAGCGGTCATCATGCGGCGCGTCGGGCGCCAGCTCCAAAGTGGTGTAGATCGCGCCCAGAAACAGCCAACTGCCATGATCGCGGCTGACCAGGTTGGTGTGCTTGCCCTGCCACCCGATCCCGGCCGCCTGACCCAGCGGCTTTTCCATCACCGGCGCGGTATCGACGAACACCTTCAACTCCGCCTCCGGCCTTTCAGCTACCAGCCACCGCGCCAGCGCCTTCAGGCGCTTCTTGAGCGTGTCGTGGTAGTCGCGCCCCTGCGCGTAAACCGAGATGCGCGCTTTGTCGGGGTGCGCTTCCAGCGCCAGCGGATCGTGTGTTGGCGCGTAGCTCATTCCCAGCGCGATCACGCTTTTCGCTGCCGGCCACATGGCGTTGGGGCCGCGCCGCACATCGGAGCGCGCCTCCATCCATTCCATCGTGCCGTGGCACCCGTCGCCCAGCCATTCGTCAAGCCGCCGCCCGACCAGCGGATCATCGCGCGCCGCAGCTACCCCGCAAGCGACAAAGCCGTGCTGTGCAGCCTCTGCTTTGAGGCGGGCGGTCAATTCGCCAATTGTTGCGGCATTAACCAAGCTTGGGGTTGCTCCCGTTTAGCCCTAAGCGTTAACTGGGCATGATGGATACAGTGACTGGGCATATGGCGGTAGGCGATCCAATCCTGCCCGGCAATCATGAGCATGCGGCGCGCCCGCTTGCGATCGAGGCGCGCGGGCTGGTCAAACGCTTTGACGGAACGCTGGCGGTCGACGGGATCGACATTTCTGTGCCCGAAGGTGCGATCTACGGTATTCTCGGGCCCAATGGCGCGGGCAAGACCACTACCTTGCGCATGTTGCTGGGGATCATTGACCCTGACGAAGGGGTGCGCCGTGTGTTCGGGCATGACCGGCCCCAGGAAATTGCCAGGATAATCGGCTATCTACCTGAAGAACGAGGGCTTTATCCTGCCATGAAGGCAATCGAAGCGATTGCATTCATGGGCGCGCTGCGCGGGTTGCCATTGCCCGAAGGGCGCCGACGCGGCCGCGAATTGCTGGAACGGCACGATCTTGGCCACGCTGCCGAACGCCAGATCCGGCAGCTTTCCAAGGGGATGGCGCAGACCGTGCAATTGCTCGGCACATTGATTCACCAACCGCGACTAGTGGTGCTTGACGAGCCCTTCAGCGGGCTTGACGCGATCAACCAGGGCAAACTGGAACGGATGATCCGTGAGCTCGCCGATGACGGGGTTACGGTGATCTTTTCAACCCATGTGATTCACCATGCCGAACGTTTGTGCGAAGGCGTGGCGATCATCGCCGGCGGCAAGGTGCCCTATGCCGGATCGGTGGAAACAGCGCGCGACCGCATCCCGGCGCAAGTGCGGCTGGAGACGCGCGCGCGCGAGGGCGCATGGCTGGACGCGCTGCCTTCGCAAGCTCGCCGTGAAGGCGATTTCTTCCACTTTCCGCTGCCTGAAAGCGGAATCGAACCGCTGCTGCGCCAGCTGATCGAAGGAAATGCCGGAATTCTGTCACTGTCGATCGAGCGCGCAGGCCTGCACGATGCGTTTGTTCATATAGCCGGTGAAGCCGCAGCACGCGCGCTGGCCGAGGATTCAGCGGCCGATCTGGCGGGAGAACGCCGATGATCCAGCAAACGCATGCCAGATCGCGGCTGTCGCGCCTGCAGGCGGCCTGGGTGGTGGCGCGGCGCGATTTCGTCGCGGTCCTGTTCAGTCGGGCATTCTTCTTCTTCCTGCTGGGGCCGCTGTTCCCTGTCATCGTGGGCGGACTGGCAGGCGGTATCGGCGGGCAGGTGCAACGCGAATCCGTGAGCCACGAAATTGGCCTGGCGATGAGCGGCGCGGACAATCAGGCCTTGCTCGCCGCTCAGGACCGCTTGCGACCGCAGCTGGGCCGCAATTTGCCTATGCTGGCGCCGGTCGAAGCCGCGCAGAGCGAGCCCGATTTCGATTCGCGCACATTCCTTGAACAGAAACGCGGCAATTATGCCGCAATCCTAGGTGGCACGCTCGATGCGCCAGAGCTGGTCGGCACGCGCGGCCAGGTGGTGCGTTGGCAGGGCCCCGTGGCGCTGCTGGTTGGCAATGCCGCCGATGCGCAGCCGGAAGCACTGCCGCAGATCCGGGCGCAGTTGGTCAGCACCAGCGCCGCCACCGTGCGCACCGACCGTATCCGCACCGCGCAGGCGGCCCAGATGATGCTGTTCCTGCTCACCATGCTGCTGGCGGGCATGGTGCTTTCCAACCTGGTCGAGGAAAAGGCCAACAAGATCATCGAAATCCTCGCCGCCGCGATCCCGATGGATGCCGTGTTCCTGGGCAAGCTGTTTGCCATGCTGGCGGTCTCGATCGTGGGAATCGCAGTATGGGGCCTGGCCGGATACGGCCTGTGGAGCCTGAGCGGGGGAGCGATCGCCGATGCCACCGGTTTCAACCCGTCCAACTTGCCCGCGCCGGCCGTAGGCTGGCCGATATTCGCGCTGCTCAGTGTGCTCTATTTTGCCATGGCGTATCTCCTGCTCGGTGCGCTGTTCCTCACCATCGGCGCAATGGCGGCGACAGTGCGCGAAGTGCAGACATTGTCGATGCCGGTCACCATGATGCAGCTGATGGTGTTCTTCCTAGCCGCATATGTGATCACCCAGCCGGGTTCGACACTGGAAATGGTTGCGATCGTTTTCCCCTTGAGCTCGCCCTTCGCCATGCTGGCGCGCGCGGCCATGCAGGAAACGCTGTGGGTCCATGCGGCCGCACTCGCCTGGCAGGCGCTGATGGTGCTGCTGATCGTCAAGGGCGGCTCGACTTTGTTCCGCAAGCGGGTGATGAAATCAGGCGGCGCCGGGCGCGACAAGCCCAGGCGGCGCCTGTTCGGCGCGGCAAGGGCATGAATCGACGCAGAATAGGTCCCTGATCGAAACTGACTATTGACATGGCTGTAAATAGCCGCAGGATAGCGGCGAGAGAGTGGGCGATTGAAAGAGTCGTCCGAAACGGAGAGAGAAATGGCCACGATTGCTCCCCAGCGCCCCGAAGTCCGCCGGTCCCCTACTGCCTATGAGGCGCTGCGCGAACATCTGAAGACGCATCCTGACGAAAGGTTGCAGCATCCGCACAAATGGGACGTGAGCCGTTCCGACATCTATTACAACGATACCTGGCAGCCGATCTTCAAGGAGATGCGCGAGGCCGGGCCGCTGCACTACATTCCCGAAAGCCCGTTCGGCCCCTATTGGGCGGTGGTGCAACACAAGGCGATCCAGCATATCGAAGCGTTGCCGGAATTGTTCTCGTCGAGCTGGGAATATGGCGGGATTACCATCCTTGAACGCCTCAGCGACGAAGAGATGGCGGAGCGCGGATTGGAAGAGCGGCGCGAGCTGCCGATGTTCATCGCCATGGACCGGCCGCAGCACACCGGCCAGCGCCGCACCGTTGCGCCCAAGTTCACCCCCAGCGGAATGGCCGAAATGGAAGGCGAAATCCGCCAGCGCACCGGCGAATTGCTTGACTCGCTGCCACGTGGGGAAGTGTTCGACTGGGTCGACACAGTCTCGATCGAGCTGACCACCGGAATGCTGGCGATCCTGTTCGGTTTCCCGTGGGAAGATCGCCGCTTGCTGACCTACTGGTCAGACTGGTCGGGCGATACGGAGCTTGCCACTGTGCGCGAGCTTGACGAGCTGCGCTGGGGCATCCTGCAAGAGATGGGCGCCTATTTCCAGTCGCTCTGGATCGAGCGGACGCATGACAAGGAGCCGGGTGACGATCTCATCTCGATGATGATCCATTCGGACGCGATGAACCAGATGAGCCCGCAGGAATTCATGGGCAATCTGGTGCTGCTGAT
>LOET01000038.1 GCA_001515985.1 Sphingomonadales bacterium BRH_c3 | reverse complement strand
TGCACGTAATCGGCGGTTAGCGGCAAGGTCGTGGTCTGCTCGATCATCAGGGCATAGAGTTTTTCGCCGCCCTTCATCTGGCTGAGGCCAACGTTTTCGCGCGCGACCGGCAGATATTCGTCGCGCAGGAAATCGCGCAGCCGCTCATGCGCCTTGTAAATGTCGTTGGTCTTGGCCTTGTAAGCGGCAGTAAGGCGATCCCTGTCTGCCTGCGAGAATCCGTCCGGAAAGACCTTGAGCGGCCCCATGAACTGCGAATCCTCCACCGGAATGGCGAGCTGTGTATCGAGCTGCTTGATCACCCGGTCGATGGTCAGCCGGGTTTCCAGCACCCCGCTCTTCATGCCTTCGCGGAACTTGCCGATCGCACGGTCGGTGATCACGATGTAATCGTCATGACGCGACAGGTTGTCTTCGTAATTGGCAAGCGTCTTGAAAGGCGCCGCCCCCTGCCCGCTGGCGAAGGTGGGATAGAAAGTGTGGAAGCCCGAAAAATGGTTGACCGGGCGGACCTCGGTCAGCGCGCGAAGTTCATCGGTCTGGCCGCGCAGCGCCTGTTCCTGCTGGTATTTGAACACGTCATAGGCAAGCTGGTCAGTCTGGTTCAGTTTGCTGCGGTCGATCAGTGCCAACAGCGCGAGGTTGAGCTGGGTATCGGTCCGGCTGGCCAGGAACTGGGCATCGGTCAGATAGTCGCCAAGCCGGTCCGCATCCTTGTCATCGCCGCGAAACAAGCGGCTGAGCGGATTGAGCGCCAGCTCGCGCGCATCGGAATCCGCGAACAGTGCGTGGAGCTGGTCATGTTCGGATTGTTCGCTGGCCGGGGCGGCAACCGGCTGTCCGCCATGGTGGTCGGCCACGGCTGGCGCCGCCGGCATGGCAATTGCGGCGGTAGCGAGCAGGAACGGGCGAATGAATTTCATGGATGCACCCCTGTTATGTCAAAAATGGCCGCCACTCGGGCATGGCAGCATTGCATGGCGCGTCTCATTCACGAAGTGGCGCGCGTCGGCCACCCAGTGCTCTATGAATTGCGTGCCCGCTCGACGAACGGCACGGGTCCAAGACTCCGGATCAAGCCGGCCCGGCTGAAAGGCCGCGCCGAGATTCACTCGATCACGCGGCCGCGCACCATCACCCAGTCGACATTTTCCAGCAAGCTGACATCGGCCAGGGGGTTGCCTGTAACCGCGATGATATCGGCCGAATATCCGGGGGCGAGTCGCCCGATTTCCTGCTCCATCCCCAGCACGCTTGCCGCCGTGGTGGTGGCGCTGGCCAGCACTTCGCGGTCGCTCATCCCGCCCTTGCGCATCAGCGCCAGTTCGCCTGCATTCCGGCCGTGCGGAAAGACGCCCGCGTCGGTTCCGAAAGCGATCTTCACCCCCCATTTGCGCGCACGTTCTATGATGCTGTCGGCAAAGGGGCCGACTGCCCGCACCTTCTCTTCCACCACCGGTGTATAGAAACCAGTGCCCAGATTGGTTTTGATGCCCTGGAATGCCATCAGCGTGGGAACCAGCACCGTGCCGTTTTCGCGCATCGCCCTGGCTGCAGCTTCGTCGATATAGGTGCCGTGTTCGATCGTATCGATTCCGGCTCTCGCTGCCGCTTCGATCCCGCGCGCGCCGTGGGCATGGGCGGCCACCTTGAGCCCCAGCGATTGCGCGGTACGCGCGATGCTGCGCATTTCCTCGTCGGAGAAATGCGCCTCAAGCCCGCGCCCCTGTTGCGACAGCACCCCGCCAGTGGCGGTGATCTTGATCAGGTCAGCCCCGTATTTCGAGGCCAGCCGCACTTTTTCTGCACATTCGGTCGCGCCGGTGCAGGTGAAACCGCTGGCAAGCGCATCGTTCACTTCCTTGCGGAAACCGCTGGTATCGCCATGCCCGCCGACGATCGCGATGGTCCGCCCCGAGGTAACGATACGCGGCCCGGGAACCAATCCCTGCTCTGTTGCGCGGCGCAGCGCCTGAGTCACCTGGTCACTGCGCGAGCCCAGATCGCGCACCGTGGTAAAGCCCGCAAGCGCAGTGATGCGCGCATTCTTGGCCGCCACCATCGAATACCATTCAGGCGAATCGATCGCCGCCCGCCAATAATCGCCGCTGGGATCGCCTGAGATATGCGTGTGCAGATCGATCAGGCCCGCCAGCACCGTTTTGCCACGAAGATCGACATAGCGATCGGCATCCTCGAACGGCTGGTGCCCCGCCTCGATACTGACGATGCGCCCGGCGGTGACGGTTATTGTCGCGGGTCCGCTGGGCTCGGCAGCGGCGTCGCTGATGACCGATCCGGCGTGGATCACGGTGGTATCGGCCAGTGCCGGGCTGGCTACCAGTGCCGCCGCAGCACCAAGCATGGTGATGAATTTCATCGGTTTTCCTCTCGATTTGCCAGCAGTGATGCCCGCAGATGGAGCGGAACGCAAGTCGGTCCTGTGCCGAGGTTTCAGGCTAGAATACGTAAGCCACGCCGAAGATGGCGGTGAGCTGGTCGGCATCGCCGCGCAGGCTTGTAAACGGCGTAGCTGCGGCATCGCCCAGCATGCGGCGATAACCCAGCGCGCCGCCGAATATCAGCCCGCCATCGCGGAAGTTTTCATTCAGGTCGAAGCCCATCGCCAGCGTGGCTCCGGCCTTGTGCCAGCCGCTATCGGCATCGAATTCGGGCAGGCCGCTGGCGGCGGATTGTGCGGGCGTGACCGAATAGTAGTAATCGGCGAAGTCGCCATCGACATATTGCGCGCCCGCGCTCAGTGCCACAATCGTGCCGGGCCCCAACGGGGTCGAATAGGATATGCCCGGATCGATGATTGTGCCGCGGTGAGCACCGGCCACGTCGAACAGCACGTCAATCCCGGCAGATACGCGGTCATAGCCGGTGAACACGCCATTGAAGGTCACCCCCGCCTGCCCGCCCACTTCAATGGCGGTTTCAAGCTTGCCAGCGGCTGCGACTACGTCATCCTTGATGGTTCCGGCGCGATCACTGCGGAAACGGAAAATCGGGCCAGCGGAAAAAGTCACATCGCCGCGCATGGTTTCGAGAAAATTGAACGACAGGCCGGCCGCGCGCGGACGCACCCCGATCCCCTTGTAATTGCCGGCCACGACCGGCACGGGAATCACGCGGGATTCGTCAGACCCGCTGTAGGAATTGGCATAGACGAAGCCCGCGCCCAGCGCGATCCAGTCGCCCGCAAAGATCGAGCGGGGGCGTGCCGGGGGCTCGATCGACAGGGCGAGACCTTCTTCCTGGCTGGCGGAAGGCTCCGCTCCGCGCGCGCCATCATCATCACCGGCCGCTTGCGCCGAAAGCGGCGCAGCCACCATGGCGAGTGCAAGCGGCACGGCCAAAAGGCGAATTTTCATGGTCTGGACATTCTCCTGAATCCTTTAGCCAACGTGCCGTGTCGGCTTGCGTTCCGCAATGGCCTCGCTCGACCAAGGCGATTGCTCCATCCCCCTGGCTGCCCTAGTGACTGGAGCACAATGAACGGGCGCATGATCGATGTGGCAATTGTTGGCGGCGGGCTCGCCGGTGGGCTGATCGCGCTCGCGCTGATCCGCGCGCGGCCTGAATGCCGCATCGAGCTGATCGAGAGCGGCGCCATGCTGGGCGGCAACCATCGCTGGAGCTGGTTTGCGAGCGACCTTTCGGCTGAGGGCGAGGCGCTGCTCGAGTCATTCCGTCAGACACGGTGGGACCAAGGCTACGATGTGCAGTTCCCGCGCCTTCGCCGCACGTTGGCTGCGGGTTACCGCTCGCTCACCAGCGCAGATTTCCACTTCGCGCTGCAGCGCCTGCTGCCACAGGGCGCGATCCGGCTGAACACAAGCGTGGCAAGTCTGGATGCCGAAAGCGTCATGCTCGACGGCGGCGAGCGCATTTCGGCGCGCGCAGTGATCGACTGCCGCGGCTTTGCCCCGACACCGCATTTACGCGGCGGCTGGCAGGTGTTCATGGGCCGGCACATCAGGTTTGATGCTGCGCACGGGATCAAACGCCCGGTCATCATGGACGCCGCCGTCACGCAGAACGCCCCGGTGGGCAATGGCGGAGCCTATCGCTTCGTCTATCTCCTGCCGATTGCCGCGCACGAGCTGTTCATCGAAGACACTTACTACGCCGATAGCCCTGCGTTCGACCCCAGCCTGCTCTCGGGACGGATTGACCGCTATGCCGAGCGCCACGGGTGGGGCGATGGCGCGGATGCAAGCCAGGAGACCGGTGTTCTTCCGGTCATTACCGGGGGCGATTTCAACGCCTATCTCAAGCAGATGCAAGTCCCCGGCGTAGCTTTGGCGGGCGCGCGCGGCGGCTTCACCCATCCGCTCACCAGCTATACCCTTCCGATCGCGGTCGAAAACGCGCTGGCGATCGCTGCACGCGGCGATCTCGCCGGGCCGCAGCTCGCTGCCTTCGTCGAAAATCGCGCGCGCGCGCACTGGCGCAAGACGACGATCTACCGCGCCTTGGGCCGAATGTTGTTAAAGGCGGCGGAACCTGATCGCCGCGTGGACATTTTCCAAAGGTTCTATGGTTTGCCCGAAAGGCTGATCGAACGCTTTTACGCATGCCGCTCGACGCTTCCTGACAAGGCCCGCATCCTGATCGGCAAGCCGCCCGTACCTATCCCGCGTGCAATCCGCGCGCTTGCCGGCAAGGGCAACCCCCTGGCCATGGAGAAAGTCTGATGACCACGCAGACCCCGCCTTTCACGCCGCCGCTGAGGGCGAAACCGCTGGTTGATCCGGCGCGCTACGAGGGCCGCAGCGCCTGCGTGATCGGTTCCGGATTCGGGGGGCTGGCGCTGGCAATCCGGCTGCAATCGGCTGGCATCGCCACCACGGTGATCGAAGCGCGCGACAAGCCGGGCGGACGGGCCTATTTCTGGGAGCGGGATGGGTTCACCTTTGACGGCGGGCCGACGGTGGTGACCGATCCTGACTGCCTGAAGGAACTGTGGAAGCTAAGCGGGCACAACATGGCCGAAGATGTCGAACTGATGCCGGTCATGCCGTTCTACCGGCTCAACTGGCCCGACGGGACAAACTTCGATTATTCGAACGACGAAGACAGCCTCAATGCCGAAATTGCCAAGCTCAATCCGGCGGATGTCGCGGGTTACCAGCGCTTCCTGGAATAT
This sequence comes from Sphingomonadales bacterium BRH_c3, assembly GCA_001515985.1. Taxonomy (GTDB): domain Bacteria; phylum Pseudomonadota; class Alphaproteobacteria; order Sphingomonadales; family Sphingomonadaceae; genus Erythrobacter. Next base: position 8,621 of record LOET01000038.1, on the reverse strand, counting down.
TCCGCCGGGGTCTATGAGGAAGGCTATCTCAAACTTGGTGCGGTGCCGTTCCTCGATTTCAAGTCGATGCTCAAGGCGGCGCCCGCGCTGGTGAAGAAACAGGCATGGCGCAGCGTCTATTCGATGGTCTCCAGCTTCGTGAAGAGCGAAAAACTGCGTGAAGCGCTGTCATTCCATACGCTGCTGGTGGGCGGCAATCCGATGACCACCAGCGCGATCTATGCGCTGATCCACAAGCTTGAGATGGATGGCGGTGTGTGGTGGACGCGCGGCGGCACCAATCGCCTGATCGCGGGTATGGTGCGCCATTTCGAGCGGCTTGGCGGCACCATGCGGCTCGGCGATCCGGTGGTGCAGGTCCACACGCTCGGCTGCCGCGCGAGCGAGGTCGAGACTGCCAGCGGGTGGAAGCAGCGCTTCGATGCGGTGGCCAGCAATGCTGACATCATGCACTCCTATCGCGATCTCCTGAGCGGAACCAAGCGCGGGCATGATTATGCCAGGTCGCTTTCGCGCAAGAGCTTCAGCCCTGGCCTGTTCGTGGTCCATTTCGGGCTTGAGGGCACCTGGCCCGGCATCCCGCATCACATGATCCTGTTCGGTCCGCGCTATAAGGGCCTGCTGGATGACATCTATACCAGTGGCGTGTTGCCGCAGGATTTCAGCATTTACCTGCACCATCCCACGGTAACCGATCCAAGCATGGCACCCAAGGGCAAGAGCACATTCTACGCGCTGGTGCCGGTCGCCCACATGGGCAAGCTGGCGGTCGATTGGGACCAGATCGGTCCGGTCCTCGAAAAACGCATCCTTGACGAGGTCGGCAGGCGGCTGATCCCCGATATCCATGACCGGATCGTGACCAGTTTCAGCTATGCGCCCAAGGATTTCGCAGCCGATCTCAATGCGCATCTGGGCAGCGCCTTCAGCCTTGAACCGGTGCTGTGGCAAAGCGCCTGGCTGCGCGGCCACAACCGCGACGATGTGATCGAAAACTTCTATCTTGTCGGTGCGGGCACGCATCCGGGCGCGGGCATTCCCGGCGTGGTTGGCAGCGCCAAGGCAACAGCAAGCTTGATGCTGGAGGATCTGGCGGTAAAGGCCGCTTCATGAATCGCATTGCTGTCTATTGCGGGTCCGCGACGCCGCAAGATCCACGTTACGCCGAACTCGCCCACGAAGTCGGCCGTTCGCTTGCCTTGCGCGAAATCGGCGTGGTCTATGGCGGCGGGCGGCTGGGCCTCATGGGCGCAGTGGCACGCGGCGCGCTGGAGGCAGGCGGCGAAGTGATCGGGGTGATCCCCGAAGCGCTGGTGAACAGCGAAGTCGCCAATCACAATTGCACGGATTTGATCACCGTTTCCGGGATGCATGAGCGCAAGCAGCGTTTCACGGATCTTTCGGACGGTTTCCTGACCATTCCCGGCGGTGTCGGCACGATGGACGAATTGTGGGAAGCCATGAGCTGGGCCCAGCTTGGCTATCATTCCGATCCGGTTGGCCTGCTCAACGCGTTCGGCTTCTTCGACCATCTGATTGCCTTCAATGAAAAGATGATCGAGGTCGGGTTCGTGCGCGCGGCGCACCAGAACATCCTAATTCACTCGGATAGCCTTGGCGATTTGCTCGACAAAATGGCATCTTATCAGCCGCACATCCCGATCTTCCGCATGAAGGCCGAGGATTTGTGAGCGAGCCCAATATGTTCGCCCCGGCAAACACGCTGCGGCATACGCCGCGTGAGCCGGGCGGCGGGCGGCACCGCGCGCCGCTGGTCGAAAAAAGCCGCTTGGCGATCAAGCAGGGTTCAAAGAGTTTCTCTGCCGCGTCGCGCCTGTTTGACCGCACCACGCGCGAGCGGGTGTGGATGCTCTATGCCTGGTGCCGCCGCTGCGACGATCTGACCGACGCGCAGGACATGGGCGGTGCACTGGGCGACCAGTCTGACATTGCCGAGCGGGTCAAGCATATCCGCGTGCTGACGCAGGCCGCGCTTGACGGACAGCCGACCACCGATCCCGCCTTCGACGCTTTCGGCCAGGTCGCCAGCGAATGCGGACTGACGATGGAGGATGCCGAGGCGGTGATCGCCGGGTTCCAGCTTGACGCGGATGATTGGCGCCCGCGCAGCGAAGCGGATCTGATGCGCTATTGCTGGCACGTGGCGGGCGCGGTGGGCGTGATGATGGCGCTGGTTATGGGTGTAAGGCGCGAGGATGCCGACACGCTGGATCGCGCATGCGACCTTGGCCTGGCCTTCCAGCTCGCCAATATCGCGCGCGACCTGGTTGAGGATGACGCGGCTGGGCGCTGTTATCTCCCCGAAATCTGGCTGGTCGAGGAAGATATCGAGCCGGGCCAGCACACCAAGCCGCATCACCGGCAAGAACTGGCTGACATGGCCGCGCGGCTGGTGCGGCGGATGGAAGTGCACGCCGCATCCTCGCGCATTGGCGCAGCGCGCCTGCCGTTTCGCAGCCGCTGGGCGGTGTTTTCCGCCGCGCGCATCTACACCGCGATCGGGCGCAAGGTGCTTGCACGGGGCACTGCGGCGTGGGATCGCCGCGTCTATACGTCAAAGGCGCAGAAGATCGGCCATGCGGCGATCGCTTTTGTCGAGGCGCTGGTGAACCGCCTGCCAAGGCTTGGTGACCAGCCGCGCTGGCGGCGCAGCGACCTTGCGGACAGCTGATCGTCATTGCGAGCGGCCGCAGGCCGCGCGGCAATCCAGTCACGCCGCAAGCTGGATTGCTTCGTCGCTTCACTCCTCGCAATGACGGGAAAAATGGGTTAGCGCTCATTGGTATGAGAGCACCCCTGAAAACCGCCGCAGCGCTGCTCGCGCTTGTCGCTGCGCCGCTTGCTGCCCGTTCACCGACCAATGAACAGATCGAAGTGATGAACGCCGTCCACGGCTTCTTCGATGCACTGCGAAGCGACGACAAGACCGCGCTCGCGCAGCACATGCTGCCTGACGGCGTGATCTTCATCCACAACCGCATAAAGCCCGACCAGCCCCGCGTCGATGTCGTGCCGGTTACCGATCACCTCGCGCGCTGGGCGAAATCACCTGCCGATGTCGACGAGATCATGCACATCGAGACTGTGATGGTCGATGGTGACATGGCACAGGTGTGGGGCCCGTATTACTTCGAGGTCGAGGACAAGCTTAACCATTGCGGATTTAACTCGCTGAGCATGATCAAGACAGCAGACGGCTGGAAGGTCGCCAACACCAGCTTCAGCATGGAACCGCCGGAGCGGTGTGACGCGCTGGTTGCCGAGGTGAATTCGCATTGGGAGTTCTACCCATGATCACCAAGCTCCTGATTGCCAATCGCGGCGAAATTGCCTGCCGCATAATCCGCACCGCGCGCGCCATGGGGATCGCCACCGTCGCGGTCTATTCCGATGCCGATGCCAAGGCGCTGCACGTGCGCCAGGCCGACGAGGCGGTGCATATCGGCCCCTCGCCTGCTGCCGAGAGCTATCTGGTGGGTGCGAAGATCATCGCCGCTGCCAAGCAGACCGGGGCGGACGCGGTGCATCCGGGCTACGGGTTCCTTTCGGAAAACGCCGACTTCGCGCAGGCAGTGATCGACGCGGGGCTGATCTGGGTCGGCCCCAAGCCCGCCAGCATCGAAGCGATGGGGCTGAAGGACGCGGCCAAGAAGCTGATGCGCGCCGCGGGCGTGCCGGTGACGCCGGGCTATGAAGGCGAGGACCAGTCAGTGAAGCGCCTCACCGCCGAGGCCAAGGCGATCGGCTATCCCGTCCTGATCAAGGCTGTCGCGGGCGGCGGCGGCAAGGGGATGCGCAAGGTCGATGCCCCCGAGGATTTCGCCGCGTCGCTGGAATCCTGCCGCCGAGAGGCCAAGGCGTCTTTCGGCAATGATGAAGTGCTGCTGGAGAAGTGGATCACCTCGCCGCGCCATATCGAGGTGCAGGTGTTCGGCGATAGCCACGGCAACGTCGTCCACCTGTTCGAGCGCGACTGCTCCTTGCAGCGCCGCCACCAGAAGGTGATCGAGGAAGCCCCCGCCCCCGGCATGGACGAGGCGACGCGCGAGGCGATCTGCGCCGCTGCCGTGCGCGCCGCCAAGGCGGTCGATTACGAGGGCGCGGGCACGATTGAATTCATCGCCGATGCCAGCGAAGGCCTGCGCGCTGACCGCATCTTCTTCATGGAGATGAACACCCGGCTTCAGGTCGAACACCCGGTGACCGAGGAGATCACCGGGGTTGATCTGGTCGAATGGCAGCTGCGCGTGGCGAGCGGGGAGCCGCTGCCCAAGCGGCAGGATGAGCTATCGATCAACGGCCACGCCATCGAAGCGCGGCTCTATGCGGAAGACCCGGCCAAGGGGTTTTTGCCGAGCACGGGGCGGTTGGAATATTTTTCACTCCCCAAGGCGGCACGTCCGACCCGTTGGCACGCCGTGCCAAGCGGCATAGCGCGTGAATCCGAGTTCGATCAGTCGGTGCGAATCGAAACCGGCGTCGAAGAAGGCGATTCAATCAGCCCTTTCTACGATCCCATGATCGCCAAGCTGATCTGCCATGCCGAAACGCGCGAGGAAGCGGTCATCGGCCTTGCCAAGGTGTGCGGCGATAGCGGGGTGTGGCCGGTCAAAACCAATGCCAGCTTCCTGCATTCGCTGCTGGTTAACCCGGACTTCTGCAGAGCAAGGCTCGATACGGGCTTCATCGCAGCGCACGAAGACGATCTGGCATTTGAAGCGTACGACGCGCCGCAATGGCTGCTCGACACAGCCGCCCTAAGTCTCACGGTGCCACAGACTGCCCTTTCCGGGTTCCGCCTCAATTCTGTGCCCAACCGGGAGGTCCGGCTGTCGTTGAACGGGAAGAGTGTCGTGGCGCGCTTCGCACCCGAACCAAGCTATGATCGGCAACAGCACAGCCTCTACTGCGAAGTGGGCGACCAGATTTTCGCGGTTGAGATCGGAACGACTTACCGCATTGTGCGCGAGCGCCACGACGGCACCGGCCACCACCATGCGCACGACGGCGACATCCTCGCGCCTATGCCGGGCAAGGTCATCGCGGTCGATGTGATGAATGGTGACGAGGTCAAGGCAGGCCAGCGGCTCATGGTGCTCGAGGCGATGAAGATGGAACACGCGCTCACCGCGCCTTTCGACGGGGTGGTTGAGGGGCTGACGGTGAGCGCGGGCGCGCAGGTGCAGGTCGAGGCGCTCCTGTGCCAGGTGGTGCCGCAATGATCCTCCCCGGCACGGGGAGGGGGACCACCGCAGGTGGTGGAGGGGACTCGCCGCAAGGGCAGCCCTCAACCGGGAGTCCCCTCCGTCAGCGCTGCGCGCTGCCACCTCCCCGTTCCGGGGAGGATTTATGACCTGGTCAAAAGAACTCGATGAACTGCGCCGCCGGGAAGCGCTCGCCGAGCAGATGGGCGGGCCGGAAAAGCTCGCGCGGCAGCATGGGCGCGGGAAGATGGACGCCCGCGCGCGGCTGACGGCGCTGTGCGACGAAGGCAGTTTCCGCGAGATCGGAAAGATTGCGGGCAAGGGCCACTATGACGAAAATGGCGAGCTGACCGGCGTCACCCCCGCACCGTTCCTGTTCGGCAGAGCCATGATCAATGGCCGCCCGGTTGTCGCCACGGCGGACGATTTCACCATTCGCGGCGGCGCGGCGGATGCCGGGATCAGCCGCAAGATGGTGCAGGCGGAAAAGATGGCGCATGAGCTGAAGCTGCCGTTGATCCGCATGATCGACGGCACTGGCGGGGGCGGCTCTGTCAAGACGCTGGAGCAGATCGGCGCAACCTATATCCCCGCCGTTCCGGGATGGTCGGACGTGGTGAAGAACCTCGACACCGTGCCGGTCGTTGCCTTGGCGCTCGGGCCGACGGCGGGGCTGGGCGCGGCGCGCACCGTTGCCAGCCACTACTCAATCATGGTGCGCGGCCTCAGCCAGATCTTTGCCGCCGGGCCCGCAGTGGTCGACGGCCTGGGCGAAAGCTACAGGGGCGCAGCCGACCACCAGCAGGCCAAGGAGGAGCTTGGCGGTAGCGACATCCACACCCGCAACGGCGTGGTCGATGACGAGGTCGCGAGCGAGGCTGAGGCCTTCGCCCGCGCGCGCCATTTCCTCAGCTTCATGCCCGAACATGTGGGGCAGCTGGCGCGCCGCTCGAACTGCACCGATCCGGTTCATCGCAAGGAAGAGGCGCTGCTGAGCCTGGTGCCGCGCGATCCCAAACAGGTCTATTCGATGCGCCGCTGCCTCGACATGGTGTTCGACACCGGCACCGTGTTCGAGATCGGCAAGATGTGGGGCCGCGCCGCGATCACCGCGCTTGCGCGGCTCGACGGCTGGCCTGTGGCGGTGGTGGCGAGCGATCCCAGCTTCCTGGGCGGCAGTTGGGAGGCCAAGACATCGGAAAAGGTCGAGCGCTTCGTCAAGCTGGCCGACCAGTTCCGCCTGCCGGTGGTCCATCTGGTCGACAATCCCGGCTTCATGATCGGGCGTGAGGCAGAAATGGCGGGCACGATCCGCTACGGCGTGAATGCGATGAACGCGATCTACAAGGCCAGCGTCCCGCTCGCCTCCATCGTCCTGCGCCGCGCCTATGGCATCGCGGGCAGCGCAATGAGCAATGCGGAGAAGTTCCAGTATCGTTATTGCTGGCCCTCAGGCGATTGGGGCTCGCTCCCGATCGCGGGCGGGCTGGAGGTTGCCTACAAGTCCGAGATCGAAGCATCGGAAGACCCGGCGGCAACGCTGGCGGAAATCCGCGCGCGGCTGGACAAGGTCACTTCGCCTTTCCGCAGCGCCGAGCGCTTCAATGTCGAGGATATCATCGACCCGCGCGAAACCCGCCCGCTGCTGTGCGAATTTGCGCAGCTGGCTTGGCGCAAGTTGGGCAGTGAGGTTTGATCTTACGCCGTCATTGCGAGGAGGCCCGAACTTGTTTCGGGTCGACGCGGCAATCCAGATCGCCTCGCGAAATGCACTGGATTGGTTGGCCTCTGGCCTACTGCGTATCCGCTTACGCTCGCAATGACGAAATAGTCAAATCATCAATGCCGCAGAATATCGTGCAATTCCATATAGAGCCGCGCCTGGTTGGGGCGGCGGAACAGTTTGCCCCGTTCGCTATATAGGACCAGCACCAGGGCGGTCAGCGCACAAAGCGTCATCGCCACGCCCAGCGGAAACGCCGTGCCGTCATAAGCCTGGCCGATTGCCGCGCCCAGCACCGCACCGGTTACCATCCGCAGGCTGGTTTGCGCCGAGGATGCCGCGCCTGCAATATGCTGGAACGGTTGCATCGCGATCGAGCTGAAATTGGCGCCGACAAAGCCCAGCATGGTCATGTTGAGCGCCAGCAGCGGCACGAATTCCCACAGCGTCTGCCCGCCGCGCCCGGCGGAAATCATTTGCAGAATGCTGACCACCAGGAAGCCGATCAGCGCGGCGTGGCTCACCCGCCTTGCTCCGAACTTCTCGACAATGCGCGAATTGGTGAAACTGGCGATCACCATGCCAATGATGGAGGCGCCGAAGATCAGCGCGAAATAATCGCCTGCGCCAAAGCTTTCCGCGATCAGCTGCTGGCTGGAATTGAGGAAGCCGAACAGCGATCCGAACACCAGCGCGCTGCCAACCACATATCCCACCGAGATGCGGTTCGACAGTGCCTGGCCCATGTTCTTGAGGATCGTGACCGGATCGATCTGCTGCACATTATCTTCAGACAGCGATTCGGGCAGGCGCAGCCATACCCAGATGCCCACGATCGTGCCCATCACCGCCATGGCATCGAAGATCGCGCGCCAATCGAAGAACATCAGGATCAACTGACCGATTGCGGGCGCAAAAACCGGCACCGCCAGAAAGATCATGATGATCAGGCTCATCATGCTCGCCATGCGGTCACCCCCCACCCGGTCGCGCACGATCGCGGTGGGCACTACGCTAAGGCCGGCACAGGCAATCCCCTGCACCAATCGCAGCGCCAGCAGGGTCTCGAAGTCCTGCACGATCGAACAGGCGAGCGACAGGCCGACATAGGCGATGATGCCGACGAACAGCACCGGTCGCCGCCCGAAGCGATCGGCAAAGGCGCCGGGGAAGAAGGCGCCGATCCCTGCCCCCAGGAAATAGGCGCTGATGACATATTGCCGGTCATTCCCGTTTGCACCCAGATCATTCGCCATCAGACCCAGCGCCGGCAGCATCGAATCGATGCCGAAGGCCTGCAGGCTCATCAAAGAAGCCATCAGCACGATTAGCTCGCGCTCACCGAAGGGGCGAGAGGATTGGGACGCCGGAGAGGACATGCCGCTGTTCTTGCGCGCTGACCGCCAATAAGGAAAGCCGCTTTTTGATCCTGCGCGGGTTTCCACATGGGCGTGCTTTCGCGGCATCGCGCCTGCGCGTAAGATACTGCGATGGCGGATCATGGCAGCGAATATGGCGATGGCGATGGCGGGGAAGCCCCCGATGATTCCATGGGCCTGCGGAAGATCATCCATGTCGACATGGATGCCTTCTTCGCCAGCGTGGAGCAGCGCGACAATCCTGAACTGCGCGGCAAGCCGGTGGCCGTGGGCGGCGCGGGCGGGCGCGGAGTG
>LOET01000037.1 GCA_001515985.1 Sphingomonadales bacterium BRH_c3 | reverse complement strand
GCAGGCCCGCGATCCCGGCGGCTTCTTCCAGCATCTGGCGCCGTTCCGTCGGCTTGGCAGCAATGACCTGGGCGATCTTGCCCTGGCTGACGAGTGCGGGTGAATGCGCGCCAGTTGCCGCATCGGCAAAGGTCAGCGCGACATCCTTGGCCCGCACGTCACGCCCGTTGAGGCGATAGGCGCTGCCCGCGCCGCGTTCGATCCGGCGGGTGACTTCAAGCTCTTCACCCTCGTCGTCGCGCCCTTGCAGCACCACTTCGGCAAAGTCGCGCGGGGGGCGCGCTTCCGTCCCGGCAAAGATGACATCCTCCATCCCGCCCGAGCGCATCGACTTGGGCGAATTCTCGCCCATGACCCAGCGGATCGCTTCGAGCAGATTGGACTTGCCGCAGCCATTGGGGCCGACCACGCCGGTCAGCCCAGGCTCCACGCGCAATTCCGCCGGCTCTACAAAGCTCTTGAAACCGCTGAGCTTGAGCCGGTGAATCTCCATCTCGCTAGATCGTCTCCCTTATTCGCGCGCTTAGCGAGCGCCGGCTTGTTGAAGAATGGGTTCAAGCGCGTCCCACTGGTTGACCTCGAGTTTCTGCCCGTTGAGAATGAAAGTGGGCGTTCCGGTGATCTGCAACTCGCTGGCCTGCTGCGTCGAACGCTCGGCCAGAGCCTGGATCGCATCGCCATCGGCCAGACAGGTGCGGGCTTGGTCGCTGCTGAGGCCGCGCGCGGCGAAGAAATCGATCAGGCCGCCGGCCTCTGCGATGGCGATAAAGCGCTGTTCAGGCGGGAGGTCGGAAGCTGCCTGCAGTGCAGCACCGTTCTGGTTCAGCGTGGCGAAGATCTGCTCCAGTGAAGCCCATGCCTGATCCGACAGCGGGATCATGTTTTCCGGCTGGCCGCAGCGCACCAGCGCGGCAATGGTAAGGTCCACCGGATCACGAATGAGGTTGCGCAGCTCGAGGCTGACCACCCCGGTCGAAACATAGTCTTTCTTTAGCTTTGGCCCCCCTTTTTCAGAGAAATCGGCGCAATGCCCGCATGTGTGGCTGGCATATTCAACCAGCTTCAACGGTGCGTCAGGATTGCCGATAAGATAGCCATCCTGATCGGTCACTGTCACCACATCGGTCCATTCCTGGCCATCCGGGGCGGGGATTGCAGCGATGGCGTCACCATCCAAGGTGGCCGATTCACCCTCGGTGCCGTTGCAGGCGGCAAGGGCCAGTGTCAGGCCAGCAGCAATCGAAGTGGCAAGCAAAGCGCGTGATTTGATCATTTTCATGTGAGTCCTTTGGCTCGAGCAGGTGAGGCTATACCAAGCGGGTGTGGGGGTGAAGCGCGGGGGGGAGCTTTCCACAGCTCCTTGGATCAGGGCGAATCGCCGGCCTTGGTCGTGAGATGCGTATCGAGCGCCTTCTTTAACGGCGGCCAGCCATGCACGCCTTCGAGCAAGCGGTCATTGATGGTGAAACTGGGAGTGCCCTGAAGTTGCAGCCGCACGGTGTCGGCGCGCGAAGCCTGCACCAGCTCGCTTTCCTTCGCAGTATCGGCCAGGCAGCGGTCCAGATCGGTGATGCGGTAGCCGCGCCCTTCCATCAGTTGGTAGAAATCGAGATCGCCCGCAATGGCCCGGCGCGCCGCTGCGCGATCGGGGTCGGACCAGCGGCGCATCTGTTCCGGCGTCGCCTGCCGCGCCACCTGCATCCATTTGTCCTGACTGAGCATGATCGCCGCGTGGTTGAGTGGGAATTTCTGCGGGTCGCCGCAATGGGTCAGCATGGCGGCGGTAAGATCGATCGGGTCGCGCAGCATGTGGCGCACCTCCACCGAAACCTTGCCGGTGTGGACATAGAGGATTTTCAGCGCCGGATCGCCGTCGCGGGCGAACTGGGCGCAGTGGGAACAGGTATAGCTGACATATTCGGCCACCCTGGTTTCCGCATCGGGATTGCCGATCAGATGCCCCGCATCGGTTTCTGCGACGGTGATCGACCAGTCCGGGGCAAAGCCCCCAGTCATCAGAAATGCGCTAACCAACAATGCTGTCTTGATAGCCTTCACGTCTGTTTGTCCTCCTTGTCACCCATGCTCCGGGCAAGCGATTCAAGCACTGCGCGCAGTTCCGGATCGCCGATGTCACGCAAACTATCCCCCAGTTCCATCGGGATCGGCTTGAGCGATGGCGGCGCCTTGGCCGACTTTTCAGCACGGGGAGGCTTAACCTCTCCTTGCCGTAATTTGACCCTGGCCACCGCCTTGTAACCGAAAAAACGGTTCACCCGCTCCATGATTTCAGGAATCACCTGTTGAATCAGCGGGGCGTGGGCCGGGATGACCACCAGTTGCAAAATTCCATCAGACTTCTCGCCGGGCGGAAAGCGGATCGCTTCGGGCATACAGACCCGCGCATGAACCGGCCCGACGATCTCCGGCCAGCGGGTAACGATGGAGCTTTGCACGAAGCCGAAGCGGCGAAAGGCCGTTCTCCCGATCTGCGGCATCAGCTCACCGATCGGCTTGGGCGATCCTCCGCGCGGCCGCGAGAAAGGCTTTGCCCCTGTTCGCCTGGTGCCCTTGCTTGTGGGCTTACTGGGTTTGTCCCGTTCCATTGCAGCGCCGCCAATGCCATAGCCAGGGCGTGACTGCCAGCACCATGACCATCGCCGAGGCATTGCTCCACTGGTATGATCGCCATGCGCGCGAGCTGCCCTGGCGCAATCCGCCGGGTGCGGCCCGGCCCGGCGACGCGGCCTGGCCCTATCGCGTTTGGCTGTCGGAAGTGATGCTGCAACAGACCACGGTGGCGGCGGTAAAGCCCTATTTCGCGAAATTCATCGCGACATGGCCCAGTATAGAGGCACTGGCGGCTGCGGACGAAGCCGAGGTGATGAGCGCCTGGGCCGGGCTTGGCTATTACTCGCGGGCGCGCAATCTGGTGAAATGCGCGCGCGAGGTTGCCGCGCGGGGCGGTTTTCCGCAAACCGAGGCTGAATTGCGCGAATTGCCGGGGCTGGGGCCTTATACGGCAGCGGCCATCGCGGCGATTGCCTTTGGTGAGCCAGCCGTGGTGGTCGATGCCAATGTCGAGCGGGTGGTGGCGCGGCTGTTCGCCATCGACACTCCGCTGCCGGCAGCCCGCGGTGCGATCCGCGAGCGTGCAGGGGAGATCACTCCGAAGCAGCGCGCAGGCGATTTCGCGCAGGCGATGATGGATTTGGGCGCGACGGTATGCACCTCGCGCGATCCCAGTTGCGAGCTCTGCCCGCTGGCGGTGCAATGCGCCGGGTGGGCAGCGGGCGATCCGGCGCGGCTGCCACGCAAGGCAGCTAAAAAGCCTAGGCCCGAGCGGCGCGGGCGCGCCTTCTGGATCGAGCGGGCAGGGGCGGTGTGGCTCGTCACCCGGCGGGGCAAGGGAATGCTGCGCGGGATGCGTGCATTGCCGGATGACGGCTGGAGCGCGCAGGCAGACGGCTCTGGCCATGCGCCCATGCCTGGCGATGGCTTGTCCATGGGTGTTGTGAGGCATGTTTTTACCCATGCTTCGCTGACGCTGGAGCTTGTGCGGCTCGATGGTGAACCCATCGGCGAGGGCGAGTGGTGGCCGGTCGAGCGGATCGACGAGGCGGGCCTGCCCACGCTATTCGCCAAGGCGGTGCGGCTCGCGCTTACCCGCCGTTGAATGTCCGCTGGTTTAAATAATGCCGCCGCCGATCATCAACCGTACAGCTGCGATCAGCAATACCACCAGGCAGAAATTGCGCCCGCTGTCGCTTGACGAAAGCTGACCGATCACGATGCCGATCGCGACCAGGGGCAGTGCAAGCCAGTTGGCCCAGCCGAGCAGCGGGATTTGCGCCGGGATCACGATCACCAGCGAGACGATACCAATAAGGATAGAGATCAGATTGAGCATGTGTCTTATATGGATAAAACACCTTGCGTTCGCAAGGGGCAATTGACCCATGGCCGCTGATAGATCAAACAACGCGCCGCCCAGTTTCACTCGAGGACGCAAAAATGGCATTCCGAAGCTTTGAATCTTCAGCACTTTCGCGCCGCGCAATGTTTCGCGGCTCGGCCTATCTTGCAGCTGGCGGTGCGCTGGCTTCGGTACCGTTCGGGCGCGATTTGCTGCGGGCGCATGATGTCAGCGCGATGTGGCCCCGCGTGGCGGAGCGGGTCGAATATTATGTCGGCAGCCTGAAGGTCGCCAATATGGTTGCGAGCTTCGGCATGGGTGGCGGCGATCCGCACAGTGTTGCGCGCGGCACGCTAAGCTTTGGTGGTACGACAGCAGCCAACCTCGACAGTCTTTATCGTATCTATTCCATGACCAAGCCGATTACCGGCATGGCCGCCATGATGCTGGTGGAGGATGGCAAGCTGGGGCTTGATCAGCCGATCGCCGATTTCCTGCCCGGTTTTGCCGAGATGCGCGTGCTCAGGCGTGCGGACGGCCCGCTTGACGATACCGTCCCGGCAGAGCGCCCGATCACCCCGCGCCAATTGATGACCCATACTGCGGGGCTGGGCTATGACATCGTTACCAAGGGGCCATTGCTTGTCGCCTATCGCGAGTATGGGATTTCGGGCGGACAAATCAGTCGCATGCCCATTCCCGGCATTCCCATTGCAAAGTCGGCACCGGGTCTGGAGGTCTGGGCTGACCGGCTGGCAACGCTGCCGCTGATTACCCAACCGGGTACATTCTGGAGCTATTCGGTCGGGCTCGACCTGCTGGGACGGGTCATCGAGGTTGCATCCGGCCAAAGCTTCGCGGACTTCCTGCAGCAGCGCCTGTTCGATCCTTGCGGGATGGAAAGCACCTGGTTTCAGGTGCCGCAGAGCGAGGTCGGGCGGCTGACCGACAATTACGGGGTGCTGGCCGGGATGCCGCTGCCGATCGACCCGGCGCGCGCTTCGATCTTTCTCGACAGCCCACCGGTGCATTGGGGCGGATCGGGTCTCGTTTCCAGCCCGCGCGACTATGACCGCTTCCTCAAGATGCTGGCCGGTTACGGCAAGATTGACGGCAAACGGGTGATGGGCGATCTGGCGGTGCGCGTGGGCACCTCGAATATCCTGCCCGAAACCGCAACGACCAAAGGCACATGGGTGGCCGGACAGGGCTTTGGCGCAGGCGGCCGGGTGGTCGGGCAAACCTATGGCTGGGGAGGGGCGGCGGGAACGCTTTCCGCGGTCGACATGGGTTCGGGACTGCGCAGCGGCCTGTACACGCAATATATGCCAACCGAAGCCTATCCCATGCGCGACGAGTTCCTGGCCGCGCTGGAACAGGACCTGGCGGCCCTGCGCGACGCCAAGCAGGCAGCGTAATGCATCACCGCGCCTCTGTTCCACCGGGGATCGCCTTCTCCGGATCGCCGATTGATCGGGCGGATAATATTCGCAACGACCCGGCGGCGCTCGGCAATCTGATGAACTGGCGCGCGCGGGTGCTCAACCTCGATGGCCTGCTGCCGGAATTCGACGATGACGGGCGGCTGCTATGGCATACGCTTGCTGATGTCGCGCCTGATGCAGAACTCGTGTTTCTCGGGATGATGGACGAAAAGGCGCATTTCGCACCCGTTCCGGAACAGGGTTCAGATGGCCCCGCCATGCCACGCGCATGGCAGGTCATGCAGATGCTTCAGCCAGAGGATCTGGCGATTTATGGCGGAGCGCGAAGCCTGATCGACTGGCACGCGCGGCACCGTTTCTGCGCCAATTGCGGTGCGCCGACGAAGCTGGTGAAGGGCGGCTGGCAGCGACATTGTGATGGGTGCGGCGCAGACCACTTCCCGCGCACCGACCCGGTCACGATCATGCTGGTCGAACATGAAGACAAGCTGCTGCTCGGCCGTCAGCCGCGCTTTCCGCCCAAGATGTATTCCGCGCTCGCGGGGTTTGTCGAACCGGGCGAGACGATTGAAGAAGCCGTGGCGCGCGAAATCCACGAGGAAGCGGGTGTGCGGGTGCGCGATGTGCGCTACATCGCAAGCCAGCCATGGCCGTTCCCCAGCCAGCTGATGATTGGCTGCACGTCGGTGGCGATTGACACTGAAATCACCATCGACCGAACCGAATTGGACGATGCCCGCTGGTTCACCCGCGCCGAACTCGAAGAAGCTCGAGCGGCGGGCGAACACGGCACCGACCTGCTCTATTTTCCGCAGCCTTTCGCAATAGCGCATCAACTGATAGCATGGTGGCTCGACAAATGACCGGCACAGCACCCCAACGCTTGACCATCGACATCTTCTCCGATGTCATGTGCCCCTGGTGCCTGATTGGTTATGGCCAGCTCACCAAGGCACTGACCCAACTTGAAGGCGAGATCGAGGCGCAATTGCGCTGGCGCCCCTTCGAGCTCAACCCCGACATGCCTGCCAGCGGCGAAGAGCAGGAGGCGCATTTGCAGCGCAAATACCGCCGCAGTGCGGCAGAAGGCGAGGCGGTCCGCGGGCAGATGAAGGCGATTGCCGATAGTGCCGGGGTTTCACTCGTTTACGAGGGGGAGGGCGAGGCACCGCCGGCAATGATGTGGAACACCCGCGCTGCGCACAAGCTGCTCACCTGGGCGCTGGAAGAGGCCGGGCCGCGCGTGCAGACACAGCTCAAGCTGGCGCTGTTCAAGGCCCATTTCAACGAGCGCCGGAACGTGTCGGACGAAGCAGTGCTGCTCGATATCGCCGCCAGCGTAGGCCTGCACCGCGAAGCAGCCAAGGCGGCGCTGGCGGACGCTGATCTCGAAGCCCGGGTGGTGGCGGAAGAGCGGCAGGCGTGGGACATGAACATCTCCGGCGTCCCCGCCATGATCGTGTCTGGAGCAACGGGGGGCAAGTTCCTGATCCCCGGCGCGCAATCGCCCGAAACCTATGTCAACGCGCTGCGCCGCGTGGCGGAGAAGAGCGTCTCCGTTGCCTGATTCGTCATTGCGAGCCGCCGCAGTCGGCGCGGCAATCCATGGCGGTCCATGGATCGCTTCGCTACGCTCGCGATGACGGTTGAGAGGTAAGTCGATGAGCGACATTTGGCATCCGAAGTCCGCAGTAATCACCGGCGGGGCGAGCGGGATCGGACTGGCGATTGCGCGCGAGCTTGCAGGCCGGGGTGTTACCGTGATGCTGGCCGACCTGCCGGGTGAGCGGCTGGAACGGGCTGCGGGAATGCTGCCTGGCGCGCTGACCCATCCCTGCGATGTGCGCGATCTGGCGCAGGTGGAAGCGCTGGCCGATGCGGCTTTCGAGCGGCTCGGCGAAGTGCACCTGCTGCTCAACAATGCCGGGGTTGGCGGGCCGCGCGGCAAGCTGTGGGAGGTCGATCCCGAGGCTGCGCGCGCGCATTTCGATGTCAATTTCTGGGGCGTTTGGCATGGCTGCCGCGCCTTCGCGCCGCGCCTGATCGCGCAGGACGCTCCCAGCGCGATCTACAACACTGGCAGCGAGAACAGCTTTTTCTGCGCCGTGCCGCAATCGGCCGCCTATATCGCCGCCAAGCATGGGGTGCTGGGACTGACCGAGAGCCTGCGCGAAGATCTGCCCGCGCATGTCCATGCCGGCACAATCATCCCTGGCTGGGTCTATACCGCGATCGGCCCCGAACAGTTCATGAAGCCGGGAATGCCGGCGGAAGATTTCGCCGCGATCGTGGTGCCGCAATTGCTCGAACGGCGGCGCTTTGTGGTCAGCCACGGGTACAATACCGTGCGCATTGCCGAACGGATGGACGAGTTGGCGCAAAGTTATGCCGAATTTGCCTTGCCACCAGAAGAAGACGCCAAATACGATGTGCGGCTGGTGATGGAGCAATTGCGCAAGGCGCAGCAAAGTTAGAGCACTGAGCCTAAGCTTTCAGCAGCGCCAGATAGTCGTTCGTCCGGCAATCGGCCGCGCAGGTGATCGGCACAAGCTGTGTCCGCAGCAATCGCTTGCGGACGCCGAAGACGGTGTAGCCGAACGCGCTCAGTATGCGCCCGATTTTCCCATCAGGTGCAGCTTCAGTTCCATGATGTTCGAACAGGATCGCGCGGGGGCGGAGCCGCGCAAGTTCATCGGCCATCGACTGCAGGATGGGCAGTTCATGGCCTTCCACATCGATCTTGACCAGTTCAAGGCGTTCGAGGCTGCGCAGAAAGTCGCCCGCATTGGCCGTTGGCACGCGAATTTCGCCCGCAGGATCGATGCGCGATGCGCCGCGGTTTGCCTGATCGATGCGGAAACGCAGCTCGCCTGCGGCGTCTGACAGGGCAATCTGCCGTGCCAGCGCGCGCTCGCCAAACTGGGCAAGATTGCGCTCGAGCAGTTCGAATACTTCCGGCTGCGGTTCGATGCAGATCGCCGTTGCATCGGGCACTTGGGCAAGAATGCAGCCGCTGACGTAGCCGATATTGGCGCCGACATCGAGCAGGCAGTCACCCGGCAGGGCATGGTCAAGCAGAGCCTGGACCACGCTGCGGTCAAACATGCCTGACAGGATCAGGTGGCGGCCGATATGGTCGTCCGCAAGCACGCTCATGGGAAAGCCGTCGCTGGTGCGCACTTCGCGCGGGCCGTGGCCGAGATTGATCCCGCGCGCCCAGCGATCGATGAAGCGCCCCGAACCATTGGCAAAGGGCCAGTGCCGAGCGAGGCGCGCTGCCGGATGCATTGTCATAGGGCGCTGGCCTCAGATCAATCCGAGCTTCTGCAACCGGCCGGCCAGCCTGCCGGGCATGGCATCGCCTGCATCCTCGCCCGCATCGAGATCGCGCGGGGCCTGTTCCTCGGTAAGGTAGCGCCAGCCCTGATGCGCGCGCCTGGGTTGAGGGTGGACCCGGATCAGCTGTGGCTCAAGCTCGATATGCCAGCGCCCGTCCTTTGCCCTGGGAAAGCCCAGTACCGGTGAGCGGGCAACCAGTGTGTGGTCGAGTATCCAGTAAAGCGAGCCGCCCACCATCTCTTCATGCCGCTTGGGCAGGTAACGCGTGGTCATGAGGAATTGCTCGCGGTTTTCGAACCAGCTGGCGAGATCGCTCCAGCTCTTCGCCCCGAAGGCGATCTTGGTCATGTGCAGCGGCATGGATCGACTGATAGGTTGATGTCCGCTGTCATGAAAGCCCCCTCCTCTTGAGAGGAGGGGGTTTGGGGGTGGTGATCGAACTTCGACTGCTGGAGCCGACAATGCCTGCGGCATTGCAACCACCCCTCAATCCCCTCCTTTGAAAAGGAGGGGAGGTTCCTGTCATCCCGCCAACCCCGCTGCCACCGCCAGCCCCAGGAAGGCGAAGAAGCCCATCGAATCCGTGATCATCGTCACAAACACGCTGGAGGCAACCGCCGGATCCTGGTTCAGCCGTTCGAACATCACCGGCACCAGCACGCCCGCCATGCCCGAAACGATGATATTGATGATCATCGCAGTGGCAATCACCGCGCCCAGCTGCGGCGTGAAAATGGCCGCCGTGCCAAGGCCGATCAACACCGCGATGGTCGCGCCATTGAGCAGAGCGACGCGCAATTCGCGCCTGACGATGCGCCAGGTATTGGCGCGGGTCAGCTGGTTGGTGGCGATCGCGCGCACCGCCACCGCCATGGTCTGAGTGCCGGCATTGCCGCCGATGCTGGCAACGATCGGCATCAGTACCGCCAGCGCCACCAGCTTTTCGATCGCGGCGCCAAACATGGCGATGATGAAACTTGCGACCAGCGCCGTGCCGAGGTTGGCGATCAGCCAGCGCACGCGGCTGGCATAGGCCTCGCGGATCGGCTCGTTGATGTCGCCTTCGCCCGCGCCCGACAGCAGCAGCACGTCTTCGCCGGCCTCTTCGGAGATGATGTGGACCACGTCGTCAACGGTCATCTGGCCGACCAGCCGCCCGCTTTCATCTACCACCGCGGCCGAGATCAGCGCGTATTTCTGGAACATCAGGGCGAGCTCTTCCTGGTCGGTACTGACCGGGATCAGCGTCTGGTCGCGCTTCATCACGTCGGACAAGGCGATGTTGCGCGGCGTGGTGAGGATCCAGCTCAATGCGCAGGTGCCGACGGGGTGATGCCGCTCGTCAACCACGAAGATCTCGAAGAAATCGGTCGCCAGATCATGCCGCCCGCGCAGGTAATCGATCACATCGCCCACACTCATGTGTTCGGGCACGGCCACGAAGTCGCGGCTCATCAGGCGCCCGGCGGTTTCTTCGGGATAGGCCAGCGCGCTTTCGATTGCGGCGCGGTCTTCCGCATCGAGTTCGGCCAGCACCGCCTGCTGGTCCTCTTCGTCGAGATCCTCGATCAGCTGGACGGCATCATCGGTTTCGAGCTGTTCGGCGATGAAAGCAACAGCCTCTGCCGGCAGCGCCTCCATCATGTCTTCGCGAACATAATCGTTGAGTTCGGCAATCACTTCCGAGCTCATCAGGTCGGTGATCGCGCGCGCCAACGCGGTCCGGTCATCGCGGTCGAGCAGCTCGAACAAATCGGCGATATCGGCCGGGTGGAGCGGCTCTACCAGGTCGTAGACCGCGCCCTTGTCGCCTTCATCAAGCGCATCGCGCACGCTACGGACATATTCGGGCTTGAGCCGGTTTTCCTCGTCGTGGCGCTCGTCATCGATGCGGTCGTCCGGGTGCGGGCCTTCCTCTTCCGGCGCATCGGCCAGCAGAAGGTCCTCATCTTGGTCAAGGCGCACGTCTTCGGACATGCGCACGGTCTAGGCTCGGGCGCATGAAAAGCAAGGCTGCAAGCCGCCTTGGGGGTGACTCATGCCCACAAGTCTCTATATCGGCGCGCAGGAGCCCCAAGGAGATTCACGCATGGCTGATACACTGACTTTCACCCTCGACACCGGCAATGGAGAAGGCGGCGATGTCGTGATCAAGCTGCGCCCCGATCTTGCCCCCGGCCATGTCGAGCGGATTACCGAGCTGGCAAAGGAAGGCTTTTACGATGGCGTGGTGTTCCACCGCGTGATCCCCGGCTTCATGGCGCAAGGCGGCGACCCCACCGGCACCGGCATGGGCGGCAGCGACAGGCCCGACATCAAGGCCGAATTCAGCGCCGAACCGCATGTGCGCGGCACCTGCTCGATGGCGCGCACCGCCGTGCCCGACAGCGCCAACAGCCAGTTCTTCATCTGCTTCGATGACGCGCGCTTCCTGGATAACCAGTACACCGTGTGGGGCCAAGTCGAGAGCGGCATGGAACACATTGACGCGCTGCCAAAGGGTGAACCCCCGCGTGAACCAGGCAAGATTGTGAAGGCAGTGGTTGGGTAAGCTGACGCGAAACGCGTTGCGGGGAATAGCGCTCCCTTCGCTCGCCTTGCTGCTCAGCGGCTGTGTCACCTATGCTGACATCACCCAGTCGCGCAGTCCGTGCCGGATGGAGCCGGGCGGTTGGTGTGGGTTTGTGCGTGAGGCGGCGGCAGAAAGCTATCCCTATGCACTCGCCTCGACCAATGCCTATCTGGGCGATAGCGACGCTTATGGAAGCCTCGAACCTCTGTTGAAGCGGATCGAGCGGCTGCCGATCGATGAAGCGGATTCGAAAACGGGCTTCGACTATCAGGTTTTTGAGCAGTTCGCCCCGCCACGCGAGAGTGCAGAGCGCAGGTTGATCGCGCGCATCGTTGCATTCCGCGGAACCGATTTCGACGGTGCGCGAGACATCTGGTTCGGCTCGGTGAAGAATGACCAGAAAGATATCGCGCTGCGATATTTCGCGGCCGAGAAAGAGCGTTTGGGCGATGATGTACCGTGGATTGTGACCGGTCACTCGCTGGGCGGCGCGCTCGCGACCGAGGTCTCTATCGTTCATTCGGACGCGAGAGCCTATGCTTTCAATGTCTCGCCCTTCTATCGCGGCGATTCGATGGTGAATGCCGCCAACCGCACCGTGATAAACGAACGCGGCGAGGCGCTGCGCTATTTTCGCAAGTTCCGCTCTGCCCCGGCGGCGGATTTGTTCGTGGTCAACTGTTCGCCAGAAGCGGATCGGTTCACCAAGCACAAGATCAGGCGGCTGGCTGACTGCATCACCTGGATCGCTGCGTATGACCGTTCGGACGCGCATGAAATCGTGAAACGCTACGCGATCGCAAAGCCCCCGGTCGAATGCGGCCCGCCCGGCAAACCGCATCCCGGCGCGGGCGCGCCTGTCACCGAACCTTGCGTGCATGTGGCACGGCGGGAGAAGCCGGGAAAGAATGGCGAAGCCGAGTGATCCTGCGCTAGCCGCCTCATTGGCGCAGCTCGCCCAAGTCATGCGCGATACGCGCGACGACTGGTGGGTGATCGGCAGCGCGGCGGTTGCACTCCACGGAGGCGATCCGGGAGAAATCGCCGATATCGATGTCATCGTTTCGCGGCGAGATCTTGACGCGCTGTATGAACGCCTGTCGCTCACCTACACGCCCGATGCGGGCAAGGCGATGTTCCGCTCGCAAAGGTTCGGGCGCTGGACCGAGCCTGCGCTGGACGTTGAATTCATGGCCGGGCTTCAGGTTTTGCGAGGCGGACAATGGCTATCGGTGCAAGTGCAATCGCGCGAGACAATCCGGTGCAGCGATGTCGAGGTTTTGGTCCCCTCGCGTGGCGAATTGATCGCGATCCTCGAGTTGTTCGGGCGTGAGAAGGATCTTGCGCGCGCCGCCACACTTTCCTGAGCTCCTGCGCAGGCAGGAACCCAGGCTGATCCGCCGCAACTATGCCCGCGCTTGCGCAGGGGCGCAGGGGTGTTGGCATGAGGGGCGCTTCCCGCTAAAGCGCCGCCTCCAATGAAACCGTCCACCGCCCCCAAAACCTACCGCGTCAAGAGCTTCGGCTGCCAGATGAACGTCTATGATGGCGAACGCATGGCGGAGCTGCTGGGCGATCGCGGCATTACGCCCGCGCCGGAGGGCGAAGAGGCGGACCTAGTGGTGCTCAACACCTGCCATATTCGCGAGAAGGCCGCCGAGAAGGTCTATTCCGACATCGGCCGGTTGGTAAAGGCGGGTGAGGCGGTCGGCAAGAAGCCCCTGATTGCGGTTGCGGGATGCGTCGCCCAGGCCGAGGGCGAAGAGATCATGGCGCGCGCCCCGGCGGTGAGCATGGTGGTCGGCCCGCAGGCCTATCACCGTCTGCCCGAAATGCTAGATCGTGCCGTGAAGGGCGAACGCGCGGCCGATACCGACATGCCTGCGATCGCCAAGTTCGATTCGCTCCCGCAACGCCGCAAGATCGGCCCCACCGCTTTCCTCACTGTGCAGGAAGGGTGTGACAAGTTCTGCACCTATTGCGTGGTACCCTATACGCGCGGGGCAGAAATCTCCCGTCCATTCAGTGATTTGATTATCGAAGCTCAGAAACTGGTGGAAGCCGGTGCGCGCGAGATCACACTGCTGGGCCAGAACGTCAATGCCTGGTCCGGCGGGGATGACAAGGGCCGCGCGCAAGGGCTGGCGGGGCTTATCCGCGCGATTGCCAAAATCGATGGGCTCGAGCGGATTCGCTACACCACCTCGCACCCGGCCGACATGGATGAGGCGCTGATCGCCGCGCATGGCGAGGTGGAAAAGCTGATGCCCTATCTCCATTTGCCGGTGCAGAGCGGGGCTGACCGGGTGCTGAAGGCGATGAACCGCAGCCACACGGCGGAAAGCTATTTGCGGCTGCTCGAACGGTTCCGCGCGGCCCGGCCCGATATTGCGCTGTCGGGCGATTTCATCGTCGGTTTCCCGGGCGAGACCGAGGCCGAATTCGCGGATACGCTGAGCCTGGTGGACGAGGTCAGATACGCGCAGGCCTACAGCTTCAAATATTCGCCCCGTCCCGGCACGCCCGCCGCGACCATGGATGGCCAGATCGCGCGCGAGGTGATGGACGAACGGCTGCAGCGCCTTCAGGCCGCGCTAAATCGCGACCAGTTTGCGTTCAATCAGGCCAGCGTAGGAAAGATCTGCGATGTGCTCGTCGAACGCAAGGGCAAGCACGAAGGCCAGTGGCTCGGCAAATCACCCTGGCTGCAAAGCGTGTGGTTCGAGGGCGACTGCGCAATTGGCGATATGGTCACGGTCGAACTCGCCGAAGCCGGGCCAAACTCCCTGAAAGGCTTGCTGCGTCAATCAGCCGCCGTAGCCTGAGGGTTTTGCGTGACAGGCGGGTGACTTTCCACTGCCATATTTGGATGGCTTGCTTGCTTCCCGCATAATCGCGCCTAGATTCCGACTCATCAACATATTTGGCGAAACGCCAAAGGAGCGCATGGCACGTAAACCCGCTAACAAGCATTCGGGCGAAACCGGCTCTACGGTCTCCGCCTTCCCTGCAACCAAGCCGCGCCGCGCGCGCATCGAAATGAGTTTCGAGGACCAGTCGCTGCTGGGCGCACTGTTCGGCCAGTTCGACGCCAATCTGGTTCAGGTCGAAAATCGGCTGGGCGTGTTCATCTCTGCGCGCGGCGGCCAATTGCAGATCGAGGGGCCGGAAGACAGCGTGGCGCGCGCACGCGACACCATTCAGACCATGTATGATCGGCTGGCGCGCGGCGAAGACCTTGACGCAGGCGCGATCGAATCGCTCATCGCCATGTCGAACGAGCCTACGCTGGAAGGGATCATTTCGGGCGAGGACGAGGCCCCGCCAATCATGATCCGCACGCGCCGCAAAACGATCGTGCCGCGCAGCGCCAACCAGATCCCCTATATGCGCCAGCTGGCGAAGGATGACATCATCTTCGCACTTGGCCCGGCGGGCACCGGCAAAACCTATCTTGCGGTGGCGCAGGCCGTCAGCCAGCTGATCAGCGGCAGCGTGCAGCGCCTGATCCTGTCACGCCCGGCGGTGGAGGCGGGCGAAAAGCTCGGCTTCCTGCCCGGCGACATGAAGGAGAAGGTCGATCCCTATCTTCGCCCGCTCTATGACGCGCTGTATGACTGCATGCCGCCCGAGCAGGTCGAGCGGCGGCTGGCCAGTGGCGAGATCGAGATCGCGCCGATTGCCTTCATGCGCGGGCGCACACTGGCCGACAGCTTCATCATCCTTGACGAGGCGCAGAACACCACGCGCGAGCAGATGAAGATGTTCCTCACCCGCTTCGGCCAGAACAGCCGCATGGTGGTGTGCGGCGATCCCAGGCAGGTGGACATTCCCGGTGGGGGCGGGCAATCGGGGCTGGCCGATGCAGTTGGCCTGCTGGAAGGGGTCGAAGGCATTGCGATCACCCGCTTCACCGCCGCCGACGTGGTGCGCCACCCGATCGTGGGCCGGATCGTTGAGGCTTACGAGGGGAAGGCGGAGTAGGGATAGGATAATAGTCCGTTTACGACCCATAAGCGGAGATTAGACAACTCACTAGGAGGCCGCGCCGTTCAAGATTCCTGACGTATCGGTTGAAATCTCTGTCCTTATCCGCTTTGGCTTCGCCTTCGCCTAAATTCGCCGGGTTTTGCGGAATAAAGGGCGCAGGAAATCTGAATGAAATCATTTCGACATCCGATCCGATTGATCCCACTGCTGTTCATTGCTGCGATCGGTATTGGAACGATTTTGCTCAGCATCCCAATCGCGACTGCGACTGGCGACCGGGCGCCTTTTATCACGGCACTCTTCACTTCCGCCTCGGCCGTTGCGGTGACTGGGCTCATTGTCGTCGACACGCCGACTTATTGGTCGATGTTCGGTCAGATAGTGATACTTTAGCTATTTCAGATCGGCGGCCTTGGCATCATGACAGCCGCAACCCTGTTCGGGCTCATGGCCGGACGAGGCCTGGGTCTTAGCGAGCGTATGGCGACAAGGGTTGAGCGCGGAAGGCTTGAAACCGGGGATGCGGCCTCTGTTCTGAAGCTGGTCTTTATGATCACGATAATCGTCGAAGTTGTGATCGCCCTCATCCTCAGCGTTCGCCTCGCGTGGAAATATGGTGCGCCGTGGCATGAAGCGGCTTGGCACGGCATTTTCCATGCGGTCAGTGCCTTCAACAACGCCGGTTTCTCAAGCTATTCCGATAGTGTCATGGGGTTTCAGGCCGATCCCTTGATACTCGGCCCGATCATGGCAGCTGTAATCCTTACCGCGCTTGGCTTCCCGGTAATGCAGGATCTGCGATTCCATCGTTTCCGTTGGCGCAATTGGTCGCTTCATTCCAAGATCACCGTTGCAGGGACAGCCGCGCTGCTCGCTTTCGGCTTCTTGGCAATCCTCGTGATGGAATGGGACAATGCACAAACCCTTGGCCCAATGGGGCTCGGGGCAAAGCTTCTTAACGCAGCCTTCCATTCGGTGATGCCGCGCACGGCTGGCTTCAACAGCCTTGATGTCGGGGCCTTCGAAGACGAAACGCTGATGGTGAACTATTTTCTGATGTTCATTGGTGGGGGCAGCGCAGGTACAGCAGGAGGGATCAAGGTCACCACTTTCTTCGTGCTGTTCGCAATCGTTCTTTCCGAAGTCTTGCGCAGACGTGATGCGGGATTGTTCCAGCGCCGATTTGGAAGCGCAATCGAACGTCAGGCATTGACCGTGGTGGTACTCTCAGCAGCCATGATATTCGGCTCGACGGTCTTTATTGCCTCGATCAGCGATCTTCCGCTTGATGACATCCTGTTTGAGACAATCTCTGCTTTTTCGACTGTAGGGCTTTCGACCGGGATTACGGCCGATCTGCCTCCAAGTGCCCAATTGGTGATTGTTCTCCTGATGTTCGTTGGCAGGGTGGGAACCATTACGGTCGCTACAGCGCTTGCTATCGGTGGTAGTGAGAAGCCCTATCGATATCCTGAGGAGAACCCCATTGTCGGCTGAGAAACGCAAACCCGTGATCGTTATTGGCCTCGGCCGGTTTGGCGGTGCCGTCGCGCGAACGCTTGAGAGAATGGGGCATGAAGTCCTTGGCGTTGAACAGAGGCATTCGGCGGTCCAGGAGTTTGCCGGCGGCTTGACGCAGGTGGTTGAAGCAGATTGCACCGAAACCGAGTGCTTGCGGCAATTGGGCGCGGCAGATTTCGAGGCCGCAGTTGTCGCTATCGGAAGCGACATCGAGGCCAGCGTTCTTACCGTGCTGGCGTTATCAGACCTTGGCGTTGCGAACATCTGGGCCAAGGCGACCAATGACAAGCACGCCCGCATCCTTGAACGCACCGGCGCTCATCACGTTGTCTTCCCCGAACAAAGGATGGGAGAGCGTGTGGCCCATCTGCTAAACGAGCGGCTGCTCGACTTCATCTCATTCGATGGCGAGTTTGCCATTGCCCGATTGAAGGCCCCGGAGCCGATTGTGGGACTGCCGCTCGTCACCAGCGAGTGCCGCAAGAAATACGATGTCACTGTGGTGGGAGTTAAGCGCAAAGGCGAAAACTTCATCCATGCCGTGCCAGATACGATAATCTTCCCTGATGACGAACTGGTGGTTTCGGGTCGTATTGCCGATATTGAGCAATTTTCGGCAATCTGATCGGCGCCTTCCGGATCGATCATACGCTCCAATCAGGCGTCAAGCATGCGGTGCAGGGGGCGTGACGCGCTCAACGTCCATTCCCCACCCACATTCGAACATCGCGCAGCCTTGAACGCGTTTCCTACCCCGCCTCGATCGCGCTATGGCAGGGGCATGGCCGCACCAACAGTCCCCTTCCAGAACCGGCACCTGATTCCGCAGATCGGACGGGGCCGCTTTTTATCCTTTGAACCCTGTTCCATGTGTTCCATATGGGCATCAAGCGTGCACGTGCTGCGATGAACGGAGCAGTATCTCGGTCCGTCATTCCCTCGAACGCAGGGATCCACTGCCGAGGCACCCTATCTATGAAATGGATTCCCGCTTTTGCGGGAATGGCGAAAAACCGATGAATCTCGATATCGACATCGAAAGCTGGCCTGCAGGCGAATGGGAGGCGCTGGCCTTGCGCGTGGCGCAGGCTTGCGCGGCAATCGCGCCCGAACTGGCCAACCCACGCCTAGAAACCTCGATCCTCTTCACCTCGGACGAGGAAGTCCACGCGCTCAACCGCGAATGGCGCGGACGCGACAAACCCACCAATGTCCTCAGCTTCCCGATGCTCACCCGCGAGGAATTGTTGGAGCTCGCACCGGAAGGCCCGCCCCAGATGTTGGGCGATCTTGCACTCGCCCATGGCACTTGCGTGCGCGAAGCGGCGGAGAAGGGCGTGCCGCTGGAACACCATGCCGCACATCTGATCGTGCACGGATTGCTCCATCTTGCCGGCCATGACCACGAGACAAGTGAGGAAGATGCGGACAAGATGGAAGCTTTGGAGATTGCGATACTTGCAAACTTGGGTATCGCAGACCCATATGGCGATTGTGATTAACAGGAGCGACAAAGTTTAGGGCCATGCCCGATTCCCCATCCCCCGCGGGAGACGCGGACAGTAGCAGCGGGCTGATGTCCGCGATTCGCAGGATCTTGAGAATCGGTGAGGGCGACCGCAGCCTTCGCGCGCAGCTCGAAGAGGCGATCGACGAGCACGAGGACGAGCAGGGCAGCGAAAGCCAGCCCCTGGCAGGCAATGGCGATCTTTCGCCGGTCGAACGCCAGATGCTGCGCAATCTGCTGCATTTCAGCGAACACGATGCGGATGACGTGGCGGTGCCACGCAGCGAGATCATCGCGGTCGAGGCGACAACCAGCTGGGATGCACTGGTCGCTGCCTTCAGTGAAAACGGGCATTCGCGTATGCCGGTCTATCGCGACACGCTCGATGAAGTGATCGGCATGATTCACATCAAGGACGTGTTTCCTTATCTGGCAAAACGCGAACCTCCACCCAGTGACTGGACCACGCTGATGCGTCAGCCGCTTTATGTGCCGCAGGTGCGCGGTGCGCTGGACGTGCTGGCGGATATGCGCGCGCGGCGGGTGCACCTGGCAATCGTGCTTGATGAGTTCTCCGGCACGGACGGCCTGATCACGATCGAGGATCTGGTCGAGGAAATTGTAGGCGAAATCGAAGATGAGCATGATGACGCGCCCGAAGCGCTGATCGTGCCGATCGGCGATGGCATGTGGGACTGCGACGCCCGCGCCGAACTGGATGATGTCGCCGAGCTGGTCGATCCGCGCCTGGCCGAAGTCAACGAAGCGGTCGATACGCTGGGTGGGCTCGCCTATATCCTGGCCGAACAGGTGCCCGCGGTCGGCGCGGTGGTGGAGCATCCCAGCGGTTGGCGGATCGAAGTTACTGCAGGCGATGAAACCCACGTTACCCGGCTTCGGCTGCACGCTCCGGCAGATGCGGGGACAGCAAGCAACGAATAAAAATCATCCCTGAGGTTCGATTTTCTGCATCTTTTCGGCGCGCAATGCGTATCAGACGAAGGAGATTCGCCAGATGCCCAGCCGCCGCCTTCCCCCCCTTCGCGCCCTAGAGGCTTTCATGCGCACGGTGCGTCTGGGTTCGGCGCGCGCGGCGGCAGAGGAAATCGGGCTGAGCCCTTCGGCGCTGTCGCGCCGGATCACGAATCTTGAAGAATTCGTCGGCAAGAAACTGTTCACCCGTGCGCGCCAGTCAATGCAACTCACTGACGAGGGGCAGGCCTTCTATGAGGCGGTCAATCCGCATCTTGAGGCCCTGGCCCGTGCGGTCGAAAGCCAGTCTGACAATATTTCGCTGTTGCGCCTGAGGCTGGGGGTATTGCCGCTGTTCGGCAGCCAGCGACTGTTCCCTCATCTGGGCGAATTGCGCAAGCGCCACCCCCTGCTCCATATCGACATCGACACCGGCCCGCATCTTGAAGACCGGGTGGGTGATACGCTTGACGCGGCGATCATTCTGTCGCGCGGGCCGAGGCAGGGATTGCACGCGGTGCGGCTCGATCACAACATGGTCCATGCGATCTGCAGCAAGGAATTGGCGCGGATATTGGGCGATACCCCCGATATCGAGAAACTCGCCAAGCAGACCTTCCTGATCCACAACGAACTGCCTTCGAGCTTCGAGGCGTGGAAGCAAGCGCTGGGGCTGGAAGATCTCGAGCCGACAGCGATCGATCATTACGATTCGGGCCAATTGATGCTGGCCGCCGCAGCGCAAGGCCTGGGCATAGCGATCATGCATGATGATCACATGCGCCGTGCCGCCGACAGCCGCCTGACCGATCTCTACGGGGTCGAGGTCGAAAGCCCATACAGCTATTGGTTTGTGTGCAAGCCTGCCGCGCTCGAATTCCGTCCGGTGCGATTGTTCCACGATTGGCTGGTCGGCGCCGGGCTGTGATCCTATTCGATCGGGAACTGCTTCTCGGGTGCGCGGTAACGCACCGGATCGACTGAGTATTCGAATTCACGCAACGGCTTGCCTAGCGCATTTTCCAGCGCTTCCTCAATCCGGCCCCGCGCCTCTGCGGCGATGGCCTTGCGCCCGTGGTGGTCTTCGGGACTGAACGGTTCGAGGAAATGCAGCTCGAGCTGGAATGAGCCCTTGCGTGCAAGCACCCGCCTGGCATTGTTCAGCCCGGTCTCTTCACCCACCCAGCCGATCCATTCCGCGATCTCGCCGTAATGGAGCATCACCGGCTGGACCAGCACCTCGGCGGGCGGTGGCTCCAGCACGCGCAGCATGCTCGTCTTGAAGGGCAGCAGCGAATGGCCGTCAGTCACCGTGCCTTCGGGAAAGACAGTGACTGACCAGTTGTCGCTCAGCGCTTCACGCAAGGCGTTGACTTGAGCTGCCACCCCCATGCGGTTCTCACGTTTGACGAATACGGTGCGGTTGAGGCTTGCCAGCCACCCGACCACCGGCACTTCCGCCAGTTCCGCCTTGGCAACGAAGGCCGTGCCGCTGGCCCCGGCGACTGCGAGGATGTCGAGCCACGAGACATGATTGGCGATGAAGAACACGTCACGTTTGAGCGGCGTGCCAATCACCTTGACTCGCGCGCCGCAGACCCGCGCGGCAAAGCGCAGGAAGTACATCGGGAAGGGAGAACCATAGGCAAGCAGCCGGTAAAGATAATGCAGCGGCACCAGTACCACGAGGGCAAATACCAGCTGAAATGCGCGCCAATAAAGGCGCATCCATCCCATCGGGCTAATCTTGGTGGGTTCGCCGCGCGCAGCGGCTGCACGCAGTTCCGCGTCAGTCGTCGCGCGAGAGGCGGACGCCATAAAGTTCCATCCGGTGATCGACCAGCCGATAGCCCAGCCGTTCCGCGATCACGCGCTGCAGCGCCTCCAGTTCCGGGTCGACGAATTCGACCACCTTGCCGGTTTCGACATCGATCAGATGATCATGATGCGCCTCGGGGGCAGCCTCGTAACGTGCCCGCCCATCTCCGAAATCGTGCCGGTCGAGAATGCCGGCCTCTTCAAACAGGCGGACCGTGCGATAGACCGTGGCGATCGAAATCTTCGGGTCAATGGCAGAGGCACGTTCGTGCAGCAGTTCGACATCAGGGTGGTCCGCGCTTTCGGACAGCACACGCGCGATCACGCGGCGCTGCTCGGTGATCCGCAGCCCCTTGTCGGCACAAAGTTGTTCAAGATCGATTCTTTGCGGCAAACGGCCCTCCGCGTTACTGAATGAGCGCCCTGTACCTCAAACCAATATCGGCACAAGGCGCTCACCTCAAGCTGATGCCCGGATGATCAGGCAGGTTTCTTGCGCCGACCGCGTTTTTGGCCCGGAATTTTGCCAAGACCGATCTGCTTGGCGAGCTTGCGCCGCGTTTCGGCGTAGTTTGGCGCTACCAGCGGGTAATCCGGGCCAAGCTCCCACCGCGCACGGTATTCGTCGGGCGTCATGCCATGCTCAGTCGAAAGGTGCCGCTTCAGCATCTTCATTTTCTTGCCGCAATCGAGGCAGACGACGTGATCCTTCTTTACGGACGCACGAATCGACACCGCCGGTTCGGGCCGCGCCTCTGCCACGGTTGCCCCACCGCCAAGCGATGAAAGCGCTACGAATACATTGCTGATCAGCGACGGCACGTCGTCAACCGCTACGGAATTATTGCTGACATGCGCTGCTACGATATCAGATGTAAGTGTAATCAGCGTCTCTTTCATATCTGCTTCGGTCGTATCCATGAGTTCCTCGCAATTTTTTTTGTGCTCGGAGTTTTCCCCCCGATCGTAAAACGATGAACCCAAATTCGTGAATTTGCAACTGGATAAGATGGGTAAATTTACCTTATCCAGTAATTCTGGCCACTAAAGTGAAAGGGCATAAGTAATTGCGTCCATGCGCGTGCCATCTGCGAGCAAGTAATAGGCGCGGCGCCGGCCAATTGGCTCGAACCCCACCTTTCGGTATAACTCTGCTGCCGGGTTGTTCTCGCGCATTTCCAGGAAGATTCGTTCTGCTCCGTGCGAGCGGGCGTGATCGCGCAAAACGGCAATCAGGCGCTCACCCAAACCGCGCCCTCGCATTTCGGGGCGCACTCCGATCAGAAGCAATTCGGCCTCGCCCGGTGCATAACGCGTCAGCAGGAAGCCAGTTGCGTTGGTTTGAGGCGATGCCGCGAAATCCAGCAACTCACCGGCGTCATTAACCACAAAGGCATGGGTATTTGGCATGGTCAGCGCATCGCTGACCTGTCGCCGGTTCCAGGCCTCGCCCCATGCGGGATCGAAGGCGGCTTCCATTATCGCCATGACATGATCAAGCTGGCTGCCAGCGGAAGCGACCGGGCCGCTCATTTGGCCGCCACCTTGGCGGGCAATTTGGCATCGGGGCCGCGGCCATAGATCGGTGCCACCTCGGCCCCGAGGTGCAAGGGATCGAGCAGAAGTGCCTGACGGGCATCGGGCAGCAGATCGAGTGCCTGTGCGTGCGCCCCGGCAAGATCGGCCAGCTCCTTCGCACGGTTGCCGGCGATAAGCACGTGCTTGCAGGCGGTAATTGCTTCTGCGGGACCAAGCGAGCGGACCTGCCCTTCGGCAATCAAATCGGCTGTGAAATTCTGGATGAATAATTCGCCATGCCCACCATTCATGCAGATGGTGACTGCCTGCCGTGGCCGCTGCGTCAAAGCCATCGCGGCCACCAGCGACAGCGTCGGATAGCCCAGCACCTCCGCCTGCCAGGCAAAGCCGAGCGCGCGGGCGGTCGCGATGCCGATCCGTACACCGGTGAAACTGCCGGGGCCTAGCGAAACGAGGATCCGGTTGGCGCGGCCCCTGTCCGGCAAAGCCGCGATCATTGGCACGAGCAATTCTGCATGGCCGCGCCCTAGCAGGCGGTGGTCATGTGCAATCAATTCGGAGCCTTCGAACAGCGCGATCGAACAGGCTTCCGTGGCAGTCTCTATCACCAGAGTGCGTTTGGGCGTGCTCATGGCGCTGCGATGCCTTAGGGGGTCAGGACCCACTAACCGCATGAGCCGTGGTGGCTCGTTTGCGGGATGAAATGCAAGGAAGGCGCTGAAACGGCAAGTCACTCTTATCGTGAGGCGACTGACGATGCAGTTCGCCCGCAAACGGCCACCGAAGCGGCTTGGCCAGAATTGCCCAGGGCTTTGTCGCTTGCTCGATAAATAGCACCACTATTCCCCTTCGCGCGCTCCGTGCCCTGAACAATTCTGGCCGGGGCCACGGCCATGTGCTTAGTGGGTCCTGACCCTCAGCTTCGCAAGGCCCGCAAGTCAGACGATCGAGTTGAACTTGTCGAAATCGGGCCGGGGGCTGCGTTCGAAAATGCTTTGCGGGTCGCCATAACCGATCGAGCAGATGAAGTTCACCCTGTGGCGCGGTTCATCGGCGAAGAAGGCGGCATTGACCGCACTGGCGTCAAAACCGGACATCGGCCCACAATCAAGCCCCAGCGCACGCGCGGCGAGAATCAGATAGGCGCCTTGCAGCGAGGAATTGCGAAAAGCGCCTTCTTCGCGCGCGACTTCGTCGCCTTCGAACCAGCTCTTGGCATCGGTGTGCGGGAACAGCCAGGGCAGCTCCTCGTGAAAATCGATGTCATAGGCGAGAATCGCGGTGACCGGAGCAGCCAGGATCTTGGCCTTGTTGCCTTCACTCGCACAATCGGCCAGCTTCTGCTTCGCTTCGGGCGATTTTGCCCACACGATCCGTATCGGCTGCATATTTGCCGAGGTGGGGGCCATTTTCATCAGGTCATAAATGGCACGCAGCTGGTCATCGCTCACCGGCTTGGCGAGCCAGCCATTATAGGTGCGCGCTTCGTTGAACAGTTGATCGAGCGCGCTGCTGCTGAGTGTGACGTCGTGGAATTGCTTGGTCATGGGATTGCTCCGGCGTCGGAGAGGTCAGGCGGCGCGAACTTCGGTGACTTCGGGCACATAATGCTTGAGCAGGCCTTCGATGCCGTGTTTGAGCGTGGCGGTACTTGACGGGCAGCCCGAGCAAGCGCCTTGCAGCGTCAGGTAGACTACCCCGTCCTTGAACCCGCGATAGGCGATATCGCCGCCATCGCCCGCGACAGCCGGGCGCACGCGGGTTTCAAGCAATTCGTGGATCTGTGCGACAATCTCGGCATTGGCGGGGTCTTCCTCGACCAGCAACGCCTCGTTTTCGTCAGCCGGCAGGCTGATTCCGGAGGCGTCGCCACCGGCAAACAGCGGGGCTTCGGACACGAAATGGTCAAGCAGGATCGCGACTACCTGCGGCTTGAGCCCGCTCCAACTCGCGCCCGGGGCGGCGGTAACACTGATGAAATCGGCGCCAAAGAACACATTGGTGACTTCGCCCGTATCGAAGATCGCTTGCGCCAGCGGGCTGGCTTCGGCGGCTTCAGGCGTGGCGAATTCGCGGGTGCCGCTGGCCATGACCTGCCGCCCGGGCAGGAACTTCAGGCTGGCGGGATTGGGCGTGGTTTCGGTCTCTATGAACATGCCAACCCATGTAGGCGCACCCCCTGGCATCGGCAAGGCAGCAAAGCTTCGCCACCATTCACTATCCCTTCACCTCTTGCTTCCTTATATGGGGGGCATGAATGCGTTTTTCCGTGCCATAGGCGCGCTCGCCCTGCTGGTTACTCCCCTGGCCGCACCTCTTTCGCTTG
>LOET01000036.1 GCA_001515985.1 Sphingomonadales bacterium BRH_c3 | reverse complement strand
CCACCTCGCGCCCCGCAAGCGCGCGCAGCGATTCGCCTGCGCCCGGCCCGCTGACCCGGATCACGCCGATTGCGGCAGGCGGCGCACCGCTAGAAAGGGCAAAAATCGTGTCACTCATGCGCGAATGGCGCGCAGCCTATTGATCATCGCCGGATTTCTGCCGCGAGCCGGCCCCGCGCATCCCGCCTTCCATGAAGCTCTGGAACATTTTCAGGCCCAACTGGCCCATCGGCGCGAGTTGCTGGGCATATTCCTGCAACTGATCGGGGTTGGAAACGCCCTTCATCGCCTTGGCGATCGTATCGACATAAACGCTGTTCGCCTTGGACACATCTGGCAGGCCCATGAAGGCGCGGGCCTCTTCGGGCGTGCAGTCGATCTCGATATTGACCTTCATGGCAATTCCTCCACTGGCAAGGCGGGCTCCGGATCCGCCCTCATATATTTGGGTTTGGCAATCACCCCCCACAAGCGATAAGCCGCTTTCGCAGCAAATCAAAGGAGCAACCCTCATGACCGAGACAGTCACGATTCCCACGCTCGATGGAGGCGCCAGTTTCAACGCCTATGTTGCGCGGCCCAAAGGCGCACCTAAAGCTGCAATCATCGTGATCCAGGAAATCTTCGGCGTGAACCCGGGCATCCGCAGCAAATGCGATAGCTGGGCGGCGGACGGCTATCTCGCGGTCGCGCCGGACCTGTTCTTCCGCATGAAACCGGGGATCGTGCTCGATCCCGATGTCGAGGCCGAATTCAACCAGGCGCTCGATTATTTCGGCAAGTACAATCCCGATGACGGGGTGAAGGACATCGAAGCGACAATCCACTGGATCCGCCGGGAGGCTGGTGTGCCCAAGGTCGGCTGCGTGGGATACTGCCTTGGCGGCAAGCTCGCCTATATGACAGCGGCACGCACCGACATCGATGCTTCGGTCGGCTATTACGGGGTCATGATCGACCAGATGCTGGGCGAGAAGCACGGCATCGCCCATCCGCTGCTGCTGCATGTGCCCACGGCCGATCATTTCGTCGGGCCGGAAGCGCAGGCCGCGATGCATGCGGGGCTTGACGATCATCCGCGCGTAACCCTGTACGATTACGAAGGGCTCGACCACGGTTTCGCCACTGAAAGCGGCAACCGCCGCAATGAAGAAGGCGCGCAGCTTGCCGACGGACGCACGAAGGCCTTTTTCGCCGAGCATCTGGCATGAGCGCCGCTGCCAAGGGCCTGAAGCGCTGGCATGAAGTGATCAAGGGCGGCAGCGATCCTGCCGCGCTCGCCGCAATCATGCGCGAAGATGCCGTATTCCATTCACCGGTGGTGCACACTCCGCAGGTGGGCCGCCCGATCGTGGTCGCCTATCTTAGCGCGGCCGGCGCAACGCTGGGCAATGACAGCTTCACCTATGTGCGGGAGGTAGTGGATGGGGACACCGCAGTGCTCGAATTCACCACTGAAATGAACGGGATCCACGTCAACGGAATTGACATGATCACCTTTGACGAGGAAGGTTTGATCAAGGATTTCAAGGTGATGGTCCGACCCCTGAAAGCCGTCAACAAGGTCTGGGAAATGATGGCTGCGCAGCTTCAGAAACCGAAGGGCTGACGTACGGCCCTGACTCAGCCCCTAATTCAACGATGCGAAGTTGAGGATGATCCGGCGCAGGCTGGGATCGATATCTTGCGGCAGTTCGGCATCGAGCGCATCACGCCGCGCCGACACATCGTCGGCAATCCGGATGTGCCGCATCAGCCAATCAGGGCAGGCGCGCTCCTCGACTGCAATATCCTCGATGATTGAAACCCCGTTGTGGCGCGGATCGGCTTCGATCCGATGCAGCACCCAGGATAAATCCTCGACATTGCCTTCGAGCAATTGCAGGAAATTGCGCCCATTATAAAGCAGCAGGCCGGTCACCGCACGCTCAGCATTGTTACGCCGGCACGATTCAAGGATTGATGCGATCGCCGCTGAATCGATCCCCGCAGCGGTGCTGATATAGACAATTTGGCGCAGCATCAGCCGGGTGATAGCCGGATTGCCCGCAAAGGCAAGCGGCCCCGCAGCATGACCTGCCGGGGCCAGCCCACCCTTACTGGTTCATGGTCGCAAAGAAGTCTTCATTGGTCTTGGAATCCTTCATCTTGTCGAGCAGGAATTCCATCGAATCGATCGTACCCATCTGCATCAGGATGCGGCGCAGGACCCACATCTTCGACATCACGTCCTTGTCGACCAGCAGTTCTTCCTTGCGGGTACCGGACTTGCCGACATCCAGCGCGGGGAAGATACGCTTGTCCGAAACCTTGCGGTCGAGCACGATTTCCGAATTGCCGGTGCCCTTGAACTCTTCAAAGATCACTTCGTCCATGCGGCTGCCGGTATCGATCAGCGCGGTGGCGATGATCGACAGCGAGCCGCCTTCCTCGATATTGCGCGCCGCGCCGAAAAAGCGCTTGGGCCGCTGGAGAGCGTTGGCATCGACACCGCCGGTCAGCACCTTGCCCGAGCTGGGCACAACGGTGTTGTAGGCGCGGCCGAGGCGGGTGATCGAATCGAGCAGGATCACCACGTCCTTCTTGTGCTCGACCAGGCGCTTGGCCTTCTCGATCACCATTTCGGCAACTTGCACATGGCGATTGGCCGGCTCGTCAAAGGTAGAAGAAATCACTTCGCCCTTCACGCTGCGCTGCATGTCGGTGACTTCCTCGGGCCGCTCGTCAACCAGCAGCACGATCAGGAACACCTCGGGATGGTTGTCGGTGATCGCCTTGGCGATGTTCTGTAGCAGCACGGTCTTGCCGGTCCGCGGCGGGGCCACAATCAGCGAGCGCTGGCCCTTGCCCTGCGGCGCGATGATGTCGATCACCCGCGCGCTCTTGTCCTTCACCGTGGGATCGGTGGTGTCGAGATTGAGCTTCTCGTCCGGGTAGAGCGGCGTAAGATTGTCAAAATTGGTGCGGTGACGCACGGCGTCCGGATCGTCGTAATTGACGCTGGTAAGGCTGGTCAGCGCGAAATAGCGCTCCCCATCGCGCGGCGCGCGAATCTCGCCTTCAACCGTATCCCCGGTGCGCAGCCCCCATTTGCGAATCTGATTGGGAGATACATAGATATCGTCCGGCCCTGCCAGGTAGTTGGCCTCGGGCGAACGCAGGAAGCCAAAGCCGTCCTGCAGCACTTCGATCGTGCCCAGGCCCATGATCTTGTCGTTATATTCCTCGTCTTCCGCCAGCTCGCGCAGGATGCTGAACAACAGATCCTGGCGGCGCATGGTCGAGGCGCCCTCAACCCCCAGCTCTTCAGCCATGGAGACCAGTTCGGCCGGGGTCTTCTGTTTCAGATCTTTAAGATGCATTGGTATGTCTGTCCGTTACTGAAAATGGCCGGAAGGTCGGTGTCTCGCCTGTGGTGCAAGACATTCGGGCTTGGAGAAAGCAGACCCAGGCCGCGCGGAATGCGGGGCCACAACGCCGGTTGGATGGCCCGAAATAGAATTGCTCGCGAGCCGCGTCAATCGCTGAAATTGCCCTGCCGCGCGCCCAAAGGCAGCGGGCTACATCTGGCGGACAACAATCACCAGGATCACGATCAACACCAGCAGCAGGCCGGGCACCTCGCCCAACATGCGCAATTGCTTCTCGCCCAGTGGCCGCTCGCCCGCCGCGAATTTCTTCGACTGCGAGACCATGAAGCCGTGATAACCGGTAAGCAGAATCACCAGCAGCAATTTGGCATGCAGCCAGCCAAGCCCCGGCGCGCCATCAAACAGGCCCAGCTCCACCGCCATCAACAGCCCCAGCGCCCACACCACAATCAGGCTGGGCGTCAGGATGACCTTGCGCAATAGGCCCATCCGGTGCGCCCACAGCGCCTCTTCGGCCGATCCGGCAGGCGCGCCATGGACGTAGATCATCTGGCGCGGCAGCATGAACAACCCAGCCATCCAGAACACCACGAAGATGATATGGCCGGCCTTGAGCCAGAGATAGGTCATGGCAATAGCATCCTGCATAGCTGGATCATGTAGGAAACCAGCACGTCTACGTCACCCCCGCAGAGTCAATCAGCTGCCGCGCACCGCCGCCACGAGCTGCTCGACATGTTCGATCGGGGTGTGCTGGCCAATCCCGTGGCCCAGGTTGAACACATGCGGGCGGGCGGCAAAACATTCTAGAATGAATTCGACCCGCGCCTTGAGCGCATCGCCCCCCGCCATCAACAACAAGGGATCCAGATTGCCCTGCACCGGCATTCCTGGCGGCAATTCGCGGTGGGCCCATGCGGGATCAACCGTTTCATCCAGCCCCACCGCATCGACGCCGGTGCGGCGGGCATAGTCGATCAGCTTTTCACCCGCCCCTTTGGGGAAACCGATCACCGGGCAATCCGGGTGCGAATGCTTGATTGCCGCAGTGATCGCGGCATTGGGTTCGATCACCCAGCGCTCGAACTGGTCGGGCGCCAGGCTGCCAGCCCAGCTGTCGAACAATTGCACCGCCTCGACGCCGGCATCGATCTGCCCGCGCAGATAGGTGATGGTGACCTCTGCAATCGAATCGATTATCGACTGGAAACGCGCCGGATCAAGATAGGCCAGCTCGCGCGTGCGGTGCTGGTCGCGGCTGCCCTCGCCCGCCACCATATAGGTGGCAACAGTCCACGGGCTGCCGGCAAAGCCCAGCATGGTCACGCTGTCGTCAAGCTGCGCGCGGCATAGCCGTACGGTCTCGTATACGGCGTCAAAACGCTCATGTTTGGTTGTGAAATCGGCAAGCTCTGCTTCATGCAATGGCGGGGTTAGCCTAGGCCCTTCGCCGGCCGTGAATTCCAGCCCCTGGCCCATGGCATGCGGCACGATCAATATGTCCGAAAACAGGATTGCCCCGTCGAAACCGAATCTCCTGATCGGCTGGAGGGTGACCTCTGCAGCGGCCTCGCTGTCATAGACAAGGTCGAGAAAACCGCCCTTTTCTGCCCTAAGCTCGCGATACTCGGGCAAATAGCGTCCAGCCTGACGCATCAGCCACATGGGTACTTTGTCAGAACGCTTTCCCTTCAGCGTATCAAGCAGCAAACCAGGCATTCGGAAGGTCCAATCAAATAAATAGTATATTTAAAAAGGATTGATGGAGTCTGTTGGCCCTGTGGATTTCGGGGACAAGCGGCTCCTGCCCAATTTTTGCCGGTAATGCAAAGGCCGCAGCATAGGGCGACTCGTTGCCGGGCCCATGTCGAGTCATATTTATCCCTGCTATCCCCAGCCTGTGGGCAACCAGGCCATGCTGTAGACAGACCCGCTGGTTAAGCAGCCGATAGTGGGCATGGAATTGATCCCCGAACTTGTCGCCAGCCTTCTCCCGTGGTTTATGCCCGGAAGGCTCCACAACCCCTGCGACGGGATAAAAACACACCCGCGATGAAGCGAATGCACCTCCATCTTGTTTCGGATTCGACTGGCGAAACGCTTGAGATGATCGCCAAGGCGGCGCTCGCCCAGTTCGACAATCCCGATGTCGTGCGGCATTTCTGGCCGATGGTGCGCTCGCGCCAGCATCTTGACCGGATCGTGCCCTCGCTTGCTGCCAGCCCGGGCCTGGTCCTGTTCACCTTGGTCAATGCCGAAACCCGCGGGCGGCTGGAGGAACATTGCCGCCAGATCGGCCTGCCCGCCGTGCCCGTGCTCGATGCGGTAACTGCTGCCTTCGAAGCGCAATTGGGTGAAGAGGCGCATGGCAAGCCCGGGCGCCAGCATATGATGGACGAAGCCTATTTCAGGCGGGTCGACGCGATCCATTACACCATTGCGCATGATGACGGTGTTGGCTGGGAAGATTGGGAAGAGGCGGACATTGTGCTGGCCGGGGTATCGCGCAGTTCGAAGACGCCGACCAGCATCTATCTGGCCAATCGCGGGTATAAGGTTGCGAATATCCCCCTGGTGGTGGAATCGCCGCCGCCGCCCGCGCTGTTTGGCTTGCGCCACCCGCTGGTCGTCGGCCTCACCACTGCGCCGGAACGGCTGGTGCAGGTGCGGCGCAACCGGCTGCTCTCGCTCAACGAGGGTACCGAGACTTCCTATGTCGATTCCGAAAAGGTCCGCGATGAGGTGCAATTTGCGCGGCGCATGTTTGCCGATAATGGCTGGCCGGTGATCGACGTTACACGCCGTTCGATCGAGGAAACAGCAGCTGCGGTGATCCGCTTCTATCAGGAACGCAAGGACAGTATGCGCGGCGCAAATGACCAGCGCGGCGAAGGCGCTATATGATTATCCTGGCGTCAAAAAGCGCGTCACGCCGGGCTATGCTCGATGCGGCTGGTGTCGCCCATGAAGGGATCCCCGCTGTGCTTGACGAGCGCGCGGTTGAAGCGGGCTTGCAAGGCTGTTTGCCTGGCGAGATCGCCGAAGCGCTGAGCGTTGCCAAGGCGCAGGCGGTGGCGCGCGCAAATCCGGGGCGGCTGGTTCTGGGTAGCGACAGCTTGGTGACCTGCGGCGGTCGCCGGTTCGACAAGCCTGCAAGCCGTGCACAGGCGGAAGAGCATTTACGCTACTTTTCCGGCAAGGTGATGGACCTCCACAGCGCCGCTGCACTGGTGCGCGGCGACGCATGCGAATGGAGCGCTTCGTCGCTTGCGCAGCTGCATGTGCGCGAATTGAGCGGTGCCTTTATCGAATCCTACCTCGATGCCGAATGGCCCGAAGTCGGCCATTGTGTCGGGGTGTTCCGCATCGAGGGGCTGGGGGTGCAATTGTTCAGCGGGATCGAAGGTGACCACTTCACCGTGCTCGGCATGCCGCTGCTCGGCGTGCTGGGCGCCTTGCGCGAACTGGGGGAGCTGCCCTCGTGAGCAAACCCTATGCCGAAGTGATCGGCGATCCGATCGCGCAGTCGAAAAGCCCGGCGATCCATAATTTCTGGCTCGGCAAGCTCGGGATCGATGCCGAATATCGCGCCTGCCACGTGCGGCCTGGGGAGCTGGCTGATTATCTGGCCGCCCACCGTGAAGATCCGGACTGGCGCGGCTGCAATGTCACCATGCCGCACAAGCAGTCTGTCATTCACCTGATCGACCAGCTTGATCCGGTTGCGCGGCGGATCGGTGCGGTCAACACGCTGGTTCCGCAAGCAGACGGGCTGCTTGGCATCAACACCGACGCAGCGGGGTTCCTTGAGCCGTTGCGAGGCGAGCTCGAACACCGCCATCTGTTTCGCATGGCGCGGGTGCTGGGCACAGGGGGCGCGGCGCGAGCGATCATAACCGCATTGGCGGGCCAGGGATTCACACTGGTCGTTGCGGGGCGCGATCCTGGCAAGGCGCGCGCATTGCTCGATGAACTTGCGCCTGCAAGCGAGCATCACGCGGTCGATCTTGCGCATTTCGCCGATCCCACCGGTTTTGCCTTTGACGATCGCAAGGGTTGCCTGGATCTGGTGGTCAACGCTTCACCGCTGGGTATGCGCGGGCAGCCCGATCTGGCGTTTGACTGGAGCCACGCGCCGCCCGGTGCGATCGCCTATGACATCGTCACCGATCCGCTTGAGACCCACTTCCTCAAGTCCGCACGCTCCGCCGGACACAAAACGCTCGACGGGCTCGATATGCTGATCGGTCAGGCTGCCATCGCATTCGAGCATTTCTTCGGGCAGGCGCCGCCGCGCGAACATGATGCGGATATCAGAAGGCTGTTGGCACAATGACGCGGCCTATTATCATCGGACTCACCGGCTCGATCGGTATGGGCAAGTCAACCGTGGCGGAAATGTTCCAGCGCCGCGGTGTGCCGGTGTTCGATGCCGATGCCGAGGTGCGCAAGATGCAGCGCGCCGGGGGTGAGCTGATTGCACCGATCGAGGCTGCCTTCCCCGGATCGACCGGTCCCGAAGGAGTGCGGCGCGATGCGCTGGGGGGGCTGGTGTTTGGAGACAAGCAGGCGCTTGCCCGGCTTGAGGCGATCGTCCATCCGGCGGTGGCGGCAAAGCGGGCCGAATTCCTGATCGAGCATGGCGGCGCGCCGCTGGTGGTGTTCGATATCCCCCTGCTGTTCGAAAAGGGCGGGCATGAAAGCGTGGACACAGTGGTGGTCGTATCCGCGCCGGTCGATGTCCAGCGCAAGCGGGTGCTCGCCCGCGAAGGCATGTCGCCGGAGAAATTTGCGCATATCCTGTCATTGCAGGCGCCCGATAGCGAGAAGCGCGCACGTGCCGATCACGTGATCGAGACCGGAACTTCACTGGCTGAAACCGAGGCCGCAGTGGCGGATCTGATCGAACGATTGCGGGCCAGCGCCTGACCTTCAACGATGCGCCGGAATGATGCCGGAAGTTCTTGCCAAATGGGATGGGTGGTCCGATACTGAACGTGATGCGGGAAATCGTTTTCGACACCGAAACCACCGGACTTGACCCAGCTTCGGGTGACCGGATGGTGGAAATCGGTTGCGTCGAGATGATCAACCGGGTGCCCAGTGGCGCCACCTTCCACGCCTATTTCAATCCTGAGCGCGACATGCCCGCCGCGGCAGAAGCCGTGCATGGATTGTCGAGCACCTTCCTGGCTGACAAACCGCTGTTCGCTGAACAGGCCGATGCGCTGTTGCAGTTTCTCGGAGATGCACCGCTGGTGGCGCACAATGCCGGCTTCGATTTCGGCTTTCTCAACAATGAGCTGGCGCTGGTTGGGCGCCCACCGGTCGATCGCGCGCGGATGATCGATACGGTGGCGATTGCGCGCAAGCGCCATCCTGGCGCCAAGGTTTCGCTCGACGCACTGTGCACCCGCTACGGCATCGATCGCAGCCACCGCGTGAAGCACGGCGCGCTGCTTGACGCGGAATTGCTCGCACAGGTCTATGTCGAGCTTACCGGCGGCCGGCAGATCGGGCTCGAACTGGCCGCTGAAACCTGCGTGACCGAGATCGCCGTGACCGGCATTTCCACCGTGTCTGGGCCGCAGCAACCCCGCCGCGAACCGCGCGCACACGCAGCAAGCGCCGAAGAGCTCGCGCGGCACCATGAATTTGTAGGCCGGATCGAAAACCCGCTCTGGTCGAGCTGAATGTCCGGGGCCCGCTTCCGGGTTCCGCAAGAACGAGAAGACAGGAGATCGTGCGCAAATGGATATTCGCGTTTCAGGCCATCAGATCGAAACCGGCGCCGCGCTGCAGGAACATGTCACGGACCGGTTGGGCGGGATCGTCGACAAGTACTTCGATCGCGCGCTTTCCTCTCATGTCACTTTCGGCAAGGCGCCCGCAGGCATGTTTGCGTGCGACATCGTAACCCATGTGATGCAGGGGCTGATCCTCAAGGCCCACGCTGAAGCGCAGGACGCGCATCTTGCGCTTGATGCCGCAGCAGCGAAAATCGACAAGCAATTGCGGCGCTACAAGCGCAGGATCAAGGATCGCCATGAGCAGGTGGCGCATGCCCAGCGCGAGGAAAATGCGGCCTACATCCTTGAGGAAGCAGCCTATACGATCTTCGCCAGCGATGAGTCTGAAGACGAGCTCACTAGCGATGCTCCGCCGGTGATTGCCGAGACGAGCGTCGACATTCCCGAGGCAAGCGTGGCTGACGCGGTGATGATGCTCGATCTGCGGGATACCAATGCATTGTTTTTCAAAAACGCTGGAACCGGGCGGCATAATATGGTTTACCGCCGCGCGGATGGTTCGATCGGCTGGGTCGAACCGCGTTAAAGAAGCGCGGCCGGAAGTTGCGGCGGCATGTGCAGCGTCCCTGGAAATCGTCGGTGCAAGGCTGCCCGCAAGAGGTGGTGATCGCAGGCGTTGGGGTTGCTTGAAATTTTGACGGACGTGAAACTGGTCTGAAATGAACGCAAATTTTCAATTTCTACCGGAAGCGGTTGCACTTGTGCGGCTGGATTCCAAGCAGGATGTGCTGGCACAGGTCGCGAGCATGTTCGGGCTCGCTTATGGTATCGATTCGGCTGCGGTTCTTGATGGAATTGAAGAACGTGAACGGCTTGGCTCGACCGGATTCGGCGGCGGCGTGGCAATTCCCCATGCGCGCTCCAATTCAGTGACCCGGCCATCCGCCGTGTTGCTGCGATTGGCGCATCCGGTGGAATATGACGCGGCGGACGGCATGCCAGTGGAACTCGTTTTTGGCCTGCTTTCACCCGAAAATGCCGGAGCAACACATCTCCACGCGCTGGCAGCAATTTCCCGTCTGGTGCGCGATGAAAGCGTTCACGAAGCACTGCTTGAAGCGCCTGATGCCGAGGCGCTCTACGCCTTGTTCAGCAACCAGATCGAGAGCGATGCCGCCTGACGGCCCAGCCTCAGGCGCGGAGTTGCACTATCGTGCGCTTGAGCGGCTCTATGCTTCGGCTCCGATCAACACACTGTTTGCATCGCGGCTCGAAATTGTGGGTGAAGGGCGTTCGCGGATTA
This sequence comes from Sphingomonadales bacterium BRH_c3, assembly GCA_001515985.1. Lineage (GTDB taxonomy): Bacteria > Pseudomonadota > Alphaproteobacteria > Sphingomonadales > Sphingomonadaceae > Erythrobacter. The sequence continues at coordinate 24,988 of LOET01000036.1, read as the reverse complement.
CATTCAGCGTCGACGAATCGAGCTATCATGCCGCGGGGGCCGCACATGGCACGATCTATTTCAAGATGCTCGACGATGCAGCCTTCTATGCTGCCAATACCCGAACTACCGATCGTTTTTTGCTGACGACGTCATTCAACCTCCATTTCACCAAGCCGGTGCGCCGCGGCGAAGTGGTTGCCGAAGGCGTGTGGATCAGCGGCAAGCGCCGCGTCTTCGTTGCCGAAGCGCGGCTGGTCGATGCCGAGGGCGATGAAATCGGGCGTGGAACCGGCACATTCATGCGCTCGCGCATCCCGCTCGCCAGCCTGCCGGGCTACCAGGCAGGCTGAAGGTGGGGTCGGCTTAGTGGAAGGGCGGCTCCCCGCGCATCTCGAAGTGGCGGGAATGATTCGTGCGATCGAATCGCAAGGTGGTTTCGCAAGTGTTATCGCCAAAGGCGAGAGGGACGCCGGAACCATCCTGGTTTTAACTATCTATCGCGGCGAGAACGCAGTTCTTTTCGAAAGAATGCCGCAGCTCGATGGTTCGCGACCATATATTGCTGCAAAGCGGCAAAATCCTGAAAATCAGCAGGAAATTTTCGAATACCTTGAAAAACGGCGCAAGCAGGACCCCGATATCTGGGTTGTGGAGGCAGATATCGCTGATGGAGAACGGTTCATCGCATCCTGGGCGCGTTAACTTGACCTTTGTCGGTTCGGCTCTATTTGGCCGCGCAGCTTCCAGGTGCGTAGGCGGCGCTGTTCGGCAATACGGTCGAAGCGCAGGCACGCAGACGGGGGACGGCCGGCAGGCAAGAATTACGGACCGCTTTTACAAACGCAATTAACGCGATTGGTCCATGCCTGCGTCGGAGCGCGTTCACCGCCCAGAACCAAGAAAATATGATCCGCAGGAGCCATGGGCTCGGGCTTGCCGCTGGCGCGGTTGTGCTCGGCCTTACATTTGCCAGTGCCGAGTTTTCCGGCGCTTTCGCCCAGGTCACCGATCCGGGGCAACAAAAGGCGGTGAACGCCGCCGGTGGTTCGTCTGACGAAACTGCCCCACAGTTCATTTCGCAAGAGGTCGTGCAGCCACTCGCCGATGATTTGGCCGAGAAGTCCGCGTCCAATGCGGATACGGCGCAGGCCAAGGCCGGATCGCTGCGCAATCTGGTTGCGTCAACCGACACAGATTTCGCCCTGTCCGAGCAGATGCACTGCCTTGCCGGTGCGGTCTATTTCGAGGCGCGCGGCGAACCGCTCCCTGGCCAGCTGGCTGTGGCGCAGGTGGTGATCAATCGCGCCGCCAGCGAACGCTTTCCATCAAGCTATTGCGGGGTTGTCTATCAGCGTGCGCAATTCTCATTCGTGAAGGGCGGGGACATGCCGCAGATCAACACCGGGTCGCAGGCCTGGCGGCAAGCCAAGGCGGTTGCCCGGATCGCGCACGAGGGCATGTGGGAATCCGAAGTGCAGGATTCGCTCTATTTCCATGCCAAATATGTCCGGCCCAGCTGGAGCCGCAAGAAGGTTGCCCGCGCGACAATCAGCCAGCACATCTTCTATCGCTGAGCGGGTTCGCGTTACGAAATTTTCAGGGGCCCGCCGCAAGGTTGGGCCCCTTTTCCCTGCGTGGGGTTCGCGTTACGTGATTTGAGGGGCCCGCCGCAAGGTTGGGCCCCTTTTCCCTGCGTAGTCAATGGCGCAGATCGGCCCATACCGGCGCATGGTCGCTGGCTTTCTCGCGGCCGCGGTGATCGCGGTCCACTCCGACAGCGACCAGCCGGTCGGCAAGCTCCGGACTGAGCAATATGTGGTCGATGCGAAAGCCATGGTCGCGCTGCCAGGCACCGGCCTGATAGTCCCAATAGGTCCACACCCCGCCGCGCGGATTGTGCGTGCGCAAGGCATCGGTCCAGCCATCGGCCAGAAGCCGGGAATAGGCAGCGCGCGATCCAGGCTGCATCAGGGCATCGTCTGCCATGGCCTTGGTTGACCAGACATCATTGTCTTCAGGGATCACGTTGAAATCGCCCAGCACCACGGCGGGCACTTCCTCCGCCCAGATTTCGGCCATTCGAGCCCGCAATCGCTCCATCCAGGCGAGCTTGTAGTCGAATTTGGGACCAGGCTGCGGGTTGCCGTTGGGCAGGTAGATACAGGCGATGCGGATCCCGCCGACATCGGCCTCAAGATAGCGCGCCTGCTCTTCGCCCGAGTCGTCAGGACCCGGAATGTCGAGCCCGCGCCGGACCTCGACCGGGCCCGCGATCCCCGCGCGCTCGTCAGCCAGTATGGCGACCCCGTTGAAGCTCTTCTGCCCGTGCCAGATCGCGCGATAGCCGATCGCTGCGAATTCTTCGGCCGGGAAGTTCTCGTCCATGCTCTTGATCTCCTGCAGGCAGGCGACCGATGGGCGCGTTTCTTCGAGCCATTCCTTGAGGCGCGGCAGACGAGCCTTGATACCGTTGATGTTGAATGTTGCTATCTTCATGACAACACTAGTGCCTGAAGATGCACGAGCGGTCTAATTCAAATCCCGAAGCTTGAACCGCAGCCGCAACCGGCGGCGGCCTGGGGATTTTCGACCCTGAAGGCTGCGCCGCCCAGCGATTCGACGAAGTCAACCACGCTGCCGGAAACCAGGTCCAGGCTCACCGGATCAACCACCAGCTGCACGCCATCGGTTTCGCTTACCGCATCTTCGCCCTCTGCCGCTTCGGCAAGATCGAACTTGTATTGGAAGCCGGAACACCCGCCCCCCTCAACCGAAAGGCGCAAGATCGCCGGCCTGGACTGTTTTTGCGCAATCCAGGCTACCCGCTTCGCCGCAGCAGGGGTGAGTGTGAGTGTTGCTGTCATCGTTACACCGATCTAGGTGCTCGCCCAGCAATTCTCAAGCACTCTGGATATAGATCCGCATCGCTTCGGCTTCATGTTCGACCTTGTCTGTCTGGTGCTTGACCAGATCGCCGATTGAAATGAAGCCCACCATCGCACTGTCATCAACCACCGGAAGGTGGCGAATCCGCCGCCGCGTCATCAGTGCCAGCGCTTCGTTGATTGGTGTTTTCGGCACAACAGTGATCGGCGGCGCGGTCATCACTTCGGCAAGCGGGCGGTTGAGGCATACCTCCCCCTCTTCAGCCAGCCGATAAATGACATCGCGTTCCGAGAAAATCCCCACCACGGATCCTCCGCGCATTACCGGCAGCGCGCCGATTCGCTTCTGGGCCAGCAGCGCCACTGCCTCGCGCATCGGCACGGTCGAATCGCAGAAGATGATGTCTTGCGAACTGCGCTTTTCGATGATCCTTGCGATAGTCATCCCAACCTCCTGACCTCCATGCGGAGTGATTCCGAAAGGAAGAATGCCATTCTTGCACCAAAAAGGCGAGTCACGACGCATATGACCGGCATTGCATCGCCGCGCGCGAAGGCCCATGTGGCCCCCATGGTAGCCAAATCCCCACTCGATGATCCTCAGACGGCGGCGCATGCCTGGGCACGTTATCGCCGCCTGATGCGGTTCATGTTCATGCTCACCGTGGGCACTGTCATGATTGCCATGGCGCTGCTCTACAAGTTCAACGGCATGGTTTCGGTCCATTTCTACATAGCCCTGGCGCTGGGCATGGGCTTCATGATGTTGCTCACGAGCGCGCTGATGGGGCTGGTTTTCCTGTCCAACGGGACCGGACATGATGCCGCTGTCGACAACAATATGCCCAGCCATGACGAGGAATAGACCGCTGCGCTAATCGGGGTAGCGCAGGCGAAATTCCTCCACCGGTTTCCCACCAATCAAATGCTGCTGGATAATTGCTTCAAGCACATCCTCACGCGCGGAATGATACCAAACGCCTTCGGGCCAGACGACCGCAATGGGCCCTGCGGCGCAGATTTGCAGGCAATCGGCCTTGGTCCGCTGCACGCCCCCGCAGGGCCTGCCATCGGGATTGATGCGCTTGGGGCCGGACAGCCTCAGTTCGTTCAGGCGGCGCTTGAGGTATTTCCACGAGGCCTCACCTTCCTCGCGCGAGCAGCATTTCTGCTTCTCGCTCATCGCGCAGAGAAAAATGTGCCGCGCGGTGCTTTGGCCGCCGAGTTTGGCGAGCGCCAATTGTGCTTCGTGGAGCGTGTCGGGGGGCGGCTTGTCGCTGGGATCCATCGGCTGCGATGTGCTAGCCACGTTTGCCGGCGATCCGGGCGATTTCGGCCTGGACCATCTTCTCGACCATGCCAGGCAGGTTCCTGTCGAGCCATTCGGCCAACATCGGGCGCAACATGTCACGCACCATGCCTTCAAGCGAGGTTTCGCCCGAACGCACGATCTGTGGGCGCGCGCCCGGTTCGGCCAGCATGGCCAGCGCCTCGAAATTCTCGCGCATCGATTGGCGCACCGTATCGGTAGTCAGTGGGCCGTCTTCGTCAACAGCGTGATCATTGTCGCGAGCGCCACCTTCGACAAATTCCATGTCCGAAAGATCGAGCACTTCATCTTCTGTTCGCGAATTTGCTGACGGCGGCGGGCTTCCGCGCACCGGGCCGGCGGCATCACGATTGTCCCGCGCGATCACTTTCTTGATCGATTCGAGGATCTCTTCGACCGAAGCTTCACCGTGCTGCGCCATCGCGGCCTATTTCCCTGCTGCTTGTCTTGCGTCCCGCCCAAAAACCGGGTGACACTACTAAGGCGTGCCGCCATCCGATTCATCAAGCGGCCCAATCATCGCGTCAGGCGCCGGGATGTCAACGGTTCTTGTTGACGTTGCCGCAGGCTCAGGGTCGCGTTGCCAGTCAAACATCGCGCCCCGCACCCGATCGTAATTCACCCGTGGGTCATACAGCACGCTGCCGGTGTCCAGATTGAGGTCGCGCGCCTCGGCTTTGCCCATCGCGGCGAGCACGCTGAAGCCGGCAACATAGGCGTTGCGGCGGGCCGTCACCAGTTGTGCCCGCGCCGACAGCAGTTCCTGCTCTGCATTGAGCACATCAAGGATTGTCCGGTTGCCGATGGAATTCTCTGCGCGCACACCCTCCAGGCTGAGCTCGGCGGCGGCCACTGCGGCTTCGGAGCTTTCAATCACAGCGTTCGATGCCTGCCAGTTCGAATAAGCGGCGCGTACTTGCGAGATGATGCTGCGTTCGGCCGCAATAACCTGCTCTAGTGCGGCAGTCTCGCGGGCAAAGGCCTGGCGCTGGCGAGCGGCTGGCAAACCGCCCTGGAAAATCGGGATGGTTACCTGCACGCCGACATTGGCGGTGGTTTCATTTTGCACGAAATTGGCTGCAACCGGACCGCCCAGCGTTCCGTAAAAGTCGGCGTAATCAAGGTTGGCGAAGACGCCCACCGTCGGCAATCGCCCAGCACCTGCCACTTCAGAATCGAACCCAGCGGCATCGGCGCGTTCGCGCGCGGCAATGAGGTCAGGATTGCTTTCCAGCGCGGTTTTCACCGCCTCGCCAACGGTTCCGGGCAGGCCGGGCAGCGGCGGCGGGGACTCAAGCTCGCCCGGTGCACGGCCAACCAGCTGGATATAGGTTTCGCGCGCGGCGATCAGGTTTGCCTGGGCATTGCGCAGGTCGCCCTGTGCCACCGCCAGGCGCGATTGGGATTGCGCCACGTCAGTGCGGGTCAATTCGCCGATCTCGAAGCGGTCAGAGGTGGCCTGCAAATTTACGCTCAGCACGTCAACCTGGTTGCCTGCCAGCGTGGCCAGCGCCTCGGTGCGCAGCACATCCATATAGGCGGCAACCACCTGACTGAAGATCACGCTTTCCGTGCCGCGCAGATCGGCCTCACCAGCGGAAACGCGCCGCTTGGCTGCCTTGATCCCGTTGCGTACGGCACCGCCGGAATAGACCGGCACAGTCATGTCCAGGCCGGCCTGGACCCGCCGTTTGGGGGCGGTGAAGCTGTTGGGCGAAACTTTCACAAACTCGATATGGTTGGCGGTCGCAGAAATATTATGCAGCCCCTGCGCGCGCTGAATCGGAACCTCCTCGTCAACCGCGCGCTGCTGTGCGCGTGCAGCGATCAAGTCAGGATTGGTCTCATAGGCACTGATCAGCGCTGAACGCAGGTCATCGGCCTGTGCCGCCGCCGGGGCCAGCGCAGAGCCCAGCAGCAAGGCAGCCGCGATGCGCCGCAGGTTTGGGCCCCGATCAGGCAAAATCAGAAACTCCATTCCTTTGGCCGGTCGAAGGAATGCAGCACCGGTATGCCGATTTCAGCCAGCGGCTGCAGCGCCACGTTGCCGCCAGTCTTGCGCCCGGTGGCCAGTCGAGTGACCCCGCGCAACACCAGCCCGGTTACGATACGCCCGCCTTCTTCGATCCGTTTGGCAAGCGTATCGGGCAATTGCTCGATCGCCCCGTCGATCATGACCAGCGAAAAACCCTTGCGGCCCCGCTTGTTTTCCAATGCTTCTTCCACCGACATGGTTTCAAGCTTTCCTGCCAGCGGACGCACAAGTTCGGCGAGATAGCTGGAACCGGATTCCACCACCAGCACGCCGTCATCAAGCCCTGGCCGTGCTTCGGCCAGCATCATGCCGTGCACCAGCGGGGCGGCGAGGAAACGTCCTTCGCCAAGCGGGATGGCGCGATCCATATAGGCGATGGAACGTACGCCTTCGGGCACGAAGTTCTCACGCGCCACCGATCCCATGCGCGCGAGCACGAAGGGCTCGTTCACGCCGCTGGTGCGGAGCTGGCTATCGATCATGGCTTTGCGGGCTAAAGACATATCACTCTTCGTCATGGTTGTTACCGGCTGTATTACACACACAATACACTAGGTCAATTACCTCTAGCGATTGCGATGCTTGCAGCCAAGCGCTTTGACGCTAGGTGCGCGAGGGGACTAAGGGGCGGTGGAATCGACCGACAGGAGCGCAGCTTCGATGAGCGACATGACCATTATCCGCGAAGACGATCTGATCGAGACCGTGGCGGATGCGTTGCAATACATATCTTACTATCATCCGATGGATTACATTCAGGCGCTGGGCAAAGCCTATGACGCGGAACAGGGGCCTGCGGCGAAGGATGCGATCGCGCAGATCCTGACCAACAGCCGGATGTGCGCAGAGGGCCACCGCCCGATCTGCCAGGACACCGGCATCGTCAATGTCTTCATCAAATGGGGGCAGGAGTGCCGCCTCGAATCGCGGCAAAGTTTGCAGGATGTGGTCGATGAGGGGGTGCGCCGCGCCTACAACCATCCTGAGAACAAGCTTCGCGCCTCGATCCTGGCCGATCCCGCCTTCACCCGCCGCAACACCCGCGACAACACTCCCTGCGTGCTTTCTGTCGAAATGGTGCCAGGCAACAAGATCAGCATTGATGTCGCGGCCAAGGGCGGGGGCAGCGAGAACAAGTCCAAGTTCAAGATGATGAACCCCAGCGACAACATCGTCGACTGGGTGCTCGAACAGATCCCGTCGATGGGCGCTGGCTGGTGCCCCCCGGGCATGCTGGGGATCGGGATTGGCGGCACGGCGGAACATTGCATGAAGCTGGCCAAGCAAAGCCTGATGGAACCGATCAATATGGCTCAGCTGAAGGCGCGCGGCGCGCGCAGCGATATCGAGCAGCTGCGGATCGATATTTTCGACGCGGTCAACGCCACCGGGGTCGGCGCGCAGGGGCTGGGCGGGCTCTCAACGATTCTTGACGTCAAGATCCTGGACTGGCCGTGCCATGCGGCGGGCAAGCCGGTGGCGATGATCCCCAATTGCGCCGCTACGCGCCATGCGCATGTGGTGATGGACGGTTCGGGCCCGGCCTATATCCCGCAGCCCGATCTCGATGCCTGGCCCAAGGTGCAGTGGCAGCCCGACGCAGAGGCCAAGCGGGTCAATCTCGACAATCTTACGCCTGAAGAGGTAGCGAGCTGGAAGGCGGGCGACCGGTTATTGCTCAATGGCACAATGCTGACCGGGCGCGACGCCGCGCATAAGCGCATCCAGGAAATGCTCGACAGGGGTGAAGATCTGCCGGTGAATTTCAAGGGCCGGGCGATCTATTACGTCGGCCCGGTCGATCCGGTGATGGGCGAAGTGGTTGGCCCGGCGGGCCCCACTACGGCGACGCGAATGGACAAGTTCACCGAGATGATGCTCGATCTTGGCCTGCTGGCGATGATCGGCAAGGCCGAGCGTGGGCATGATGCAGTCGAGGTTATCAGCCGCTTCAAGGTATCCTACCTGATGGCGGTGGGCGGTGCAGCCTATCTGGTTGCGCGGGCGATCAAGGAAGCAAAGGTGGTCGCTTTCGAAGACCTCGGCATGGAAGCGATCTACGAATTCACGGTGAAGGATATGCCTGTCACCGTCGCGGTCGACAGCGAAGGCGCCAATGTCCACACGCTGGCCCCGGCGCAGTGGAAAGAACGAATTGCAAAGGATAAATTGCTCGAAAAGGGCTGAAGCCGGAACGTTCGTCGTTCGATGAACTTTCGATGAACGGCATATCTTGACCGACGACGGATTCGCCTTCCATAAAAGGCGGGTCTAGGTGGTGATGCGATGGACAAAAGCTTATTTGAATCGCATGCCCGGGTTCCGTTCCGCACCGTAGTAATCTCGATTGTATTGTTGTGGGCGGTCTATTTCGCGCTTGCGACGATCCGATGGGAGATACTCGGAGTCGGCATGGGGCTCGAGATGATGCGCCTGCGTGCGATCGTGGCTGTGGCGGGAGTCGGGGTCACAATTGTCCTGTGGTTGCTGCTCCGCCTGTTCGATTCGCGTGCCCTCTGGGTGCAGGCCACCGCCGCGCTGCTGCTGGCAGCCCCGGCATCGGTAATGCTGGCGCAGATCAACTATTACGTTTTCGCCGACATGAATACGAAAATGGAGCAAATCTTCGTTGATATCGCATCCGGAAAATCGCCACCTGACGGCGGTCCGGAATCTGCCCAATCCTCCGCCGATAGGAACGCCGCGAGCGAAAGGGAGCCTGGCGAAGCGGAGGAAGCGGGCATTTCCGAACCGGACATATTCGTGGAAAACGACGCCTTGCGGGGCGCGCGCCAGATCAATCGCAAGATCGACTTGGGCATGCTCAGCTTTTTGGGGCCTCTGACTGAAATCGCCTTCAGCCGCTATTTCATGATGCTGGCGTGGTGCTCGCTTTATTACTCGCTATTGGCGATTTCGAAAGCGCGGCTGGCCGAGCGGCGCGAGCAGGAATTTCGCAATGCAGCGAAGGCGGCCGAGCTGCGGAGCTTGCGCTATCAGGTGAATCCGCATTTCCTGTTCAACACGCTCAATTCGCTTTCGTCTCTGGTGATCACCGGCAAGGCCGAACGCGCAGAACAGATGATCCAGCTGATATCGCGCTTCTATCGCCATAGCCTGGCTGACGATCCCACGACCAATGTCACACTGGCCGACGAATTCGACCTGCAGCGGCTCTACCTCGCCATCGAGGCGGTGCGTTTTCCGGAGCGGCTGCGGAGTGAATTGATCCTGCCGCCCGAACTCGCCGATGCGCGCGTGCCGGGCATGATCCTGCAGCCGTTGATCGAAAACTCGGTCAGATATGCAGTCTCGCCGGTCAATCGGCCGGTCCTGATCCGGGTGGAGGCGCGCGAGGAGTTCGATCGACTGGTGATCACCGTCAGCGATGATGGGCCCGGAGTGCCAGATAATGTGCGCAACGGTTTCGGGATCGGCCTAGCCAATGTGCGCGACCGGCTGGAGGCCCGTTTCGGCCCCGATATCGTACTTGAGTCGGGCCCGGTTCCTGGTGGATATCGCACCGAAATGCGCATACCATTGACGCGCAATGGCTGAATCAGAGCAAACCGATACGCCGCTGAGAACGTTGATCGTTGACGACGAGCCTCTCGCCGTCGAACGGATCCAGGTGATTTGTGCTAAGCTGAGCAAGATCAACGTCATCGGAACGGCAAGCGATGGCGCGGCGGCACTGCGCCTCGCCGAGGCGCTTGCGCCCGACCTTATGCTGCTCGATATGACCATGCCTGAACTCGACGGGTTGGGTGTCGCACACCAGTTGGCCGGGCAGGAGAATCCGCCTGCAATCATTTTCGTGACAGCCCATGATGGCTTTGCGGTCGAAGCATTTGACCTCGAAGCGGTCGATTACGTGCTGAAACCGGTTGCCGCCGATCGGCTCGAGCGGGCGATTGAAAGAGCGGTCTCTCGCCGCGGGTCAGAGCGCAACAGCACCAGCGAATGGCTTGAAGAACTGTGGGTGCCGCACCGTTCGGAACTGATCCGTATCGCAGTGAACGAAGTGAGCCGGATCGATGCCGAGCGTGACTATGTGCGGCTGTTTGTCGGCGATCCGGCCGAAGGTGGGCGCAGCTATCTGCTGCTGCAGACCATCGCGGGGCTGGAGAAGAAACTCGACCCGAGTGAGTTCATCCGCATCCACCGATCCACCATTTTGCGTAAGGATCGCATCAGGGGTCTGAGGCACGATGGACTGGGAGTGTGGTCGGCAGAGCTGGATTGCGGCGAGGCATTAAGGATCGGGAGGACATATCTGCCAAAGGTCAAAGCGATGGCCGGGCGCTGATAGTGCTGTGTTTGAGCCGCTGATAAGGCCGCCTGTAAAGATGCGGCCTGAACCCCGGGACTGGAAAGGGCTCAGGCCGCAAGGCCGCACTTGCGTGCTTGGGGGTGCGTCGGGTTAACCGCCGAGCTGTTGTTCGCTGACAATTTGCGCGAATTGCGCCTTGGCACTTTTGCGCGCCTCATTCAGGCAGCGGCTCTGATCGGGCGGGGTAATGCGGCTGCCAGTGCGAAGGCCGTCAACGCCGCAAGCCTGGCGAGCTGCACGTTCGAGGCGCTGCTCGAGCTTCTTCTGTCCTTGCTCGGTCGCGAGATTGAGATCGTGATAGGACACAGATACGCTTTCGCCCTGGGCCTCTCCGGCAATTGCAGGCGTGGTTGCGAGCGCTGCACTGATCGCGGCAGCTGCAAACATGGATTTGAACATAGTTTCCTCCATTTGCGGCGATCTCGGAAAAGAGGGGGGAGAGAGACCGGATCCGCACAACAGGAGATAGGCGATTGCCGGTGCCCAATCAGCTTGCACTCGACATGCACGCAATCCGTATCGACCGGAGCTACGACATACTGATCGATGTCAGATCGCGCCCGACGAACAGCCATTTCCAATCGATGGAAGTTTGCGCAATAATATGACCATGGCGATGGTGATCATCTTTCTGCTGGGGATCGGCAATTTCACTCTGCACAAGGCGGTGCTCGAAAGCCGCCATCCTATGCTGGGGCAGATGCCGTGGTTCGTGCACATGCTAGGCGGCAGGCTGACGCTGGTAACGGAATTCTTGATTCTGCTTGCCGCGCTGCTGCTGGCGTCCAACGGCTGGCCGGGCCTTGCGTGGGGCTATCTCGCCTACACAGCGCTTAACTGCTTCGCCGCCTGGCTGATACTGACCGACCGGATCTGATGCTTTGCTTTCATGCTGCAGCGAATCTGCTAGGCGCCAAACATGGCTAGTGACGCCTCCGTACTGTTCCATGTCAGCGATACCCATTTCGGGGTAGAGGATCGCGCTGCCACGGCCTGGTTTGAGGTGGCGGTGCATCTCGAGCGCCCCGACGCGGTGATCTGCACCGGTGATCTCACTCAGCGCGCGACCCATCGGCAATATGCCCTTGCCGCAAAGTGGTTCGCCAGCCTGGGCGTGCCGCTTATGGTCCAGCCTGGCAATCATGACATGCCCTATTACAATTTGTGGGAGCGTTTCCGCAGGCCCTATGCACGCTTCGGATCGCTTGAGCGGGCCGTGGGTGCAGAGATCGTTCTGGAACATGCCCTGATCGTGCCCTTCGATACCAATGTTCCCGCGCAGTTGCGCTGGCCCTGGTCGGACGGGGTGGTCACGCGGCGTAACCTCGATGCGGCGCTGGCGCGGTTGAAAGCTGTGCACTCAGACCCACGCCCCAAGCTGGTTGCTTGCCATCATCCCCTGTTGGCGGATGAGGATGGGCGCAGGAATCCGACCATTCGCGGGGATACAGCCTTCGCTGAACTGGCCGCGGCAGGGGCCGCCATGGTGCTATCGGGCCATGTGCATTTCCCGTTCGACCAGGTCCGCTCGCGCGAAAACCATGCCATGCGGATGGTAGGGGCGGGGACATTGTCGACCCGGCTGCGCAGGGGGGCGCCGCCGTCCTACAATGTCGTGCGGATTGACGCCGCAGGCATTATCGAAGTTGAGCAACGCGATTTCATCGCCCGGCCTGCCTGACCTAGAGCGCAGGTACAAAAAGGGCGGCCCCGAAGGACCGCCCCTTGATTTTCCGCAAGGCTGGAAATCAGCGCTTCGAGAACTGGAAGCTGCGGCGAGCCTTGGCCCGGCCATACTTCTTGCGTTCGACCACGCGGCTGTCGCGGGTAAGGAAGCCAGCGGCCTTGACTGTGGAGCGCAGCGCCGGCTCGTACTTGGTCAGCGCTTGCGAAATGCCATGCTTGACCGCACCGGCCTGGCCCGACAAGCCGCCGCCACGCACAGTGGCGATCACATCATACTGGCCTTCACGCTCGGTGATGCCGAAGGGCTGATTGATGATCAGTCGCAGCGTCGGACGCGCGAAGTAAGCTTCCTGATCCTTGCCGTTGACAGTGATCGTCCCCTTGCCGGGCTTAATCCACACGCGGGCCACGGCATCCTTGCGGCGACCGGTGGCATAGGCGCGGCCCTGCGGGTCGAGTTCCTGTTCGCGCAGGGGCACTTCGGCCACAGCGGCGATTTCGGCTGCATCGCCTTCGGGCACATCGCTGGCGATGTCCTTCAGATCCGCCAGATCCGAAACGGTTTCGTTGCTGGTTTCGCCAGAGTTCTCGATACTCATTATGCGGTGACCTTGTTCTTGCGATTCATGGAAGCTACGTCGAGCAGCTGCGGCGCCTGGCCGTCATGCGGATGCTCGGTACCGGCATAGAGGTGCAGCGCCTTCATCTGCTGGCGACCTAGCGGGCCGCGCGGGATCATGCGCTCGACAGCCTTTTCCAGCACGCGCTCGGGGAAGCGGCCTTCCAGCACCTTGGCCGGGGTGGTTTCCTTGATGCCGCCGGGGTGGCCGGTGTGCTTGTAATAGACCTTATCGCCCATCTTCTTGCCGGTGAACTTCACCTTGTCGGCATTGATGACGACAACATGGTCACCGCAATCGACATGCGGGGTGTAGCTCGGCTTGTGCTTGCCGCGCAGGATGTTGGCGATGATCGTTGCAACGCGGCCGACAACCAGGCCATCGGCATCGATCAGGTGCCATTTCTTTTCGACCTCGGCCGGTTTTATAGACCGGGTCTGCTTGCTAAGCGCCTTCATGGGTTCAACTTCCTAGATTTGGGTAGCCGCAGCGTTTGCCGCCTCGGCCTCGAATCGCGCCCGTGACTTTTTGCCGCAGGTGCGAGAACGGGGCGCAAATGTCGCCTGAGTGCGCGCAAGTCAAGCAAAACCGTGCTTTTCAGTGGAGGTAAAATAATACCATTCGATTTTGCGCGTCCAGGTTTCGCGCATGGCCCAGCGCTCGCGCGAGCTCCATTTGCTCCAGCCGCCGCGCGCCCTCGATCAAGCCGTCAGCGCCGGGCATGACCGGGGATATGCCATCAATCTTCTCGCTCCCTCAAAGAGCCAAGCCAGGCCTGTGTGGCAGTTGAAGCTGCATCGCACTTCCAACCCATAATTGCAGGAGTATCATAGGGATGGAGTGCCGCCAACCGCCCGGCAGCACGGTCAAGCAAGGCGGCATCGGTCTTGAACAGCACCCCTATCTCCTTGCCGCTCTCGCGCGCACCGCCCCATTCGAAGATCGATTCCACATCCGGGAGCAGGTTGGCGCAAGCGATCAGTTTCTCATCCAGCAAGGCATTCGCCACCTCGCGCGCAGCGCTGCGATCGGGAAAGGGGCACCAGATCAGCGCGCTCATGCCCCGCCCCGACTGCGCCGACCATCTGCATGCATTCCCCAGGCAAGGCCCGCCACCAGCAAAGCCCCGGTCAATTGGTGTGCCACTGCCACCCACAGCGACACTTCGCTCAGGACCGTGGCTATGCCCAGCACTACCATGGTTCCGAACGCACTATGGATGGCGATCGAAGCGCCGCGTTCACGTGTGCGTACGCGCCGTGCCAGCCACACCAGCGCGGCGACAGCAACCCAGGCCCACCAGCGATGGAGAAAGTGCAGCAGGAAGGGATCATGCGTCAGCGCCCAAAGCCAGCCCCGGGCCAGGTCCGGCTGCGGGAAGAACCGCCCATTCATCAACGGCCAGTCATAGGCGGCGTGCCCGGCGTTGAGGCCCGCCACCCAGGCCCCGAGCAAGAGCTGGACAAACACCACGATTGCCACGATCAGCGATGGGCCGATGAGGCCGGCGGGCCGCGCAGCAGGATCCTTCGCAAGCTGCTGCAGATCGCGCGCCGTCCACACCAATCCGCCCAGCGTGAAAAAGGCAGTAAGCAGGTGCACCGAAAGCCAGAAATGGCTGACATCGGTCATCTCACCGCCAAGGCCAGAACGCACCATCAGCCAGCCGAAGGTCCCCTGCAACCCGCCCAGCGCCAGCAGCGCCAGCAAGCGCAGCTTGTAACCCTTAGGAATGGCTCCCTTGATCCAGAACCAGGCCAGCGGCAGCGCAAAGGCAAGCCCGATGAGGCGGCCGAGCAAGCGGTGGAACCACTCCCAGAAGAAGATGAACTTGAAATCTGCCAGCGTCATGCCCGCCGGCCCGGCCTCGTAAAGATATTCGGGCGTCTGGCGGTAAAGGTCGAACTCGGCTTGCCACGCCACCTCGCTCAGCGGGGGCAGCACGCCGGTAATCGGATTCCATTGCGTAATCGAGAGCCCGCTTTCGGTTAGCCGGGTAATTCCGCCCACCATGACGATCACGATCACCATCGCGGCGATCACATACAGCCAGAATGCAAGTGCCAGGGGGCGTGTCGTTTCACGCACTGGCGCCCCGCAGGTGGTTTGCGTTTCGACGTGTGTAGCCATGGACCGGCATCTGCGCAGCGCGCCGGAAAAGTGCAAGTCCATTCGCCGCAAGATCGCTTGCACCTCTTGCAAGATGATACACCATAACATAGATACAACCGGTACCATGCCAGTAAACAACATCTCGATTCGCCGCCGGCTTGACCGCGCGGGCATCTGGCTTTCGAGCCTGTGCCTGCTGCATTGCCTTGCGACTATCCTGATTGTTTCGGTGTTGGGATTGGGCGGGCAACTGCTGCTTGCACCGGAAATCCACCGCTATGGCCTTGCCTTGGCGCTGATCATTGCGGCGGTGGCGATCGGCTGGGGGGCGCTGCGCCACCGGCGCCCTGCGCCGTTCGTGACGGCAATGATGGGGCTTACCTTCATGGGCGGCGGGCTTGCCGTGCCGCATGGCTGGCATGAGGCGGCGCTAACTATTATCGGCGTGGCGCTGGTTTCAATCGGTCATTTGCTCAATATGCGATCGCACTTGCCTGACACGCATTGAGGCTTATGTGGCCCTTGTATGAGCGCCACCAAGACCATCACACTCAACGGCGATACGCGCCGGACCACAGCCCGAACCATCGCTGCGCTAGTACGCGAGCTCGAGCTTGAACCGGCCAAGGTTGCGGTTGAGCGCAATCACGTGATCGTGCCGCGCTCGACACTGGAAGAGACCGCCCTGGCTGATGGCGACACGCTGGAAATCGTGCATTTCGTTGGCGGCGGTTCTGCTGCGGCAAAGGCGGATGACAGCTGGAGCGTGGCGGGCCGGACATTTCGCTCGCGCCTGATCGTGGGCACCGGCAAATACAGGGATTTCGAGCAGAATGCCGCCGCTGTCGAGGCGTCAGGAGCGGAAATCGTTACCGTGGCGGTGCGCCGGGTCAATGTCAGTGACCCCAAGGCACCGATGCTGACCGACTATATAGATCCCAGGAAGATCACCTATCTGCCCAACACCGCCGGGTGCTTTACTGCCGATGAAGCCATCCGTACCCTGCGGCTGGCGCGCGAGGCGGGCGGTTGGGACCTGGTGAAGCTGGAAGTGCTGGGCGAGGCGCGAACGCTTTATCCCGACATGCGCGAAACGCTTAGAGCGACCGAAGTATTGGCGGGCGAAGGCTTTCTGCCGATGGTCTATTGCGTCGATGATCCGATCGCGGCGAAGCAGCTGGAAGATGCCGGCGCGGTGGCGGTGATGCCGCTCGGCGCACCGATCGGTTCCGGCCTTGGCATCCAGAACCGCGTCACGATCCGCCTGATCGTCGAGGGCGCGAGCGTGCCGGTGCTGGTCGATGCGGGTGTAGGCACTGCGTCGGATGCGGCAGTGGGCATGGAGCTGGGCTGCGACGGCATTCTGATGAATACTGCGATCGCCGAGGCAAAGGATCCGGTCCGCATGGCGCGCGCCATGAAGCTGGCTGTCGAGGCAGGGCGCGAAGCCTATCTCGCCGGGCGCATGGGGCGGCGCATGTATGCCGATCCGAGTTCACCGTTGGCAGGCCTGATCTGACTTCGGGTTAGTTTCCGGCGGCTGACCATGGCCCTGTGCGCAAGCAATCCCGCTATAGTTACCGTTAATTAACCACGCTCGGCCAAAATGCTCCTTGCAACAGGGAGCAAGAGCCATGCCGGTAACTGGCACCGCCTCGATGACCATTAGCGAGATGCGCGAATTTGCGAGCTTTTCGGCCGCAGAGCAGCGTTACATCAAGCGCAGCCTGGATATCGGGCTGGGACGGCAGGATGCGTTCAAGCTGTGGGCGCGCAGCGAAGGCGAGAACGCTGCGATCCGCTGCCAGTATGTTGCCTATCAGGAACTGAAGACGCTCCGCGCGACCATTCCACATGATGTCACCATTGCGCAGATCGAAACCTTCATCGGCAAGCTGGTGCGGGTTGCCGCTTTTGACCTGTCACAAGAACGGATCAGCAGCTTCTCGGCCTTCCGCTTTCTCTACGAGCGCTTGCTGGGCGCCGATGTGCGCCCTTGGCTGCCCAGCGCATTCTGTGCTGCCGCTGCGCTCCCGCAAATCCGGCCCGATTGCCGCAAGGAGTTGCTGCAAAGCCTGAGCGAAGCCGCCGCCACCGCGCCCGGCTGGTCGGATCGCGAGCCGAGCTTCTACCCGGAATATGTTGAGGATGTTGAGGCTGCGTGAGCGAACCCTATCCGGAGGGGCAGGACCCTTACAAGAATGCCCGAACGGAGATCGACTCGTGGCGCGGGCGCTGTCTTGATCTATACGCCCGCTCCGAAAAGGCCGTTGCTTTAACGCTGGAGACTGCAAAACAGCATGACCATCCAGTCAAACTAAGGCACTTAGCAGGCCAAAGGCTCGACGATCTTTTGTCAATAACGGACCAGGACAACGGAACCGCCAAGCAGAAGGAAGCTCTCGCCCGCGCAATTGATGGTTGGCGCGCCATTGAGAGTCACCGAGTTTTCCTGGCCCATGGAACCATGAAAGAACTTCTTGACCGCAAGGGTAAGTGGCACGCGCAATTCGATGTGACGACTTACAAGTCTAACAATCCAACGCCTGATCGAATGATGATCAGCCAGACCGAGGCCTTGGAACTGCAAGCGGATTTGGAGAAGGGCTTTAAATCACTATCGGCTCAACTCGGCCAGTTTCGAAAGCGCCTCGCGACCTAACCCTTGTAAAGCCCGTCAATCCGGTCCTGGTAGCGCTCGCGGATTTTGTGGCGGCGGATCTTCATGCTCGGCGTCAGCTCCTCGTTCTCGATACTGAACGGCTCGTCAGCGCAAGCGAACTTGCGTACTTTCTCGATCACGGAAAGGTCATGGTTCACGCGGTCGATTGCTACGCGCAACGCGCTCTTGAAAGCGGGCAGGTCCTGCAGCGCCGCCATGTCGAACTTCTCGTCATTGGCCTTGGCCCATTCCAGAGCCCATTCGGCGTCGGGCACGATCAGGCCCACGATATAGGGCCGCTTGTCGCCGCTCACCATGGCCTGCGCGATCTCGGGCTGTAGCGTCAGCATGCCTTCGATCTTCTGCGGTGCGACATTGTCGCCCTTGTCGCTGATGATCATGTCCTTCTTGCGATCGGTGATCACGATCCGGCCCTTCTCGTCGAGATGGCCGATATCGCCGGTGTGGAGCCAGCCGTCCCTGATCGTGCGCGCGGTCTCCGCCTCGTTGCGCCAATAGCCGTGCATCACCAGTTCGCCGCGCACCAGAATTTCGCCATCTTCTGCGATCTTCACCTTAACCCCGCGCATTGGCGGGCCAACCGTGTCCATCTTCAGCCCGGCCTTGGGCCGGTTGCAGCTGATGACCGGGCCGGCCTCGGTCTGGCCATATCCCTGCAGCATGGTGAGCCCCAGCGCGTCAAAGAAATTGCCGACATCGGGGTTGAGCGGCGCGCCGCCGGAAACCATGGCCTTGATCCTGCCGCCAAAGCGTGCCCGGATCTTGGGCCGAAGGGTCTTTTCCAGGATAAAGTTCATCGGCTTGTCACGCTTGCGCAAGCGCCCGTGCTCGCCTTCCTTTTCGCTGATCATCAGCGCCCGGCCCATCAGATAGTTCGCGACCTTGCCCTGCTTTTCGACCTGTTTCATGATGCGTGCGCGCAGCACTTCGAACAGGCGGGGCACCACCACCATGATCGTGGGGCGAGTTTCCTCGATATTGCTGGCAAGCTTTTCCAGCCCTTCGGAATAGAAAATTTCCGCGCCTACGCTGATCGGCAGGTACTGCCCGCCGGTATGTTCATAGGCATGGCTGAGCGGCAGGAAGCTGAGGAAGCGTTCGTCACTAATCCCGAAATCCTCGATCAGGATCTCCGCCGCCCCGGCGACATTGCACAGGATCGCGCCGTGATGCTGCAACACGCCGCGCGGTGCCCCTCCAGTGCCGCTGGTATAGATGATGCAGGCGGTCTGCTCGCGATCGATTCCCGCCATTCGCTCGTCCACCGCCTTGCGCGCTGCCACAGGATCGCCAGCGATCATCTGCTCCCAGCCATGGTAATCGAAGCTGCCCGACTGATGCCGATGCAGGTCCTCGATACCGATAACGTGCTCGATGATTCCTGTTGCCAGGATCGCTGGATGAAGTGGCTGAAGCAGCCTTTCGGTCGACACGATCACCGCCCGGGCGCCCGAATTGTCGAGAATATGCGCATGGTCGCGCTCGGTATTGGTAACATAGGTCGGCACGGTCACACAGCCCGCCGCCATGATGGCCAAGTCTGCTATGCACCATTCGGGGCGGTTTTCGCTTACCAGGCAAACCCGGTCGCCATCCCTCAGGCCCAGTGTGCGCAGGTTTTCTGCCAATAGGCAGACGTGATCCGCCACTTCACGCCAGCTTTGCGTCACCCAGCTTCCGCCTTCCTTGCGGCCAAGGAAGGGCGCATCACCTTTGGCGTCCGCGCGTGTAAGGAAAAGCTCAACCAGATTTCTGGCATTGTCGATATCGGTCAGCTGCACTGACTTGCTCCTGCTCCCGGGGAAGCCCCCTTTATTCCATGGCCGGGGTCTAGGGTCCTGCCCGCCGCACCGCAAGAGCGACTGCACTTGCGCGCCGTGCAAGCCACATTGCCTTGTCCTGCGCGCCGCCTTAATGGGCGGCGCATGACACTGCACCGTCTGCTCCTTTTGCTGCTCGCCGCCCTCGTCACCGCCTGTGCCACTGTGCCGCCGGGCGATGCCGCCACACCTCGGGCGGGAGTGGCCCAGCCATTCGTGATCGCGGCAAATCCAATGGCGGCAAAGGCCGGTATGGACGTGCTCGATCAGGGCGGGAGCGCAGTGGATGCAGCGATTGCGGTGCAGGCGATGCTTTCGCTGGTTGAGCCGCAGTCTTCGGGCATCGGCGGCGGTGCATTCCTGTCCTATTATGACCAACAGACGCGTAAGATAGCCATCTATGACGGGCGCGAAACCGCGCCTGCCGGGGCCACGCGAACGATGTTTCTGGGGCCGGATGGGGCGCCACTGGCGTTCCGCGAAGCAGTTATCAGCGGCCGGGCCACGGGAGTTCCCGGGGCTGTGGCGGCGTTGGCAATGGCACACCGCGAACACGGCGCATTGGCATGGAGCAGCCTGTTCGATGCCGCGATCGAGACAGCGCAAGAAGGCTTTGTCATCAGCCCGCGGCTCGGGCGGTTCCTGACAATACCCTTTCCCCAGCTGTCCACGCCAGATGCCAAGGCCTATTTCTCGCGGCCCGATGGCACTCTGCGGCAGGCCGGTGACCTGCTGGTCAACCCCGACTATGCGCGCTTCCTGCGGCGGCTGGCCGAGCATGGGCCGGAAGCGCTTTATGGCGGCAGCACTGCGGCAAAGATCGTAGAGCGTAGCCGCGCCGCACCGCTGGGCGGCACCATGACCATGGCCGATATCGCCGCCTATCGCCCGGTCAAGCGCGAAGCTGTGTGCCATCCCTATCGCGCCTATCTGGTATGCGCTCCGCCGCCGCCATCGAGCGGCGCGGCGCTGCTTCACCTGCTGGGCCTGCTCGAGCGGACTGATATCGCCGAGCGCGGCCCGCACGATCCGCAAGGGTGGTACCTGTTCGCCGAGGCAAGCCGGCTGATGTATGCTGATCGCGACGCCTATTTCGGCGATGGGGATTTTGTCTCGGTGCCGGTGCAGGGCATGCTCGAAGCTGCCTATCTTGACCGCCGTGCCGCGCTGATTGGCGAGCGTGCGGCGGTGAAGGCTTTGCCTGGTGAGCCGGAAGGCTCGACGCAGGGCGTAGCGGACCAGACGCTGGAGCCGGCGGGCACATCGCATTTCATCGTGCGCGATGCGGCGGGCAATGTGGTTTCCATGACCACTACGGTCGAATCGATCTTCGGCACGGGCAGGATGGTCGACGGCTTTTTCCTCAACAACCAGCTGACGGATTTCTCATTCAACCCGCTGCAGCCCGATGGAGAGCTGGCCCCCAATGCGGTTGCACCGGGCAAGCGGCCGCGCTCGTCGATGAGCCCGCTCATCCTGCTTGATCAGGACGGAAGCTTCGCCGGCGCGATTGGATCGGCTGGCGGCAATTCGATCCTGGCCTATGTCGGCAAGTCGCTGGTAGCCGCGATCGACTGGAACCTCCCGATGCAGGAGGCGCTCGCCCTGCCCAATCTGGTCGCGCGCGGAGACTGGCCGATGGGCGAAGTGGACAAGTTCGATCCTGCGGTCATCGCGGGGTTGAAGGAACGCGGCATCGCGCTTGTTCCTGGGCAAGGAGAGGATTCAGGGGTCCACGCCGTGCTGATCCGCCCCACTGAAGACGGGCGCGGCAGGGTTGATGGCGGATATGATCCACGCCGCGAAGGTGTGGTGCTGACCGGCGCGCGTTAGAGTGATTTCGAGTGAAATGGAACATTTCGCGGCTCGGAAATCACGGTAAAACAAGAATCTAGACTCAGATTTTGGTTCAATCAAAATCGAACAGAGTCTAGCAGTTTTCGGCGCCCACCGCCTCGGCAATGCTGGCGAAGCCTTCGCGCCGCATCAGGCGCTCCAACCCGCGCACGATCCTGGCTCCCAACCATGGGCCCTCATAGACCATCGCGCTGTATATCTGCACCAGGCTGGCGCCGGCCTTGATCCGTTCCCATGCATCATCTGCGCTGGCAATACCGCCCACGCCAACCAGCGGGATCGCGCCGCCGGTGGCCTTGCGGAAATCGCGCAAACGCTCAAGCGCAAGTGGGCGCAGTGGCGCGCCCGAAAGCCCACCAGCTTCCCCGGCATGGGATGATCTTAGCGGTGGGCGCGAAATGGTTGTGTTGGACACGATCAGCGCGCCGAGCTGCTTGTCGAGTGCGATTCGGGCGATTGCATCGATGTCGGCCGGTTCGAGATCGGGCGCGACCTTGAGGAATATCGGCGGCGGCGCTTCGGGCATTGCTCCGGCACGCGCAGCCAGCACGGCATCGAGCAATTCCGCCAGAGCGCCTTCGTCCTGCAGCGCGCGCAGCCCCGGCGTGTTGGGGCTCGAGATATTTACCGCCAGATAGCTTGCGTGCGGCGCCATCAGCCGGGTCATGGTGGCATAATCGGCAATGCGATCCTGCGAATCCTTGTTGGCGCCGATATTGATACCGACCACGCCCGCTCGGCTCTTGCGCGCAGCAAACTGTTCGAGCGCGGCCTGTGCACCACCATTGTTGAAGCCCATGCGGTTGATCACTGCGCGATCCCGGGCCAGGCGAAACAGCCGCGGGCGCGGATTGCCTGCTTGCGGGAGCGGGGTGATTGACCCCACCTCTGCAAAGCCGAATCCCAGCCCCAGCAGCGCGTCGGGCACTTCCGCATCCTTGTCGAAACCGGCCGCCACGCCCACTGGGTTGGGAAAAGCAATTCCGGCGACTTCGGTGGCGAGAATCCCGGCTTTGGGCGGGTTGCGCTGCGGCAACATCTTCAGCCCGCCCACCGCGAGTCGGTGCGCAGCTTCCGAATCGAGCAGGAAAAGTGCCGGGCGAAGGAGGTCAAAGAGCATGAAGCACGCCTATGACAAGCGGCGGCGCGCCTGTCGAGCACCGATCAAGCTTGACCGATTTATTCAATTGTTTCAAAAAAATGACTTAAAAAGTCCCGATTCAATTCAGCTCTTGTCGTTTGCATACAATTCAGTGCACAACGAATCGGCTAGATGGGAACTGCGACCCGAAGGGCTCAGAGCAGCGATGCGAAGAGTTCCTCAACTTCAACGGCGGTCCCCCACAAGGGGACCGCCTTTTTTCGTTGAATTGGAGGCCGATGAAGAATCCAGACGAGCCGGGTGCTCCGCGTGAACGGAACAGATCCGACTTTGCGCTCACGCCGCAAAGCCTGTTCCAGCTCGACTATATCGCCGCGCCGCCTGCGCTCAGCGACTTCATCACCACGCTTTATCACTTTCGCTGCGATGCAGCGCTGATTCGCGATATCCAGCCGGCGGCGCTCGGTCAGCTCTCCATTTTCCCTCATGGTGTGGGTGAGATGCGGTTTCTTGATGGGCGGGTTGATCCCAGCCATGAAACCAATCTGCTCTCCCCCTTTTCAATGGCGGCACCGTTTGTGGTCGATGGACCATTCCATGCGATCGGGGCGGCCCTTTCGCCACTTGGCTGGGCCGCGTTGACCGGGCGCAGTGCGGCGAAATTTAGTGATCGGTTCGTTCGTGCGGGCGAGTGGCTTGGCGATGAAGCAGACGCGATGGGCGGTGAATTATGCGCGGCCTATCGCAGTGGCGAGAAGAGCGGGCGCGATTGCGCGCTGGGTCTGTGCGATTATATCGCCGCGCATCTCAGGCCCGTCAAACCGCGCCACATCGAGCTTATTCACACCACCACACGCTGGCTTGGCTCGTCGCTCAATCCCGATCTTGCACAGCTCAACCATGAGGCGAGCTATTCAGAACGGCAGGTACAACGGCTGGTTGAGCGCTATTTCGGCCTTCCGCCGCGGGCCCTGGCGAGGAAGTACCGCGCTTTGCGCGCAGCTGCATTGATGGGCCTGCCGCAGCTTTCCGACGAATATGAAGCGCAATTGGGCGAGGCCTTTTACGACCAGTCACACATGATTCGCGAGATCAGCCTGTTCGTGGGGCGCACGCCTGCGCGCCTGGCGGGCGATGAAAACCCCTATCTCGCGGAAATGCTCACACCCAAGAATCTGCGCGAAGTGCGCATTCCCGGCGAACTTGGAAACAAAGCGGCCCATCCGCTTGATGAGCCCTGACGCCGGCGAGGTGATCTTGATGCGGGCGCTTGTGACAACTTCTGCGGCAAGATGGCCTGCCATGTCGCTGAGCTACAATGGAAGTGACTAGCTATGGACTATCCCTGCTCACGCACCAAAAGAATGAGTTCCTCGCAAAGCCCTTGTTCGGTGCATGGGGCGGTTCGGTCCGTGGTTGGGTCGTAGATGACAGGCTATGCCGCCCCACTTTCACCTGGAATATTACGAACCGCCTCAAGGACTTGAGCGCCATCTGCTGGCGCTGTTTCATTTCGCCTGGGACGCGCCGGTGATCCATGAGCGCCACCCCGGGGCGCTCGCCCAATTGGTCCTTTTTCCACATGGGACCGGGACCGTGACGTTCGGGCAGCGCGAAGATGCCATTCTGGGCGAAGCGTATATGATCAGCGCGTTTTCGACCGCCGTGCCCTATTCGATGAACGGCCCGTGGCACGCCATCGGGGCTTCGCTTTCCCCGTTCGGATGGGCCGCGCTAACCGGCCGCTCGGTCAAGGACCTGCTGGACAGAGTCCATCCCGCACACGAATTGCTGGGAGATGATATCAGGCAAGCCGCCCATGACATCAACACCGCCTATCGCGCCGGCAAACTAGACGGGCGGCAGGCCTGCAAGTGCCTCGCGCAATGGATCGAGGCACGGCTGCAACAACTGCCTCCTGCGCATGAACGCCTGATCGAACGCACAATCGACTGGCTCGGGCAGTCGCTCAAGCCCGATGTCGAAGCTCTGTTTGATCGCCTTGACTATTCACGCCGCCAGGCTGAGCGCCTGATCGAACAATATTTCGGCTTTCCGCCCGCCGCATTGGCACGCAAATATCGTGCGGTGCGCGCCGCATCGCTGCTGGCCCGTGCAAATCTTAGCGACAGGGCGGAATCCGAAATCGCGGAGGCATTCTATGACCAACCGCATATGGTGCGCGAAATCCGGCGCTATTGTGGCTATACACCTGCCAAGCTTGGCGGGAGCGATGAGCCGCTGTTTCTTACCCTGCTGCGGATGAAGAATCTCAGCCAGTTGGGCCGGTCGCGCACGAGTGGTTGATACCTTTTGCTAACGACTCGCAACAAGGGATTTCGCATTGAAACCCACCGAACCCGCTCCTAACTGCAAATACGAACGAATCAGTCTGATTTAAGTAGGAGCGCTATGCGCCTGTCGAACCTTGCCGATTATGCCGTCGTGACGATGAGCGCCGCCGCGCGCCATTGCGGCGGTGGGCGCGTTTCGGCAGCGGAACTGGCGGCGGAAACCGGCTTGCCCGCTCCGACGGTGCAAAA
>LOET01000035.1 GCA_001515985.1 Sphingomonadales bacterium BRH_c3 | reverse complement strand
AATGCGCTGCCTCGGTGATGATCTCGTGGAAGCTGCGGTTGGCATCGAGAAAGCGCACAACGTCGGGCGGCTCCATCGTCACCGCCAGGTGCAGCTGCTGGTTGACTTCCTCGAGCCGGTCGATCTGCTCGCCTGAAAGGCGGCGCGCCGCGCGCTCGGCGGCATGGCCCTCGAGCATCTGCCTCAAGGTGAACATCTCGTCGATGTCGTCGCGGCTCCAGTCGGCCACGAAGATGCGCTTCGATTCGCTGCGCACCAGCAGCATCTCGCTCTCCAGCCGCCGCACCGCCTCGCGCACCGGCGTACGGCTGACGCCGGTGATCTGCGTCAGCTGGTCCTCGGTCAGCTGCGCGCCCGGCTTGACCGCGCCGCTGAGCAGGTGGGCGCGGATCTTGTCATAGGCGAGGTCGGAGGCGCGGCTCATCCCGGAACCCTAGGCTGCTGTGCGCCCAAAGGGGACTGAAAAGGACACAAAGGATACTGAAAAGCACAGAGAAGCAGCTGAAAGGTGCACAAACGCTCCCCCGCAAGCTGCCATCGCGACCATTTTGCCACACACCACGGCCTTCCCCCCGTTCTTGCACATTAAGCTTGACCAGGATAAATTGTATACAATATTGCGTCAATTAATTGGGTAGCGTTTGCCTGCAGCCGGCAAGTCCGGGAAAAATCCCGTACCGGCTAAAGGTTCAGGGGAGATACGACAGATGACCACCTTCAAGTACACCCTTGCGTGCGGCGCGGCGTTTGGCGCGATCATTATGGCCAACCCCGCATTGGCGCAGGATGTCGGCAGCGAAGCAGTTGCGGAAGACGCTACCGGCAGCAACGCCATTATCGTGACCGCGCGGCGCCAGTCCGAAACGCTGGCCGAGGTTCCGAGCGCGATCACCGTGTTCACCGCAGATACGCTGGAGAAGACCGGGATCGACCGGGCTGAGGAATTCGTCCAGCTGACGCCCGGCGTGACGATTGTCACCGGCACTGCGGAAGCGGGCGATACCCAGATCAACATTCGCGGCATCAATGGCGCCCGCGACGCGGAAAGCTCGGTTGCGCTGGTGGTGGACGGCATTCTCAAGACCAACACTGCACAGCTCAACCAGGATCAGGGCACGCTGCGCCAGATTGAAATCCTCAAAGGCCCGCAGGGCGCGCTTTACGGCCGCAATGCTGCAGCTGGCGCGATCGTGATACAGACGCTCAAGCCGGCTGGCTTCCTGGAAGGCGGCATCAAGGTGAGCGCCGCAGAGGACGAGACCTACAAGGCCTCGGCCTATGTTTCGACGCCGGTGGGCGAGGGGGCCGGGCTGGTCCTGTCGGGCAGTTATTCGACCACCGACGGCTTCTACCGCAACGTGCTGCTGGATTCGAATACAGTCGATGACCAGGAAGTGTGGTCGGTCGACGGGCGCTTCGTGGCCGAACTGGGTCCGTCGACGGAGCTTGATGTCAAGGCGCGCTATGCCGATCTCAAGGGCGCATCGATCAATTACAACGCGGCCTTTGCGCTGCCCAATTTCGGTGGTGCCTTTTTCGAGGACGTCAACGAGCACCCGTTCAATTTCTATTCCAACATTCGCCCCACCAATACCCAGCAGACCTTCGAGGCATCGGCCAAGATCGAGCACGAATTCGACAGCGTCACGTTGACGGCCTGGGCGCTTTATAGCGATGTCGAACAATTGCTGACCGCCGATGGCACTTCGGCAGATTTTGCGCGCTTCACCTTCCCAGGGGCGACGCAGGATTCGGTCGACGCTTCGAACGCCTGCTTTGCCAGCACCGCCTCGCTGACCGGCTTCCCGGTCAACCCGCCGGGTTTCATCGGGGCGACGCCGGTGCCCTTCATCTTCGATCCCGTCAACGGGTCGACCTTCGGCCCCTTCGGTCCCACAACCTGTGACGGCACCCAGCTACAGGTTCGTAACCAGAGCGATTTCAGCGCCGAAGTGAGGCTCGCCTCGAACGGCGATAGCATGGTCGACTGGCAGGTGGGTGGTTACTACCTCCATATCGACCGGGAAGTTGGGGTCAGCCTGGGCGCAGACCTGGGCAATGGCGCCAGTACGGAACTGTTCAATCCGGCTGGTTCTGCCAATCCCACCACCCAGCTCTACCACGATGATTTCTCGACCGATGTCTATGCCGTGTTCGGCTCGGCAGATTTCGAGGTGAGCGAACGCTTCGAACTCGGGCTGGCAGCGCGCTATGACATCGAGGACCGCAAGGTGCGCAACCTCGTGCCCAATGCCACCGATCCCTTTACCGGCGGCCCGATCAATCCGGGCCAGGCCTTCGGGCCGATCCCCGACCAGTCGAAGAGCTTCAAGCAGCTCCAGCCCAAGATCTCGCTGCGCTACGAGCTTTCGGATGACGTCAATCTCTACGCCAACTGGGGCATCGGCTTCAAATCGGGCGGGTTCAACAATCAGGGCTCGGCTGCGATCGTTGACCAGGCCTTCAACCAGTTCATCGGCACGGACGTGCTGATCGAGGACCAGTTCCGCAAAGAGAAATCGAGCGCCTTCGAAGCGGGTATGAAGGGCGACCTTCTGGGCGGCGCGGTGACATTCGATCTTGCAGGTTACTATACCAAGATCGACGACATGCAGTTCTTCGAATTCTTCGTTGGCGGCTTCGGCCTGCTGCGCGTGGTGTCGAATATCGACGAGGTCGAGATCTATGGCGCCGAGCTCAACCTGTCTGCCGAGATCATGCCGGGCTGGAGCGTGTTCGGTTCAGCCAATGTGACGGAGAGCGAGATCAAGGAGAATGCCTCTCGCCCGGTCACGGTCGGCAACAAGTCGCCCTATACCGCGGACTACACCCTCAACCTGGGCACCCAGCTTGACCTGCCGGTAACCGACACGCTCGATTTCGTTGCCCGGGCCGATTACCGCATCACCGGGCCGACCTGGTTCCACACCATGCAGAACAACACCTCGCCCACGCTGTTCAGCGGGCTGCTTCCGGGATCGGCGCTGGCCCTGCCTTCATTCGTGGGCGATGCGGATTACTCGCTTACCCGGCGCGATACTTTCGGCGTGCTCAACACGCGTATCGGGCTGGAAACCGACAGCTGGTCGGTCACGGCCTTTGCCGACAATCTCACCAACGAAAAATACATTGCCGAGGCGATCCCGGCGATCGAATTTGGCGGATCGTTCATTTCTCCGGGGATGTTGCGGCGCTTCGGGGTGGAGTTTGGCTACAAATTCTAGGATAAGCTGTTCACACACGCGAGCGTGCGAGAGGAGCTCTTTGGGTGAGCGCTGAGGACGTGAAGAGCAATTATGCCGGCGTCTTCGAAGGTCGGATCGGTTTCGGGAAAAGGCCCGCGCTGATCCTGATCGACTTTGTAGAGGCCTATTTGGCCAAGGGCAGCCCGCTTTACGCAGGCGTCGAGCCCGCATTGGAGGCGGCCTTGCGGCTGCGCGATGCGGCACGCACGGCGGGTGTGCCGGTGATCTATACCAATGTCGAGTTCCATCCTTCGATGGCGGACGGGGGGATCTTCGCGCGCAAGATCGACGCGCTGAAAAGCTTTGCGCGCGGCAACCCGCTTGGCGCCTGGCCCGCAGGGCTTGAGCCGGGCGGGGATGAACTCGTCATCACCAAGCAATATGCCAGCGCCTTTTTCGGCACCTCGCTCGCCTCCACGCTCACCGCCATGGGCATTGACAGCCTGGTGATCACCGGCGTCACCACCAGTGGCTGCATCCGCGCCAGCTGCGTCGATGCCTGCCAGCACGGCTTCATCCCGATTGTGGTGGAAGAGGCGGTGGGCGACCGGCACGAGGCTGTACACCGCGCCAATCTGTTCGACATGAACGCCAAATATGGCGATGTGGTGGGGATGGCCGAAGTGCTCGATCACTTCGCGCAGGTCGCGGGCCGCTAACCCCCGGCAAGCAACCGGCCGGCAACTGCGTCAAGCTTTGCCAGCAGCGCCGGATCGAGCTTGTCGGGCGCGGTGATCACTGCATCATCCAGCGCGAAGTCGATCGGCGAAGGCTCGCGTTGATCGGGCAGTGCGTTGATGAAGCGGGTCAGCATGTCGCGCGCAAGCTTGCTGTTGAGCTGCATCTGCGCAACCACCTGTGCCACGTCGACTGCTTCGCCTTCCCGCCAGCAATCGTAATCGGTCACCATGCCGACCAGCGCATAGGGCAGCTCCGCCTCACGCGCCAATTTGGCTTCGGGCATGGCGGTCATGCCCACCACGTCCGCCCCCCATTCGCGGTACATCCGGCTTTCGGCGCGGGTCGAGAATTGCGGGCCCTCCATGGCAAGGTAGGTTGCACCGGTCGCCACCTTTCCCTTGGCGCCAGCGATCGCGGCGGCGGCCATTTCAGACAGGCGCGGGCAAACCGGATCGGCCATCGAGACATGCGTGACGAGGCCGGTGCCGAAGAAGCTGCGCGGTGTGCGATTGGTGCGGTCGATGAACTGCTCGACAATGGCAAAGCGCCCCGGCTCGATCTGCTCACGCAGGGAGCCAACCGCAGAGATGGCAAGAATGTCAGTGCAGCCTGCGCGCTTGAGCACATCGATATTGGCGCGCGCATTGAGCTCGCCGGGCGCGATCGGGTGCCCCCGCCCGTGGCGCGGGAGGAAGCGCACCCGCACATCGCCGATGCGTCCGCACAGCACCTCGTCGCTGGGCTTGCCCCACGGGCTGTCGATCGCGATCCATTGCGCGTCTTCAAGCCCCTCTATCGCGTAGAGCCCCGATCCGCCGATGATCCCGATGGTCCACGGGCTGGTCATGCATTTCCCCTGTTTGCGTGCCTGTACGGCAAGCTTTATCGCTCAATGCCGCGTCATGGCAAAGAAATGGTTAGCCTTGCGTCGTTAGCCGCGGGAAATCACGCCAGATCATGGGGTTCAGGCACCGACCTGCGGATGAAAGCTTCCGCCTTGGCATAAGGCACGGCAATCGAATCGCGCGCCTGCATGCGCTTCAGGTGCGCGGCGAGCGCGGGATAGGCATCGAGCGGCAGCCTGGCAGCGAGCGAGAGCTGCATCAGGCAGGTGGTGACGGTGATATCGGCGATCGACAGCGCGTCGCCGGCATAGAATTCGCCATCGCCCAGCGCGCCGTCGAGATAGGCCAGGATCGGCGGCATCTTTTCTGCCCAGCATGCCCGCGCGGTGTCGAGATCGGGCTCTTTCCCCTGCATGGCGGCAAAGGCGATCGGACGGAAAATGCCCAGCCCGCCGGTTGCGGCCAGATGGCTGTCGGCATACTCCTCGATCCACAGCGCGTGCCCATAGGCGAAGGGATCGGCGGGATAGAGCGGCACCTGGGGGTGCTTCCTCTCGATATAGCCGCAGATGGCAGAGCTGTCCGCAATCGTCCCAGGAATACCCTCTTCGGCAATCGAGCGATCGCGCAGGACCGGGATTCGTTTCAATGGCGAGATCTCGCGAAACCAGTCGGGCGGATCGAACACGTTGACCGCGTCGGTTTCGAATTCCACGCCCTTTTCGATACAGACCGCCTGGACCTTGCGCACAAAGGGGGAAACGGGGCTGCCGTAAACGACGAGATCGGCCATGCGGGAATCCTCTTCAGCTATGCTTTTTCGCTCGCTTTCATGCGGCTATCAGTTGCATAGCGCAATGGATAGGCGCGCGACACGCTGTCGCGCTCTATGATGCAAGGAAAGTATTTGCCCTTGGGGCGGCGGCGTCCCATCTTGGCGACTCGAGACATTCCTGCACACTGGCAGTTCAGACTGGAGAGAGGCCCCATGGCTACCCAATACAAGAATCTCATCAATGGCGAATTGGTTGAATCGGGCGAATGGCTCGACGTGGTCAACCCGGCCAATGAACAGGTCATCGGCCAGGTTCCGGCTTGCGGCGCGGCCGAGCTTGACCGCGCGGTGGCCGCTGCCCGCGCTGCCTTCAAGAGCTGGCGCAAGACACCGATCGAGGAACGCCGCGCCGCGCTGCAGGCGATGGCCAAGATCATCCAGGACAATCACGAAGAGCTCTACCGGCTGCTGACCAGCGAGCAGGGCAAGCCGCATGAACAGGCCAAGGGCGAAATCATGGGGTCGGCCTACATGATTGCCAGCCAGTCGACACTCAGCCTCGAAGACGAGGTGACCGAAGATTCGGCGCAGCGGCTCAGCCGCACCCGGCGGGTGCCGGTGGGCGTGGTAGGCGGCATCGTGCCGTGGAACTTCCCGCTGCTGATGGCGGTGCAGAAGATCGTGCCGGCCCTGCTTTCAGGCTGCACCATCGTCCTGAAACCTTCGCCCTTCACTCCGCTCACCACGCTGCGCTTTGCCGAACTGATCAAGGACACCGTGCCCGCCGGTGTGGTCAATTTCATCACTGGCGAGGATTCATTGGGCCCGCTGATGACCAGCCACCCCGATATCGACAAGATCACTTTCACCGGCTCGACCGCGACCGGCAAGAAGATCATGGAGGGCGCCTCGAAGGATCTGAAGCGCATCACGCTTGAACTGGGCGGCAATGATGCCTCGATCGTGCTGCCCGATGCTGACCCCAAGAAGGTGGCAGAGCAGCTGTTCTGGTCAAGCTTCACCAATGCCGGGCAGGTCTGTATCGCGGCCAAGCGCATCTATATCCACGAGGATATCTATGACGAGCTGAGCCAGGCGATTGCCGACTATGCCAAGACGGTGAAGGTGGGTGACGGCTCGCAGCAGGGCACCGGTGTCGGCCCGATCCAGAACAAGAAGCAATATGAGCGCGTGCTCGAACTGATCGAGGACGCGAAGGACAATGGCTACAAGTTCCTGGTTGGCGGTGACGCCGATCCCACGGGCAGCGGCTATTACGTGCCGATCACCATTCTGGACAATCCGCCCGAAGACGCGCGGATCGTGGCCGAGGAACAGTTCGGCCCGGTCATGCCGCTGATGAAGTTCTCGACCGAAGAAGAGGTGATCGCGCGCGCCAACAATTCCGACTATGGCCTTGCCGGCGCGGTGTGGACCGCCAATCCCGAAAAAGGCATCGAGATTGCCGAGCAACTTGAAACCGGCACCGTCTGGATCAACGAGTTCATGCACATTTCGCCCTACGCTCCCTTTGGCGGGCACAAGCAATCGGGCTTTGGTGCCGAATACGGCAAGGAAGGGCTCGAGGAATTCACCTACTCGCAGGTGATTACCGTCAAGAGGGACAATATCCCGGCCTGATCGCTGCTGAACGGTGAGCAGCAGCGACCCACAGGCGATAGAGCAGGGCCTGGCCCGCGCCCTCTCCAGACTGGGAGGCTCGCGGGCCGGGCTGCCTGCACCGTCAGGCCTGGCGCGGCTCACCGGCGGGGCAACCATGGAAAGCTGGCGCTTCTC
>LOET01000034.1 GCA_001515985.1 Sphingomonadales bacterium BRH_c3 | reverse complement strand
TCGGGCCACGGCTTCAAGCACGGGCCGGCGGTGGGCGAACTGGTGGCGCGCCATATCGCCGATGCGCAGCTGGCGATCGAGCCGCGCTTCTCGCTTGCGACCAAGGGCACCGCCGCCGCGCGCAGCGTTTACTGACGCCGCGGAATTTGACCGAAGTCATTCGCCAACGGGCAATTCGCGGAGTAAACCGACATCCACCATCGAGAAGAGGATATCGACGATGATTATCAAAAGCGGAGCGCTGATTCTGGTAGCCGATGGGCGCAAATTGATGCTGTTGCGGAATGTTGGCGGCGCGACTGCCCCGGCCCTTGCCATGTTGGTTGAGCAGGAAGCGGACAATCCCCGCACTCACGAGCAAGGATCGGACCGACCGGGCCGGACACAGTCGCGCTTTGGCGAACGCCGCAGCAGCTATTCCGACACCGATTGGCAGGAGCAAGGAGAGGAACTATTCGCGCACCATGCCGCCAATGTCCTCGAAAACGCGGCTATCGACGAGCCAGGCTCTGAAATCATTGTCATCGCCGACCCGCGTACGCTGGGCGAGCTACGCAACCTATACGGCAAGGAAACCACCCCGAGACTCAAGGGCGAGATCGCCAAAGACCTCACCGGCTATACCAGCGTTGCGTTAGCCAGCGCTGCGATCATCGAAGCGGTTGAAGCTTACGAACCTGCCTGAGCCCGCCCGAACCCTTACTTGACCAGTTCGACCTGCTCGAAGTCCAGCTCGACCGGGGTTGCGCGGCCGAAGATCGAAACCGAAACCTTGACCTTGGCCTTGTCGAAATCGAGCTCTTCCACCTCGCCGTTGAAGCTGGCGAAGGGCCCGTCGAGCACCTTGACTTGGTCGCCGATCTCGTAATCGACGCTGATGTCCCTCTTGGGCGCAGCCTTGGCTTCCTCCACGCCGCCAAAATAGCGCGCGGCCTCTTTCTCGCTGATCGGCTGCGGCTTGTTGTTGGAGCCGAGGAAACCCGTGACCTTGGGCGTGTTCTTGATCAGGTGGTACACGTCATCGGTCATTTTCAGCTTGGCTAGGACATAGCCGGGCATGAATTTGCGCTCGACCTGCACCTTCTTGCCGCGCTTGACCTCGGTCACCGTTTCGGTCGGGATCTGGACGTCCTCAACCGCGTCGGACAGCCCCAACCGTTCGGCTTCGGCGATGATCGCATCGCGGACCTTGTTCTCGAAACCCGAATAGGCGTGAATGATATACCAGCGAGCCATGGTGAATTCCCGTGAAATGAAATGCGCGGATCAGGCCAGCGACAGCAGCCATTGCACGATCGCGCTGAAGACCGTGTCGATACCGAGGAAGAACACCGAAAGAATCACCATCAGGATGAACACGAAGATCGCCGTGCGGATGGTTTCCTCACGGGTAGGCCACACCACCTTGTTCGTTTCGCTGCGAACCTGGTTCACAAATTCGGCGGGCGATGTCTTGCGCTTTTTCTCTTCGGCCATGGGGTGACCTTCCGTCCTCGATAATATTTGTTCCGCCTTCCAGGCTTGGCTTTCAGGTAGGGTTTCTCGCCGCCCCGAACAAGGTCCGGGAGGGGCTTAAGCTGATTCCAATGTCGGAAGACGATTGCGCGTTTAAGCGTGGCTTTACACAAAAGCAAGCGGGCTTGGCCATTTATGGGGCAATGCCGGGGGTAAGCGGCGAAACCCCGTTGCAGGTGTAACCACTTGGCCTTAGCGTGCCCACCTTTACCGGGACGCAACAAGGGGACGATCGAACATGGCAACCAGTCAACCGGCCACTCTGGATGAACGCCTACTGGGCCCTGTCACCAATGTGGCAGACTTTATCTGGGGCGGCACCTGGGACGGGGTGCAGCTGATTCCGATACCTCCGCTGGCGGTAATCCTGCTGGGTGCGGGCTTGTGGTTCATGATTGGCCTGCGGTTCTACCCGATCGTCAAGTTCGGTGCCGCCGTCAAAGGGCTGTTCGCAGGTCGCAAGGGGGCAGGAGCGGGTGAAATCTCTCCCTTCGCCGCGCTCTCGACTGCGCTTTCGGGGCAGGTTGGCACAGGCAATCTGGCCGGGGTCGCAACCGCGATCGCGCTGGGCGGACCGGGGGCGATCTTCTGGATGTGGATCACTGCCCTTTTCGGCATGGCGCTGGCCTTTGCCGAGGGTTCGCTGGCCATCCGTTACCGCGAGCAGACCAGCGACGGCGTTTATCGCGGCGGACCGATGAGCTACATCATGATGGGGCTGGGGCCAAAATGGACCTGGCTGGCAATCGCTTTCTGTATTGGCACGCTGATTTCCGCGCTTGTTACCGGCAACGGCATCCAGGCCAATGCCGTGGCAGACGGGCTCAACGAACTGTTCGGGATCGAGGAATGGCTTGGCGGGCTGATCGTTGCCGTGCTGGTGTTCATCGTCATCATCGGCGGGATCAAGTCGATCGGCAATGTCGCCGAGAAGGTCGTTCCCTTCATGGCCGCGACCTACATCATCATGGCGATTATCGCGATCCTGCTCAATATCCAGGACATTCCCGAAACCTTCAGCCGGATCTTCGGCGGGGCCTTCAATGCCCAGTCAGCCAGCGGCGGTTTTCTTGGGGCGGCGGTGATCCTGGCGATCCGCGCCGGTGTGGCACGCGGGCTGTTCTCGAACGAAGCGGGCCAGGGCTCGACCCCGATCGCCCACGCCGTGGCGCAAACCGACGATCCCGAATTCCAGGGCCGCATGGCCATGCTGGGCACTTTCATCGACACCATCGTGATCTGCACCATGACCGCGCTGGTAATCCTGACCGTGGAGGGCAATTTCACCCATAATGGCGAGCCGGTGCTGCATGCCTGGCAATCGGGCCTTCAGGGTTTCGCCATGACCAGCGGTGCCTTTGCCGCCGCCTTCCCGCTGCAAATCTGGAGCGTTCCCCTCGGCACGCTTGTCGCCAGCATCGCGTTGCTGCTGTTCGTCTTCACCACATTGCTCACCTGGAGCTATTACGGCGAACGGGCAATCACATTCATTTATGATCGGTTCCCCGGTTCGACGCGTGGCGGCGAGAAGAAACTCCACCTTGCATGGCGGGTGCTGTGGTGCGTGGTCATCTTTATCGGGGCAAGCCGCGAATCGGATCTGATCTGGCGTATGGGTGACATTGCCAATGCCGTGATGGTTGCGCCCAACCTGCTGGCATTGCTGCTGTTGTCTGGCGTGGTCTTCGCACTCGCGCGCGGCAACAGGACCGCCGGGCCGACCCACACCGCCGACACGCCGGAAGAACCAAACGAATATTGAGAGCGGCAAACAAAAGGGGCTGGCTCTGGGAAGAGTCAGCCCCTTTGCTGTTTGAACGGCAGGAAATGGCAGGGGTGACAGGATTCGAACCCGTGGCCCTCGGTTTTGGAGACCGATGCTCTACCAGCTGAGCTACACCCCTGCAGCCGGACGCTGCCCTCTATAGCCAAGCGCGCAGCATGGCAACATGGCAGTTTGCCCATGCAGCCGGCGGATTTGCCTTGCCGCAATTGGGCAAGGCCCTGCTATAATGGCTGCAAGATGCATTCGCCCTATCCCCCGCCGATACCGCCGGAAATGCTGCTGCTCGCCTATCGCAGCGGGATATTTCCGATGGCGGACCGGCGCGATGATCCCGAAGTATTCTGGGTCGAGCCCAAACAGCGCGCCATCATACCGCTTGAGCAATTCCATCTCTCGCGCAGCCTGCGCAAGGCGATTCGGCAGGATCGCTTCACAGTCACGATCGACCGCGATTTTGACAATGTGATCGCCGCCTGTGCCCAGCCGCGCGCCGATCATCCCGAAAGCTGGATCAGCGAACGGATCATCGCCAGCTATCGCCAGCTCCACCAGCTGGGCCACGCGCATTCGGTCGAATGCTGGGATGGCGCAACGCTGGTCGGCGGGCTCTACGGGGTCAGCTTCGACCGGGTATTTTGCGGCGAAAGCATGTTCAGCCACCGCAGTGATGCCAGCAAGGTGGCGCTGGCCTGGCTGGTGGCGATGATGCGGCGGGCCGGATACCACCTGCTTGACTGCCAGTTCATGACTGAACATCTCGGCACGATGGGTGCTGTGGAGCTTACCCAGCGGCAGTATCTGGAAGGGTTGACGCGGGCCTCAGGGCAGCCTGGAATGAGCCTGCCGCAAGCCTATACGGACATAGTTCAGCAGGCCGCACGGGATCATTCGTCGCCCGGGAAACTCATCGCGCAATCCTTCACCCAGACATCATAGATCGGGTGTTCGACCACGTTGAGGCTGGGCGAACTCTCAAACAGCCAACCGGAGAAAATGCGTCGGAAATCCGACGTGCCGCGATCCTGCACGGAAACCTGGACAAAGGCCCCGGTCTCGCGCTGCATTTCCCACGGCGCGGTGCGTTCGCAGGCCTGCAAGCGGATGACGATGTCGCCGATCCGGCGCGATTCACCCGGACGCAGCTCTATATCCTGGCTCGAATTGTTACGCTTGTTGAGCAGGCCCAGCGTCGCCACGCGTTCTTCCATCGGCGTGGCGCCAGCCACATCTGCGCCGATATCGGTCGGCGTGCCAGTGGCCGAAGGCGTCGCAAGTTCTTCCGGCAATTCGGTTTCGACCGGTACGGGCGCGGGCGTATCCTGCGAACAGGCGGCCAGGCCGATCACGCCCACCACCACCAAACCGATGCGCCAACCGGGCATGCTCAGCCTTCCGGGCTCCATGCCTCATAGTCGCCAGTGGCACGAGCGCGCTTCCCGCCGCGCTCAAGCGCGCCTTGCGGGCGATAGGCGGCAGGCGTGCCGGTGGCATTGGGCGTGAAATCGGTTTCCCAGATTCTGGGCGGCGGCAACCGGCTCTCGGGCACATCGTCAAATGCGCCGTGCAACCAGCCGTGCCATTCGCTGGGCACGCGGCTGGCATCGTTATTGCCGTTGTAGATTACCCAGCGGCGCTCCCGCTCACCCGGCTTGGGCCTGGAACGGTAATATTTGCTGCCTTGAGCATCGGTGCCGACATGCTCGCCCTTGCGCGCAGTGAACAGCATGGTGCCGATGGTCGCGCCATCCCACCAGGTGAATATCTTGCCGAGGATTCCCATGGCCAGCGCGATTAGCGGATAGTTGCCGCTGCGCCAAGCGGGAACCTTGCCTAGGGAAGCCTGTATTCGACAACGGCCCCCGGCCCGATGCCGAGTTCGGCAGCTCGCCCCCCTCGCAGCTCCAGCACGGCGCTGGCCATGCCGTCAGACCGGACCGATTCGAGCGAATAAGGCACGGTATTGGCCGCGACATTCAGTATCCGCCCGTCCATGCCGATAAAGATGATGTCGAGCGATAGCGGGGTGTTCTTCATCCAGAAGCTGCGGATACCGGGCCTGTCGGAAGGAAACAGCATGCCTTCATCATCGCCCAGCTCGGTGCGGAACATCAGCCCGCGTGCCTGAGCTTCGGGACTATCTGCCAGCTCGACCCTGAAATCGTGCCGTGCCCCGTCCGAGATCACTGCCAGATCGATCACCTTCAGGCCGGAAACCGGATGCAGCACTTCATCGCCGACGGTTTGCGCCCCGGCCTGCGTATCAGCTGCTCCGGCGGCCCCTGCCTCGGGCGCGGGCGAACACGAAATCAGCGCCAAAACAACCGCCAGGGCCGTCCACTTATACTTCATCGCAATCATCCTGTGCTTCACGCGCCCAATCTTCGGCCTCGCCGGTGCTGGTGGTTTCGATCAATGCGCGTGCGATGCTATAGTCATGGCCTGCGCGGATCATTGCCGCAATCTGCTTTTCGCGCAGAGCGCGGTCAGGCGGCTCGCTGTCCGCCAGCGCGCCATAGGGTCCGAACCGGCGCTTGCGGGCCAACGCCAGGGCCGCTT
>LOET01000033.1 GCA_001515985.1 Sphingomonadales bacterium BRH_c3 | reverse complement strand
G
Organism: Sphingomonadales bacterium BRH_c3; assembly: GCA_001515985.1. Lineage (GTDB taxonomy): Bacteria > Pseudomonadota > Alphaproteobacteria > Sphingomonadales > Sphingomonadaceae > Erythrobacter. The sequence goes on along the minus strand of LOET01000033.1, from coordinate 6,035 downwards.
CCCGCGCCGGTCCGAAGCGCTGAAAAGCGCGCCAGCCAACTACGAACAAAGCCATGATCAGGCACAGTGTCGCGGCCAGGAAAGGCGGGCGGAAAGCGAGCGTCAGCAGGTTTTGCGCCGATCCCAGCCCGTTGAGCGTGAGATCGAAGGTGACAGACATATCATCATCATATCCGGCCTCGCGCACCAGCGCGAGCGCCAGCGCCGCGCGCCGGGGATCGGCCAGCCCGTAATTGTTCATCAAATCGGGCTCGGTCACGAAGACGACCCATTGCGCCTCGGCGTAATAGTCGCTGTCCTGTTCGCCCAGCACAAGATGCGCAAGCGAATGGCCGGCATCATCAGCTACCCAGGCCTCGTGTAGTTTGCTGGGTTGGGCATAGATCACCGCGCTTGCAGGCAGGCTGCCGGTGAGGTCGAAACCGCTCCAACCTGCTCGCTTGCCGCCATCGAGTTGTTCCTCCTTCAATTCCACCGCGAAGGGCGCGGGCAAATCTCCGACCCATTCTGGCGCGCTGGAAAACACCAGCCGCACCCAGCCATCCCTGATCTTGCCTTCCAGCTGCTCGCGCAGCCTGCCCCTGAAACCTGTCACGCCCCATTTGGGCAGGATCACAATCGTTGGTCCCAGATCGCGCCGCTGATCCAGGATCTGGCCGATTTCCTCGGCATCGGCGTTCATCGGCGGCGTCAGCACGAGCAAGTCATAGGTTTCGAAGGCAGCCGGGCTGCGCGACTGCGTTACTGCATAGCCTTGCGCCTCGAGCAGGTGCACCAGCCCGGCATAGCCGTTGAGTCCCTTGGACGCGGCGTGTGCGCCGCCAGCGCCATTCCGGTTGCCTGTATCGCCCGCGCCGATGAAATAGACCAGAGCGAGGAACGACAGTGCACCGGTAAGCACGATAGCCAGCACCGCGCGCGGCGAAAAGGGTGAGGTGCCCGGCTGGCTCATGCGGTGATGCCTTCAAGCCGGACAAGCGCGAACTCGGCATAGGCTTCTCGGGCGGCGTCCCAGTCTTCCTGTTCGAGCGAGCGCAGCGCAAACAGGCTGCGCTCGACCCGTTCCGAAATGGTCTGGAAAGCGTGCCGCGCGGCATCGGGCAGCGTCGGCAGGTGCGCCAGTTCGCGCGCGGTCGAGGATGGTGGAACCCAGTCGGGCCGAGCAGTGGCGATCTGGTTCACGCTGCGCAGCAGCAACAAGTGGGTCGCCTCGTCATAGCGGCCTTCCGATGCCAACCGATCGGCATCTTCCAGCAAGGCGATAGCCGCACTCTGGTCAGGGCGCCATTCTGATTCTGCCGCATCCTGAGAGGAGACACGTTTGCGGCGGGCAAGCGGATCGAAAATACGCCAGAGGACAAACAACAGTGCCGCGATCATGATCGCCAGCAGAGCCCAGCGCAGCATTGGCCAGGCGTTGCCCAGCGCGCCGCCCAGCGAATCCCCGATCAGATTGCCCAGCCATTCGAAAAAACGCTGCAACATGCCGGGTTCGCGCGGTGCCTGTTCGGGCAGGTTGACCGGTTCGAACTGGATCGCAGGGTCGGCGCGCAATTCTTCCCAGCCTGCGGGCGCTGCGCCACCCGTTGAAACCTGATTTGCTGCAACCGCCATGAACTCCATTGGTGGCACGCAGGCGGGCGCGGCGCAAGCGGCTCCCTGAAAAGCTGTTTAAGTGTTATCAGGCATGGGCTTAACCCCGCTTGCGCGCCTGACGGTAAGTCCCCAGTATGGTCAGCTCCTTGCTGTGGAAAGCGAGCTCTTCCATGGCGCGATCCACGGCTGGATCGCCAGGGGCACCGATGATGTCAGCATAGAACATGGTGGCTGAGAAACTGGTGCCGGTCTGATAGCTTTCTAGCTTGGTCATGTTGACGCCATTGGTAGCGAAACCGCCCATCGCCTTATACAGCGCGGCAGGGATGTTCTTCACCTCGAACACGAAGGTGGTGATCGTATCTTCGCCGCTAAGCGTGGCGGGATCGAGCGCCTCGCGCGCGCAGATCACGAAGCGCGTCATATTGTCTGGCGAATCCTGCACATGCTGTTCGGCGATTTCCAGCCCGTAAAGCTCGGCAGCTATCGGTGGCGAAATCGCTGCCAGCGAAGGATCTCCCTTTTCGGCCACAAAGGCTGCGGCGCCAGCGGTATCGGCATAGCTCATCGGCACGATCCCGCGCTCACGCAGGAACTTGCGCGATTGGCCCAGCGCCTGCGGGTGACTGTAGGCGGCGGTGAACGGCCCCTTGCCCAAGCCCATCAGCGCGTGATCAATCGGCATGAAATATTCACCCACGATCTTCAGCCCGCTTTCGGGCAGCAGGAAGTGGATATCAGCCACGCGCCCATGCTGCGAATTCTCGATCGGGATGATCGCGCAGCCCGCCTTGCCCGCTTTCACTGTGTCGAGCGCGTCCTCGAAACTGAAACAGGGCAGCGGCAGATATTCCGGACAAGCCTCTTTCGCGGCGCGGTGCGAATTGGCCCCGGGCGAGCCCTGGAACGCGATTGCGCGCTCTGGCGCGGCCTGCGCCGATTCGCGCATCGTCTGGACCATCGCAAGGGCCGGGGCAGGAAAACTGTGCATGGCCCAGGCGACTATCGCCCGTAAACCCCTGCTGCAAGCCAATTGCGCGGCTTGCAACAGATAGTGCCTTGATCGGTCTTGCTAAGCCGTGCGCTGCCGACTAGAGCGGCGGGCGAATTCACCAGGGATATTTCGCGGATCTGTTTTCATCATGGACGATCGTTTCAACACTGCCGCCGGCTGGGTGCTTTTCGCCGGTATCATCGCGCTGGGCCTGTCGGTCCTCAGTGGCAAGTATTTCCACGCGGACAAGCCTGAGCGGCCTGAAAAAATTGGCTACCAGATCGAAGGCGTTGAGGCAGAAGGCGCGGGCGCAGAGGCAGCGCCGGATCTTGGCACGCTGATTGCAGCTGCGACGCCTGAAGCCGGGGCCAAGGTCTTTGCCAAATGCGCAGCCTGCCACACGATCGAGCAGGGCGGGGCGAATGGTATCGGCCCCAACCTCTGGGGTGTGATGGGAACCGGGATTGGCCAGCATGTCGCCGGTTTCGCCTACAGCCCAGCGCTCTCCGGCCATGGTGGCAACTGGACCTGGGAAAACATGGACGCCTGGCTCACCAACCCGCGTGGTTTCGCAGACGGAACCAAGATGAGCTTCGCCGGCCTTCCCAAGCCTGAAGATCGCGCCGCGGTCATGGTCTATATGGAAAGCATGGGCGGTGCCCCCGCACGGCCCGAACCTGTCGTAGCCGAAGAGGCGCCTGCCGAGGAGGCTGCTACCGAGGGAGAAGGCGAAGCAGCGGCTGAAGAAGCCCCCGCAGAGGGAACGGAAGCCGAAGCCTGAGCTGTCGCCAGCGCATGCAACGTGAATTTCGGGGCTGTGCGATCTGATCGCGCGGCCCCCCTTTTTATTGGAGCAGGCCACTAGTCGCGGTGGCCTTTGAAACCCTGTGCCACCACATACCATTCGGATGAGCCCTTGCGGCTTGCGGGCGGCTTGGCGTGCTTTACCGATTTGAAGTGTGATTTGAGCAGCCTCAGCAGCTCGTCATCGGTGCCGCCGGCCAGCACCTTCGCCACGAAGGCGCCGCCTTGGGCAAGATTCTCGACTGCAAACCAGGCGCCGGCCTCGACCAGCCCCATGGTGCGCAAATGATCGGTCTGCTTGTGGCCAACGGTGTTCGCCGCCATGTCCGACAGGATCAGATCGGCCTTGCCGCCAAGCGCCTTTTCCAGCGCGGCAGGGGCGCCATCATCCATGAAATCCATCTCGAAGATGGTCACGCCTTCGATCGGTTCGGTCGGCAGCAGGTCGATCCCCACCACCGTGGCTTTCGGAGCTAGCTTGCGCACCACCTGGCTCCAGCCGCCTGGCGCAATGCCCAGGTCGACAATGCGCTTGGCGCCGCGGATCAGGCCGAATTTCTCGTCCAGCTCGATCAGCTTGTAGGCCGCGCGACTGCGATAGCCTTCTGCCTTGGCCTGTTTGACATAAGGATCGTTGAGCTGGCGCTCGAGCCAGCGGGTCGATGATGCGGTGCGCCCGCGGGCGCTCTTGACCCGCTTGTCAGGGTTGCGACCGGAGCGGCTCATTTGGCGCGATCCAGCGAAGGATCGCGTGCGGGCCATGCCGGACGGTTCTCATGCAGTGGATGCGGGTGAGCCAGTTCACGCGCCATCAGGCTGCGCAATATGCCTTCGCGGATTCCGCGATCGGCCACGCCCAGGCGGGTAGCGGGCCAGATGTCGAGGATCGAATCCAGGATGGCGCAACCAGCCACCACCAGTTCGGCACGGTCGCGCCCGATGCAGGGAACTTCGCTGCGCTCCTGCGGTGAAAGCGCGGACAGTTGGGCTGTAATTCCGCGCATGGATTGAGCGGGCACGATCAACCCGTCAACCGCATTGCGATCGTATTGCGGCAGCTTGAGATGCAGGCTGGCCAGTGTGGTCACCGTTCCGCTGGTGCCCAGCAGGCGCAGCTTTTCCGCCTTTGCAGCAGGCGCGATACGCTCGGCAAAATCGGCAAAGCTGTCGCGCACAACGCGGCGCATTTCGGCATAGCGTGCGGCGCGTTCATGCGGTTCGCCCTCGACCTTGCCAACGGTGTCGGTAAGCGAAACCACGCCCCATGGCACACTCAGCCAATCACGCATTTCGGGCACACCGCTGCCCTGCTCGAGCAGCACGAGTTCGGTCGAGCCCCCGCCGATGTCGAATATGATTGCAGGCCCGGTGCCAGGCTCGAGCAGGATCTGGCAGCCGAGCACCGCCAGGCGCGCTTCCTCTTCTGCGCTGATGATGTCTAGTGCGATGCCGGTTTCCTCGCGCACGCGGGCGATAAAATCGGCTCCGTTGGCGGCGCGGCGGCAGGCTTCAGTGGCGACCGACCGTGCCAGATGGACATTGCGGCGGCGCAGCTTCTCAGCACACACGGTGAGTGCCTGCACCGTGCGGTCCATCGCTGCATCGCTGAGCTTGCCAGCCTTGGCCAAACCTTCACCCAGCTTCACCACCCGGCTGAAGGCGTCGATTACGGTAAAGCCGTCTCCCGAAGGACGGGCGATCAGCAGGCGGCAATTGTTGGTGCCAAGGTCGATTGCCGCATAGGCCTGCCCCGGGCGCGGGCCTGATATGTTGAACGGCTTCTTGGGCTGGCCTCGATTCGCACGATTTTCAGCGAGATCGCTGTTCGCAGGCTTCGCTGCTACCATGCCGCGCGCATTGGCCCCGCGCGGGGGGCGTTTATCCTTGGGCTTGGCGGGGCGCTTGTAGCGAAAATCGGCTACCTTGCCGGACTTACCGCCCCTTTTTGGGCCTGCCCTGTTTTTTCCGTCCGGCGGAGAAGAATCCGCCATATTAAATACTTTCTTTCCTCCCGCCGCATGTAGCGCACGGGGACCTGCCCCTTAGCTAGCGTGTGGACGCGCGCTGGGCAAGCGCGCACACAGGCTGGGCCTTGACCTGAACGCTGGCGGAAACTAGATGCCCTGCGCTCTCAACCGGTCAATTCGGGCCGGACGGGCGATTGCCCCGTCGTCTAATGGTAAGACTACGGACTCTGACTCCGTCAATTGAGGTTCGAATCCTCACGGGGCATCCAAACCTTTCGATCCGGCTGTGCATTGATGGGCGGGCCGTTTTGCCCGCCTAGTCCGGTTGCGCGTCGTTAACGCCTTTGAGCCCCAGCGGGCTGAATGGGCCGATGATCAGCTGTTCGAATACGCCGATCCCCTGGTCATCAGGCGTGTTCGCCCTGGTTAACATCTGCACATGCAGATTTTCAGGAGCGAGCGGATCGAGCCCGGCAAGATCGATATCCTCACGTTCGACCCTCAGCGGGCCGTGATGCATGCCGTGACCCCATTCGGGGTGGGTATAGCCCAGCCCCTTCATCTGGAAGCGTGCGAGTGGTTCGAACGTAATCTGTTCGGGCGCGCCCCTGACCGCCAGCGACAGGGTGCCGCCACCCGGCCAGCGCGTGCCGGGCGCGAGACGGGTGCGCATC
>LOET01000032.1 GCA_001515985.1 Sphingomonadales bacterium BRH_c3 | reverse complement strand
CCAACCCTCCCCCCTGGAGGAGGGAGGGCACTTGCGTCACACTATCCAGCGCCCTCGCCAGTACATCTGCTTTCAGCACCATGCCCGCACCGCCGCCCGCCGGCGTATCATCGACCGTGCGGTGCTTGTCACTCGCGAAATCGCGGATCTGCACGGTCTCGCACGACCAGTCCCCCCGCTCGAGCGCCTTGCCAGCCAGCGACACGCCCAGCGGCCCGGGAAACATCTCTGGGTAAAGCGTGAGGATGGTGGCGGCGAAGGTCATTCGGGAACTTCCCATATTGCTGCGCGCGAATGCTTGCGCTCTTCCAACAGTTCGTCGTGCAGCCATTCGCGGAAACGCTCGATCTTACGCACACCGACCCTGCCCACCGGATTTACGAGATAATGCGAACTGAGCGGCACGTAGAGCGATTCGAACGGCTGGACCAGCCGACCTGAATCGATGTCCGCGCGCCAGAAGATCGGCGTGAGCAAGGCAATGCCATAACCTCCAAGAATCGCGCTCGCTTCCTGCATCTGGCTATCCATGACCACGCCCGGGCGCGGCGGCGGCGGAGTGTCCAGCCCAGCAGCGGCAAACCAGTTGTTCCACACGGAATCGTTGGGCGAAAGCCTTTCAACCCGCAAGATATCTTCCGGTTTCGAGATTGCATTGCGCTCGATAAATTCAGCGGTGCAGACCGGTGAAAAGTGCTGTCGAAACAGGAAATCTGCGCGCAGCCCGCTCCATTGTCCGCGACCGGCCCGCAATGCCACATCGACGCTGCTGCCGGCAAAGTCGATAAGTTCGTTCGACAGCGAAAGCCGCACGGCAATGTCCGGATAGCGCAGTTGGAAGCGACCGATCCGCGCTGAAAGCCACGCCCCGCCGATCGACATGGAAGCATTCACCGACAGGATTTCCGCGTCATCTTCGCGCAGCGTTTCAAAAGCATCGGCAATTCCGGCAAAGCCGCCGCTGACCGCCGGAAGCAACCGCTGGCCCGCCTCGGACAGCCTGACACGGCCCTTTTCACGCACAAACAGTGGCTTGCCGACCCGGTCTTCCAATTGGCGGATTTGATAGCTGATGGCCGCCTGTGTAAGCCCAAGTTCCTCCGCCGCCCGCGAAAAATTCTCGTGGCGGCCCGCCGCCTCGAAGGCGCGGACAGCGGTAAGAGGAGGGAGCCGATTCATTCCACTACCTATAAATTCAACTTATAGCTATTGCCAGCGCTTTTGTTGGCTCGATGCGTACGAATGAGGCATTTGGCATCCATCACGAGCCAAGGAGAATACCAATGTTGGAAGCCCAGATTGCCCGGAGGGACAGCGATCTGTTCGCCCGTCGTCCAATCGAGAACGAGAAAAGCCTGATCGAACAGCTCAAGCCCTATCTGTCATCCATTGAAGTCAAGTTGCTCGGCTTCGATCCGGCGAACGACGAAGGCCAGAGGCATAGCTATTTGCCTTCGCTCCTCGCCGGACTTGGCGCAACTGCCTCGACCATGCTGCTCTTCAGCGTGGCCTGGTTGCTGGCAACGCTCGGCCTGCCCGATGCCGTGACCGTTGCCCCCGGGCTCGTATGACCCCCACATGCGAGCCCAAGCAAAAGGGCCGAGACTGACAGGCACCCCCTTACCCTGAAAAATCAGCCTCGGCCCCTCAAGCGCTGCCCACGGACTTCACTGATCCACAAAGTCGCCGGAGATTACCAGCGACTCGGCATCCCACCTGGGAACCGCCTGCGGCGTCATCGGCACCATAAAGGTCTTCTGGCCCTTTTCGGGAGCAGGGTCTTTCTCGATCTCGATGATATCGGTGGCGCCGAAATTCTCGACCGCGATCACGCGCCCAATGCCCTCGCCGCTATCTGTCACGACCGCAAGCCCGATCAGATCGGCGTGATAATATTCGCCTTCTTCCAGCGACGGCAGGTTTTCACGCGATACGCTGAGCGCCGTGCCGCGCAGTTTTTCAGCCGCATCGCGGCCTGTAACCTCGGCGAAGCGCGCGATCGCTCCGCCCTTGTTGTCGCTGCGGATTTTCACAAGGGTCAGCGCGCCCTCGTTGAAGCTCTTGTGGGCGCTGAGCGCATCGACGCCTTCGCCCAGAAGCTTCAGGCGAACTTCGCCCGCCACGCCATGCGCACCGGTGATGGCGGCAAGGGTTATGCGACTATCTGACATTGGCAAAATTCCCGTTCGCGCTGAGCCTGTCGAAGCGCCGTCCTTCTAACGTTGGAGCACGCAAGAAGAAAAGCAGTCCTTCGACAAGCTCAGGACGAACGGAGCGAAAGCAATCAGCCTTCAGCCTTTTCTTCGGTTTCTTCAGCCGGAGCTTCCTCGGCAGGAGCCTCTTCAGCCGGAGCTTCTTCGGCTGTAGCCTCCTCGGCGGGGGCCTCTTCAGCAGGTGTCTCTTCAGCAGGCGCCTCTTCAGCGACAGCTTCCTCAGCCGGGGCAGCTTCTTCAGCGGCAGCCTCTTCAGCCACTACTTCTTCCTCGGCGGGAGCTGCAGCAGCTTCCTTGGCGGCCTCTTCGGCTTCAGCCAGCTTGGCTGCCTTTTCTTCGGCGCGCTCCCTGGCTGCTTCGCCCGGTTCACCCTTCTTCGGGTTGCTCTTTGGAGCACGCTCAAGGATACCCGCTGCATCGAGGAAGCGGTGCACGCGGTCAGAAGGCTTGGCTCCAACCGACAACCAGTGACGCGCACGCTCTTCGTCGAGCTTCACGCGCTCACCCGAATCCTTCGGCAGCATCGGGTTGTAGACGCCGATCTGCTCAAGATACTTGCCATCACGCGCGGATCGCGAATCTGACACCACGATGCGGTAATAAGGACGCTTCTTCGCGCCACCGCGCGACAAACGGATTGCAACTGCCATAATAGATTACCTTTCCAGTCTAAATTCTTGAAATTACTTCTTGTTCAATAAATCACGAAGATCGGGCGGCAGGGTGTCGGGATCGACCGACGGCCCCTTGGGCCCGCCCAGTCCGGGCATATTGCCACCCATTCCGGCACCCATTCCGGGCCCGCCCAGGCCAGGCATGGCGCCGCCCAGGCCGCCTTTTCCGAACAGTGCGCCGAGCCCCTTGAGCCCGCCCATCTTCTTGATCTGCTTCATCGCGCGGCCCATCTCCTGGTGCATCTTCAGCACCTTGTTGACCGCCTGCACATCGGTGCCGCTACCCGCCGCCACGCGTTTCTTGCGCTTGGCATTCATCAGTTCGGGCCGCGCGCGTTCCTTGGCCGTCATCGAGCCGATGATCGCATCCATGTGAACCAGCACCTTGTCATCCATATTGCTCGCCGCGAGCGCAGCCTTGGCCTTTTTCATGCCCGGCATCATGCCTGCCAGCATGCCCAGCCCGCCCATGCTCTGCATCTGCTGCAGCTGCATGCGCAGATCGTTGAGGTCGAACTGGCCCTTGGCCATGCGCTTGGCCAGCGCTTCGGCGTCCGCTTCCTTGATCGTCGCCGCTGCCTTTTCGACCAGGCTGACGACATCGCCCATGCCCAGGATCCGGTCGGCCACGCGCGAGGGATGGAAGGCCTCGATCGCGTCAAGCTTCTCACCGGTGCCCGCAAACTTGATCGGCTTGCCGGTGACATGGCGCATTGAAAGCGCCGCACCGCCGCGCGCATCGCCGTCCATCCGGGTCAGGATCACGCCCGTCAGCGGCACTTCGCCGCTGAAGCTCTGTGCCACGTTGACGGCATCCTGCCCGGTGAGACTGTCGACCACCAGCAGCACTTCATGCGGGGTTGAAACGCCCGCGACGGCCTTCATTTCGGCCATCAGCGCTTCATCGACATGCAGCCGGCCCGCCGTGTCAAGCAGCAGCACATCGGCATTCTGCAGCCGCGCAGCCTCCATCGCGCGGCGCGCGATATCGACCGGCTGCTGGCCCGCCACGATTGGCAAGGTGGCGACATCGACCTGCGTGCCCAGCACCGCCAGCTGCTCCTGCGCTGCAGGGCGGTTGACGTCGAGCGAGGCCATCAGCGCCTTCTTGCCGTGCTTCTCGCGGATCAGCTTGCCCAGCTTGGCGGTGGTGGTGGTTTTGCCTGAACCTTGCAGGCCGACCATCATGATCACCACTGGCGGTTTGGCATCGAGATCGAGGCCGGGAGTATCCGCCCCGCCCAGCATCTCGACCAGCTCGTCATGGACGATCTTGACGACCTGCTGCCCCGGCGTGATCGAGCGAAGCACATCCTGGCCCACGGCCTTTTCAGTGACCGCATCGATAAAGCGGCGGGCGACCGGCAGCGCGACATCGGCTTCGAGCAGGGCGATGCGGACTTCGCGCATGGCATCGCGCACGTCCTGCTCTTTCAGCGCGCCGCGGCCCTTGAGCTTGTCGAACACCCCGCCAAGGCGATCGGACAGATTGTCAAACATCGACTTCTTCTCCTCGCCCGCCGGACATGGCAGGTGTTCCTTTCCGGTCGTTTCCCGAACTGAAAAAGTGAAACGCCACTTTTTCCGGGGGACTCCCGTAAACGCGAAAAACGCCGGCGGACGAATACTCGTCGGCCAGCGTGCGGTCGTTAAACCGACTTTTATTGTGACTGGTGGAGCCTAGCGGGATCGAACCGCTGACCTCTACAATGCCATTGTAGCGCTCTCCCAGCTGAGCTAAGGCCCCGCGCCAGTCATTCATGCAAGCCCTAAGGCCTGCGGGAAGCGCCCTTTATAAAGCGCGCCTCCCCTTTGCAACAGCTAAATCAGCTTTCATCATCCTCGTCGTCGCCCTTGCCCTTGCTCACGCCAAGGTCGTCATCGCCGCCAAGGTCGACGTCATTGTCGGGCGAATCGTCATCTTCGTCGATATCGCCCAATTCTTCCAGATCATCATCGCCGCCAAGATCGCTGTCAGCCTCGGCTTCCTTTTTCTTCTTCTCGTCCTCTTCGAACGGGATCGGCTGCTTGGGCTTGAGTACGGGTTCTGGATCCCATTCCTCGCCGCATTCAATGCAAGTTACCGGATTGTCATTACCCAGATCGTAAAAGCGTTCCCCGCATTTGGGGCAGGAACGCTTGGTGCCCCATTCTGGCTT
>LOET01000031.1 GCA_001515985.1 Sphingomonadales bacterium BRH_c3 | reverse complement strand
AAGCCCGTCCTTCGCCGCGACGACGAACAGGTCCGCACCATGCGCTTCATGGACGAAGGCCTTGGTGCCGCTCAGCTTGCCGTCGGACACACTGGTCTCGATCTTCGCAGGATCGTGGCTCGGCCCTTCGTCGACGGCGAGGGTGGCGATGGCCTCGCCGCTCGCCAGCCTGGGCAGCCACCTGGCCTTCTGCTCGTCGCTGCCGCCAAGAACGATCGCCGAGGCGGCGACGGTGTTCATCACCAGCGGGCTGGCGGTGAGCGTCTTGCCGAGTTCCTCGACGACGAGGCCCGCGGACAGGAAGCCGAAGTCCGACCCGCCATGCTCTTCGGGGATGATGACCCCGGCCCAGCCCATCTGCGCCATCGTCGCATAGGCGTCGCGGTTGAAGGCTTCGGGCTCGCCGCTGGCGCGGACCTTGCGGAATTCGGTGACCGGGCTTTCGTTGACGGTCCATTCGCGCGCCATATCTCGCAGCATTTCCTGTTCTTCGTTGAGAACGGCCATTGTCCTTGCTCCCCTCTCTTACTGGTGGTCGAGCATGCCGAGCACGCGCTTGGCGATGATGTTGTTCTGGATTTCGGTCGAGCCGCCATAGATGGTGGTCGCCTTGCCGAAGAGCCACGCGCGCACGGCCCCGAGCTCGCCGTCCGAAAAGCCGTCGCCTTCCCAGCCGAGGCCCTGCAACCCGCGGATTTCGATCAGCAATTCGCTGCGTTCCTGGCTCAGCTTGGTGCCGAGCTTCTTGAGCACAGAGCTGATTTCGGAGACGCCGCCAGCTGCCTTGCTCTCTTCCATCGCGCGGCGCGCGGTGAGCAGGAAGCTGTTCCAGCGGATTTCGAAATCAGCGATCTTGTCGCGCAGCACCGCATCGGCGAGTTCGCCGTCGGCGCCCGTCGGCTGGTACTTCTTGGCGATATCGCCAAGGCTCTGGCCCATGAGTCGGGCGAGGCTGCCGCCGCCCGAGATGTTGGTGCGCTCGTGCTGCAGAAGGCGCTTGCCGATGGTCCAGCCCTGGCCTTCCTCGCCGACGAGGTTTTCCTTCGGGACCTTCACGTCGGTGAAAAAGGTTTCGCAGAACGGGCTGGTCCCGCTGATCATGGTGATCGGGCGGACTTCGACGCCGGGCGTGTCCATGTCGATCAGCATGAAGCTGATGCCCTTGTGCTTGTCGCTCTTGTCGGTTCGTACAATTGCAAAGCACTTGTCGGCCCATTGGCCGCCGCTGGTCCAGGTCTTCTGGCCGTTGACAAGGTAGTGGTCGCCCTTGTCCTCGGCAAAGGTCTGGAGGTTCGCGAGGTCAGAGCCGGCATTGGGTTCCGAATAGCCCTGGCACCAGCGGATTTCGCCGCGGCAGATCGGCGGAATATGCTCCTGCTTCTGTGCCTCGTTGCCGTATTCGAGCAGCGTCGGGCCGAACATCATGACGCCCATGCCGCCGATCGGGTTGTAGGCACCCGCCTTGGCGAATTCCTGGTCGATGATCTTGGCCTGCGCCTTGGTGAGGCCGCCGCCGCCGTATTCCTTCGGCCAGGTGGGGGTGCCCCAGCCGCGCGCGCCCACGGCTTCGCGCCACTTGGTCTGCGCCGGCGTTTCATTGGTGGGGCCGTCCACGCCGGCCAGCGCGTTCGACTGGCCCTTGAGTTCGGCGGGAAAATTGTCCGCCAGAAACTGCTGCACTTCCGCGCGGAAGGCGTCTTCGTCGGTCTGGGTTGCGGGCTCGATTTGTGTGGCCATGGGTGTTTTCTCGAAGAATCAAGGAAAGACAGATAAGAATGTAGGCTACGGGGACGAGGATCCCTCCGTCAGTATTGTTGTTCGGGTAGGTGAAGAACCAATCCATCCAGCATCGGCTTCATCGGAATCTGACAGGCAAGGCGACTGTATTCAGTGGTGCCTTCGGCGAACTGCAAGAGGTCGGCCTCCATTCCATCATGCATAAGCCGACCCACCTTGTCGATCCATTCGGGATCGACATGCACATGACAGGTCGCGCAAGCACATACCCCTCCGCAATCGCCATCGATACCCGGCACGTCATTGTATAGCGCCGCTTCCCTGGCTGTCTCGCCTTCTTCTATTTCGACCTCCCGTCGCTCACCATCGCTAGCCACGAACGTAATTTTGATCATCTTGAACTCCGCATTTCGATCTCGAGAGTCAGCGGGCGCGGAGCCGCACCGGCAGCCTGGTGATTCCGCGGACGAGGTTTGAAAAAAGACGCTCTGGTTCACCTGTAACCTCGACCCGGGAAAAGCGCTTGTGAATTTCTTCCCAGATGATCCGCAGCTGCAGTTCCGCGAGCCGGTTTCCCATGCAGCGGTGAATGCCATAGCCGAATGAGAGGTGATGGCGCGGATTTTTGCGGTCGATGATGAACTGGTCCGCGCGCTCGATAGCACTCTCGTCGCGGTTGCCTGACAGGTACCACATCACCACCTTGTCGCCCTTCTTGATCTGTTTGCCGCCGATCTCCCAATCTTCCAGCGCGGTGCGGCGCATATGAGTGAGGGGGGTCTGCCAACGGATGATTTCCGGAACCATTTTGCTAATGAGCGAAGGATCCGCGTCGAGTTTCGCGTACTCGTCCGGGCTTTGGTTCAAGGCGAGCACGCCGCCGCTGATGGAATTGCGTGTTGTGTCGTTTCCACCGACGATCAGCAGCATAAGATTGCCGAGAAACTCGAGGAACGGCATGTCGCGCGTGGCGGGAGAATGAGCCATCATCGAGATGAGGTCGTTCTTCGGCTCCTCGTTTATCCGTTCGTCCCACAGAGTCTTGAAATACATCGCGCAACCGATGAGTTCTTCGCGCCGCGCCTCGTAGGATTCGACGATCCCGGTTTCAGGTGCCGCAGTTGCTACATCGGACCAGCGCGTCAGCTTGCGCCGCTCCTCCCAAGGGAAATCAAACAAGGTTGCCAGCGTCATCGTCGTCAACTCGATCGCAACCTTATCCACCCAGTCGAAATCTTCGCCAATCGGGAGTTCATCGAGAATCTCTCCCGCGCGCTTGCGGATGATCGGCTCGAGCAGTTGCAGGTTGGACGGAGCTACTGCCGGAGTCACCGCCTTGCGCTGCTGATCGTGCTTGGGCGGGTCCATCGCTATGAACATTTCAAGTTCGAGCGCGCCTTCCACCGAATGCATGTCCTGGATTGCAATTCCGCCTAGCTTCGCTTCCGAAGAGAAGACCTTATGATTGGTGTCCACCGCCATGATGTCGTCGAACTTGGTAATGGACCAGTAAGGGCCGACATAGCTCTCGCGGCAGTAGTGGACAGGTTCTTCGGCGCGCAACCTGTCAAAAAATAGACCGATGGTATCGTTCTGAAACAGGCTTGGCCGGGCCACGTCGATTTCCTCGATCGGAATTGACGCGATCCTCGCCGCGGCATCCGGCTCGGCGATCTGGCTGTCCATAAGAACTATTCCTTCTACATCTCAGGCCTGATCGGCCTTCAGTCATCCTTAAGGGAGACATCTCGTGCAGTCAATAAATCGTATACTCTTTTAGTCCCTTGCAGACACCAATCCCATCGGATAGTGTGCCGATCCAACGAAGGTTTGCTAATATCCTTATACTTTTTATTCGAGAGGTGCGGGTGTGCTGATGAGTGGCGGATGTCAGCGGTGAAGAAGGCCAAGCGTGCCCTTTCTCTTGCGCAAAGCATCGTGCGGGACATCGAGGCGGGTCGCCATAACCCGGGTGACAGGCTTCCGCGCGAGGATGAAATGCTCGCGCGTTACGAGGTTGCGCGCGCAACTTTGCGGGAGGCTTTGCGGTTCCTGGAATTGCAAGGGGTCATCCATCTCCAGCTCGGCCGTGGTGGAGGTCCCGTCGTAGCCCGTCCGCAGACCGGCGATTTTGCAAGCAGTTTGTCATTGATTCTGCATTTCATGGAAGCCGATTTGCGTGGTTTGCTTGAATTGCGCGAAGCAATTGCTCCCGATGTCGCAGGGTATGCAGCCCAGCGTGCAACTACCGCTGATCTCAGCGCGTTGGCAGGGTGTCTGGCGGAATTGAGGCATCATGAAGCCTCTGATCAATTCGAGGAACTTAATCGCAGATTTCACGACTTGTTGGGTTGGGCGAGCGGCAATCCGCTGTTCGGTTTGCTGACCTCTGCGATGCATCTGTTGACCCGCGAGTTTTCCCATTCGCTGGGATATTCGGCACAGGAACGGGCGGTGCAGATGAAGTTTCTGGTGCGGGTGCTCGAGGCAGTGCGGACTGGCGACAGCGCCGCGGCCCGTCAAGCAATGAGCCGGTTGGTGGCCGGCTCTGCCGTCTATCTTTCGGAGCGCAGCCCCGAGCTGGTCTCGCAGCGGGTGCGGTGGGGGCAGCTGTAGAATTTTCAATAGTTTGAGTGTGCGTTTAGGCAAGTGGCTGGAGAGGAAGAATGGCGTTGAAGAGCCGAATATGCGAAATGCTGGGGATCCGGTACCCGATCCTGCTTGCCGGGATGGGCGGAGCGAGCGTTCCGGCGCTGGCGGCTGCGGTTTCGAATGCCGGCGGGCTCGGGGTCCTGGGTGCCGCGGCGTGTTCGCCCGATCAGTTGCGTGACTGGATTCGCCAGACCCGGGAATTGACCGACAAACCTTTCGGTGTCGATACGCTGCTCCCCGCGTCGGTCAGGCGCGGCTCTGCCCCTCAAAGCGGTGCTGCACCCCAAAATCCCATGGATCTGATGGGTGAATATCAGCAGTTCGCGCGCGACTTCATGGATCGTGAAGAGCTTCCGGAGGTCGATGCTGCCGCCGCCATGCGGGCGGCGGGCGCGCCTGAAATGGGCAAGGGCGGCCCGCAGTTGTTCTCGAAGGAATTCTTTGAGGCGCAGATGGAAGTGGTGATCGAGGAAAAGGTGCCGGTTTATGCTGCCGGCCTTGGCAATCCTGAACCGTGGATGGATCGGCTCCATGCCAATGGCACCAAGGTCATGGCGGTGATCGGCAAGGTCAAGCACGCCGAACAGGTCGTCGGGTCGGGCATCGACATGATCGTCGCGCAAGGGCACGATGGCGGAGGTCACAACTCGCCGATCGGGACTATTTCCTTGATTCCCCAGGTGGTCGACGCCGTTGGCGATCGTGTTCCTGTCCTTGGGGCCGGCGGTATCTCGGATGGCCGGGGTGTTGCCGCTGCGATGATGCTGGGGGCAGAGGGCGCGTGGGTCGGCACGGCATTTCTCGCGACCGAGGAAGCGGGCATCGAGCGCTTCCAGAAAGAGGCGATCACCGAAAGCGGCGATGCCGATACGGTCGTTAGTCGATCGCTTACCGGCAAACCGGCGCGCATGATCCGTAACAAATGGGCCGACGCCTGGGTGCAGGCCGGAAAGGAGCCTCTGCCGATGCCCTATCAGTCGATGATCTCCGGCCCGGTCATGGCCTCCGGGATCAAGGCAGAGCGCAAGGATGTCATCCCCGGCTTCGCGGGGCAAGGCATCGGCCTGATCGATTCGATCCGGCCTGCCGCCGAAGTGATGCGCGACCTGGTCGATGGAGCCGAGAAGGCGTTGGCGTCCGCTGGTATCTACAAGTGAAGCGCAGGAGGCAAGAAGATGGCTTACGCCAAAGGTCATGAATTGCGCCGCCCCGTAGAGCCTCTCAGAGCGCTGGGGCAATGAGGCAGTTGATTGCCGACAAGGAGGATACGGCGCAGGTGTTCCGTATCGTCAAGGCATTGTCGGGCAATTCCTATTATCGGAATTTCAATCGCTTCATGAAGTCGAGCGATGGGCGGCGTATCGCTTCCGACCGGGCCGACCTACTTGAAACCTTGTGCGATCGCAAACGCCTTGCGACCTGTGCGTCTGGCACGCTTGGCCGAGCCTACCTCGATTTTGTTTACGGGGAGGGTCTGACAGCAGAAGGTCTGGCGGAAGCCAGCGAGGCCGGAGGTCTGGAGGACCTCGGCGACCCCGATGTTTCCCTCTATCGTCGGCGCCTTCGCGATTCGCATGACCTGTTTCATGACGTCGCCGGATACGGCAGGGACGCACTGGGCGAATTGTGCGTGCTGTCCTTCGGAAACGCGCAATTCTATAATCACGGGATCGCTTTCATCTTGGGCGTCGGCATTCCCAAGATGAAACTGGAAGCTGCCCAGTTGCCAGTGGCGCGCGCTGCATTTGAAGCGTGGCGCCGGGGCCGGGCTGCAGCCGATCTGACCACCTTCTACTGGGAAGAAAATCTCGATCGTCCGTTGGAGGATGTCCGCCGCGAGTTGCGACTGCGTCCGCCGGAGACCTATCAGAGGGTGCGCGCTCTTTCCGAACAGCTCGAACGCGATTACCAGGCGGTCAGGCAGGCATGAGCTTAAGCGACAAATCGGCCATCACCGGAGTGGGCGAAACCGCTTTCGTGAAAGGCACCGAGAAAACCGCGGTCGACATGATGCTGGAAGCATCGCGCAAAGCCATAGCAGATGCAGGGCTGAAGCCGTCGGATATCGACGGCATGGTTCCTCCGCCGATCTACACCACCTCGGAAGAGATGGCGGCTAACCTCGGTATCGAAGTTCTGCGCTATGCCTCTACGGTCCACATGGGCGGGGCGAGCCCTACCACGGCACTCCAGAACGCCGCGATGGCAATTGCCAGCGGCTTATGCGACCATGTGCTGGTGACGCTCGGGTGGAACGGTTATTCCGCCTTGCGGCCCAAGCCTGGCGCACCGCCGACGCGGCCGATGAACATGAACACCCTGACGAATACGATCCAAGGCTATTACATTCCGTATGGCGTGTTCCTGCCGGTGCAGATGTATGCCTGGCTCGCCACCCGGCACTCCCGAATTTACGATATCGGCCCGGAAGCGATGGCGGCCGTTGCACTGGCGTGCCGTCGCCATGCGCAGATGAATCCGCAGGCCTTCACTTATGGCCGGGAACTGGATGCCGAAACCTACCATTCCGCGCGCTGGATATCCGAACCCTTTCGCCTCTACGATTGCTGTCTGGAGACTGACGGGGCATGCGCAGTCGTGGTTTCGCGAATAGACCGCGCCAGGGACATGCCGCATGTTCCCGTGAGCATCGCCGGTGCGGCTGAAGGGCATCCTTACCCCGCCGACGATATCCCTTCGCGTCCCGACCCCTTCAAGATCGGCCTGAGCTACGCCGCGCCGCGCGCGTTCGAAATGGCGGGGGTCGATCGCGAAGACATGGATTTTCTGCAGATCTACGACTGCTTCACCTACGTGGTTCTCCTTCAGCTGGAGGCCCTGGGCTATTGCGAACCAGGTGGACAGGCAGAGTTCGTCGCGAATGGCCAGATCGAGCTGGGCGGGCGCTATCCCGTCAACACCCATGGCGGCCTGCTGAGCGAGGCCCATGTTTGGGGACTGAACCATGTCGTCGAGGCGGTGCGTCAGTTGCGCCACGATTGTGGGGAGCGGCAGGTCGAAGGCGCCCAGACCGGCCTGGTGACCGGCTGGGGCGATCTGGGTGACGGCAGTATAGCGATTTTGAGGAGGTTTGCGTGAGCGACGAGAAAGATCTGCCGCCCAAGATGCGCCCCTCGGCGCAGGCCGCACCAGCCAAGCCAAAGCCGCGCCCGCAGGATCCGGTGGAGCAGGAATTCTGGAACCGGTGTCAGGACGGCAACCTTTACTTCCAGCAGTGCGAAGGATGCGGCAGTTTTCGGCATTTGCCGCGCTATATGTGCGCCCGATGCGGTTCTCCTGAATGGTCGTGGGAGCGTAGCACCGGCAATGGCACGCTGTTTTCCTGGACGGTGACCCATCAGGCACTGCATCCCGCCTTCGCTGGCGAGATTCCCTTCATCGCTGCGGTGGTGGAACTGGAGGAGGGAGTGCGCATGGCAACCCGGCTGGTCGATTGCGCGCTCGACGAGCTTGAGCTCGATCTGCCGGTCACGCTGGATTTCGAGCCGATCTCCGAAGATTTTCGCCTGCCAGTATTCCGACCCGTCGCGATCGCGCGCGCAGAAGGATAGACCAAGATGGATCTCGACTACGGACCCCAGTATGACGCGTTTCGCGAGGAAGTGCGCCAGTTCCTGCAAACCCACG
The DNA here is from genome assembly GCA_001515985.1 of Sphingomonadales bacterium BRH_c3. Classification (GTDB taxonomy): domain Bacteria; phylum Pseudomonadota; class Alphaproteobacteria; order Sphingomonadales; family Sphingomonadaceae; genus Erythrobacter. The sequence continues at coordinate 23,861 of LOET01000031.1, read as the reverse complement.
GTCACCGCGCACCCGATGGCCAAGGCCGTGCCGCGCGCCCTTCCCCCGAAGCCGTCGAATGGCAAAAGCTGTTGATCCTGCATGGTTACACGGCGCGTACGATTCCCAAGGAATACGGCGGATACGGAGCCGAGCCGGACATCCTGAAATCGCGGATCATTGCCGAGGAATTTTCGCGCGCTGGCATCCCCGCAGGCCTTGCGAACCAGGGCATTTCCATGCTCGTTCCCACGCTGCTGGAACTCGGAACCGAAGCCCAGAAACGGCAATGGATCGAGCCGACCCTAAATGGCGAGATAGTCTGGTGTCAGGGATATTCGGAACCTGGAGCGGGATCGGACCTCGCCGCGCTCAAGACCAGCGCCCGCGTCGAAAATGGCGACTTTGTCATCAACGGACAGAAGATCTGGACCAGCACGGCCAAGCAGGCGGACATGATCTTTTGCCTTGTTCGGACCGAACCGGACGCGCCCAAGCACGGCGGCATCTCCTACTTGATCTTCTCGATGGACACACCAGGGATCGAGGTCCGACCACTCAAGACCATGACCGGTCATGCCGAGTTCAATGAAACGTTCTTTACCGACGTGCGGGTTCCCCTGGATCAGATCGTCGGGCAGCGCGGGCAGGGGTGGTACGTGGCCAATGCCACACTGGGCCATGAACGTGGCATGCTGGGCGACCCCGATGCACTGGAAAACCGGCTCCAGGCGCTGGTCAGGCTGATGCAAAAAGAACGCATCGGCCAGGGTTGCGCAATGGACAACGCCGTTCTGCGTGACCGGCTGGTTGCATTGCAAGCCGAAGTCGCGGCGATGAAATTCAACGGCATGCGCATCCTGTCGAACAGCCTTAGGGGGGATGCCGGCGGCATGGCGAAACTTGTCGTGAAGCTGCAGAGCTGTGAGCTCGCCCATCAGATTTCCGCGCTCGCGATCGACGCAATGGGCGAGATGGGCATACTCTATCACGGAAGCGAGCGCGAGCGCGAAGACGGTGCCTGGCAGTGGAACTACATGTTCCAGCTTGGTCTGATCATCGGTGGAGGCACCGCCCAGATCCAGAAGAACATCATCGCCGAACGCGGGCTGGAAATGCCGCGCGAACCCAAGTTCGCAACGCCTCCCGCCGTCGAACAGGCGACGGCCGTTGCAAGCGGGCAGAATAAGGGAGCCGCCTGATGGATTTCGGACTTTCGCAAGACCAAGAGATGCTCTGCGACGCGATCAGCCGCACTCTTGCTGATACTTGTCCGCTCGATCATGTGCGCGAATGCGCGGAGGGCTCGGTTCCCTTCAGCGACAACGTGCGTTCGGCGCTGGGCGAAATCGGCATTTGGGGAATGATGGTTCCCGAGCAACATGACGGGCTCGGGATGACAATGCTCGATGCCGCCGCTGTGGCCGAGCAGCTCGGCTATGCCGTCGCGCCGGTGCCTTTTATCGGTGCCCATGTACTGGCACCCCTTGCGCTGGCACAGGGCGGTAGCGAGGAGTTGAAGGCGCACTGGCTGCCGAGGATAGCGAAGGGCGAGGCGCAAATCGCCGTCGCGATCGCGGAAACGGTGGAGATCCGGGACCGGGCAGGCGTGGACTTCGACGGCGCAAAGCTCGACGGAACGGCTTTGTTCGCGCTCGACTTCCTGGAAGCCGACGCGTTTCTGGTAGCCGATACCGCCGGTCGTATGCACTTCGTAGCTGGCGATGCTGCGGGTCTGGAGAAGGTTGCTCTCAAAACGATCGACCGCACCCGGAGCGTAGGGGAGCTGCGGTTTTCTGGCGTAGCGGGCGAGGCTCTCGCGGACGATGGTGGGGCCACAGTCAGGCGCCTGCGGGACGCCGGCCGGGTGCTCCTGGCCGCCGATAGCCTCGGTGCGGGCCAGGCTATGATCGAAAAAGCGGTCGACTATGCCGGGCAGCGCGAACAGTTCGGACGAGTGATCGGCAGCTTCCAGGCGGTCAAGCATATGTGCGCGGAAATGGCTGCCCGCCATGAACCATGCCGTTCGCTGGTCTGGTATGCCGCCCATGCGTTCGATGCGACGCCCGACGAGGCTTCGCTGGTGGCATGCCATGCCAAATCACATACGGGCGAAGTCCACCGTTTTGTCGCCCGAACCTCAACCGAGGTGCATGGGGGGATGGGTTTTACCGATCTCCTAGGTCTGCATTTCTGGTTCAAGCGAATCGGTTTCGACCGCCAGGTTCTGGGAAGTCCCGAAGCGGTCCGGGCCGAAGCAGCGGCCTTGCAGGGGTGGACGCAGGTCGCATGAGACGATGAATTAGGCGCACGCTACCGACAAAATCGTGGCCACCAAGGAGAGAGGAATTAATACGTGATCGACTGGAACCTTGGCGACATCCTTGATGCAATCGAACCTGCGGTCCCGGAAGATGCTCCGGCGCTGATTCACGGCGACCGGATCATTAGCTGGCCCGAAATGTCGAAGCGTTCGAACAATTTGGCGCGCAATCTGCGCGCGCAAGGTGCAGGCGACGGGGCGAAGATAGCCTTCTACATGCGCAACCGTTCCGAATACGGGGAATTGATGGCCGCGTGCTTCAAGGGCCGCCTCACGCACGTGAACATCAATTATCGTTACCGTCCCGAGGAGGTTTTCTACATCTTCGACGATTCCGATAGCGAGGTAATTGTTTACAGTTCCGAGTTCCGCGACTGCATTCTTGAACTGAAGGAACGGTTGACCAAGGTTCATACATTTGTAGAAATCGGCGATGCTTCGCAGATCGCTTCCTTCGCGCTTCCTTACGAAAAACTTGTAGAAGGTAACGGCGCGCCTCTCGATATCGAGCGTTCTCCCGATGACCTGCTGTTCATATATACAGGCGGTACCACCGGCATGCCCAAGGGCGTGATGTGGCGACACGATGATATGCGCAAGGCTCAGCTCGACGCGCAAAAGCTGCTGGGTCCGGTTCCCCAGACCATGGAGGAAATGGTGGCCCTGGTGAAGCAGGGCGAGCTTGCGCGCATCACTTTGCCGGCGTGCCCGCTGATGCATGGAACCGGGTTCATTACTGCTATTGGCACGATCATGTCGGGCGGGGCCATCGTCACGCTGTCCGATCCATCCTTCGACGCGGAAGAATTGTGGGATGCGGTGGACCAGCACAAGGTGCAGAGCATCGCCATTGTCGGTGACGCTTTTGCCAAACCCATGCTGCAGGCGCTGGACGCCCACCCGAAGCGCTGGGACACGAGCAGCCTGATTTCGATCATCTCGTCCGGCGTCATGTGGAGTAAACAGGTAAAGGCGGGCCTGTGCAAACATATCCCCCAGGTCATCCTCATGGACAGTTTTGGCGCTTCGGAAGGGCTGGGCTACGGCTTGTCGGTGACGACCGCACAGGGCGGCACCAACACCGCGAAATTCGGGATCGGGGAATTTTGCGACGTATTCGACGAGAACGACCGGAAGGTCGAGGCGGGGAGCGGCGTGCCCGGCTTTATTGCCCGCAAGGGCGCAATCCCCACAGGATATTACAAGGACCCGGAAAAGTCGGCCAAGACTTTCAGGACGATCGATGGCGTGCGTTACTCCATCCCGGGCGACTGGTGCCGGGTGGAATCCGATGGAAGCCTGACCTTGCTGGGCCGCGGCAGCGTCTGCATCAACACCGCAGGTGAAAAGGTTTACCCCGAGGAGGTGGAGGAAGTGCTCAAAACCCATCCCGCCATTGCCGACGCGCTTGTCGTCGGGGTGCCTGACGAAAAATGGGGCGAAGCGGTGACCGCTGTGGTGCATTTGACCCAGGATGCGGACTTCGACGCGCAAGCGATCAAGGATCACGTGCGCCAGCAACTGGCAGGTTACAAAACGCCCAAGGCGATTTGCCCAACGCAAACCGCCTTGCGCGCGTCAAACGGCAAGGCGGATTATACTACGGCTAAAGACATCGCGAAAGCGGGTGCCGGGGCCTCGTGAGCCATTCGCCCCCTCCTGACTATGATGTCGTAATCGTCGGGGCCGGGTTCAGCGGAATATACCTGCTTTACAAGCTGCGTCAGGCGGGGTTCGATGTTCTGCTGGTAGACGCAGCGGAGCAGCCGGGCGGAATCTGGTACTGGAACCGCTATCCGGGAGCACGGGTCGATTCCCAGGTTCCACTTTACGAATTTTCCATTGCGGAAGTATGGAAAAGCTGGACGTGGAGCGAACGATTTCCAGGCTGGGAAGAACTGCGCGCCTATTTCCTCCACGTCTGCGATACGCTCGACCTCTGGCCGGCAATGCGAATGAAAACACGGGTCGAAAGCGCGCCGTTCGATGAAGACACCGCCTGCTGGCGATTGAAGCTCGACGATGGCGGAAAAGTAAGCGCGCGTTTCCTCTTGCCGGCGCTGGGGTTCGCCTCGAAACCCTACATTCCCGATATCCCGGGCCTTAGCGATTTCGAAGGCGAATGGTGCCATACCGCCCGCTGGCCGCAGGAAGGCATCGACCTTTCCGGCCGCCGGATCGCCCTGATCGGCACGGGTGCCAGCGGCGTACAGGTGGCGCAGGAGGCGGCAAGCTGTGCGGAGCAGCTGACGCTTTTTCAGCGAACCCCGATTCTCGCCCTTCCCATGCGGCAGGAAAAACTGGACGCTGATCGTCAGCTTCGCGAAAAATCCGAATATCCCGCTGTCTTCCAGAAAAGGCTTACGACAAGTGGCGGTTTCGAATGCCAATCGCTGGACATCTCGGCCCTGGCTGTGACCGAGGAAGAGCGGACTACGCATTTCGAGGATTTGTGGCAGCGAGGAGGGTTGCGCTTCTGGTATCATAATTTCGCTGACATACTGACGAACGAGGACGCCAATCGCCACGCCTACGAGTTCTGGCGTGACGAGGTGCGCGAGCGGATCTGCGACCCGACCATTGCCGAGAAGCTCGCTCCCGATGAGCCGCCACATCCCTTCGGGACCAAGCGACCATCGCTCGAACAGAATTATTACGAGATCTTCGCACAAGACAATGTGACGCTGGTCGATCTGAACGACACCGCGATCACTCGCGTCACCGAGGCCGGGATAGAAACAGCCACTGGCATGATCCCGTGCGATCTCATTGTCTTCGCGACCGGCTTCGATGCCGGTCGTGGCGGGCTCATCGACATGAACATCACCGGCCGCGGTGGGCTGGCGCTGGCAGAAGCATGGAAGAGTGAGATCAAAGCCTATCTGGGCATGGCCGTCGCCCAATTTCCGAACATGCTGTTCGCCTACGGCCCGCTCAGCCCTTCAGGCTTTTCCAACGGTCCGACAAGCGCCGAAATCCAGGGTGACTGGATCTGCGATTTCCTGATCTGGCTGCGCGATAACAGGATCGGCCTTTTCGAAGCCGATGCGCTGGCCGAGCGAAGCTGGACCGATATGGTCGCCCAAGTAGGGTCGATGACGCTCTTCCCCAAGGCTGAATCGTGGTACATGGGCGCCAATATTCCCGGCAAACCCCGACAACTGATCAATTTCCCCAGCGTATCTGGTTACGCCGATCTATGCCACGATGTCGCACGGCACGATTATCGTGGTTTTATCAGGAATACACTATCCGGTATGGAGACTGCGCCGAAATGAATGAAATGAAACCAATCCACGACGGGTCAACAGATATTGATCCCGTATGGGCCGGCGACGGGGCGGATATACCCGAATGGTTCGCCTGGGCGCTGAGCGTGCCCCGTGAGGAAGGCTTCGTAGAGGTTGGTGGCGCGCGGGTGCATTATCTTCGCTGGGGCAGGCGTGACCGGCCCAAATTGCTCATGACTCACGGTTTTCTCGCCCATGCCCGCTGCTTTGCCTTCATCGCACCGTACCTTGCCGAAGACTACGACGTGGTGGCGTTCGATCTGGCCGGTATGGGCGATAGCGAGATGCGCGGCGTGGCCGATATAGCTGCGCGGGGAAAGGAATTTGTCGAGATCAGCGAAGCGCTCGATTTGTTTGCGGATGGAAGCAGACCGACGATCATCGCCCATAGCTTCGGCTCGGGTGCAGCGCTGACCGCCGTTTCCCAATCGCCGGATGCCTTCGCCGGCGTTATTGTCTGCGATCTCATGGTGATGCGGCCCGAAAAGCTGGAGAAATACTGGACCATGGGCAGATCGAGCCCCGGGTCGGGTAATCCTGACAAACCGGTGCGACGCTACCCCACCTACGAAGCGGCGCGCGAGAGGTATATCCTGTCGCCGCCGCAGGCAGTTGGTGAGCCGTTCCTGATGGATTACATGGCCTATCACTCTCTCCGCCGCGATGGCGAGGAGTGGACATGGAAGTTTTCTCCCGAAGTGTTCCGGCGCAGCAACAAGCCCGACGAATGGCTGACAGTAGGCCAGAGGCTGGTCGATGCGCCCGGGCGCAAAGCGATTGTGTACGGCGAGAAAAGTCAGCTCTTTGATCGCGATTCCGCCCGCTATATCCGGGAACTGGGAGGGGGAAAGATACCAATTGTTGCAGTGCCCGATGCACGCCATCATCTCATGCTGGATCAGCCGCTCGCGTTCGTCGCTGCGCTTCGGGCGGTACTGGCCTTTTGGAGCCTCTGAGATCCCCCATACTAAGAGGCTGGTTCCTGGTCAGAGGCCAGCGAGATGGGGGCAAAGGGCGTTCATATTCATCTTGTACTATATCCGAACCATTGTCGCCGTCGGCACGACGAACGCTTCGTTGGTCTCGATGCCAGCTGGGGCAAAAGCTTTATCGGGAGCAACTCGCTTAGCGCGCCAACCATTGCTGATCTTTAGCAAACGTTCACTCCGCGTGCGATCTGGATCGTGGCCCATGGGGTCAAAAGATAAGGCGCTTTACTAATATCACGCGGACGTATATGCCCATGGACGGGGATTGGGCTAATTCTTTCCCTCTCCTCTCCACAGACTAAGGGGCGACCCTCGAGGTCGCCCCATTTTGCAGTAAGCGGCGGAGCCAATTATCGTCGCACTGAAGAGATGGGAAGGGATGCTATATGACACTGAGAGCGATGGTGCTCGCCACTTCGGCCATCTTGGCTTGGCCGCAGATGGCTTTAGCGCAGGATTCCACAACTGATGAGGCGGAACCCCAAGGATCCGTAATCATCGTGACGGCCCAACGCCAATCTCAAAGTCTGCAAGAGGTGCCGATCGCGGTCAGTGCCTTCGATGCTACGGCTCTCGAAAGCCAGCAGATCGAAAACGCTGCTGACCTTCAATTGACGCTCCCGAACGTCTCATTTTCGAAGGGCAACTTCACCGGGTCGTCCTTCACCATCCGTGGTATCGGCGATCTTTGTGTTGGTGTGACGTGTGACGCAGCGACGGCTATCCATATCAATGGTTCCCCTCTTTTTGGTACCCGGCTGTTCGAAACAGAATATTTTGACCTTGAGCGAATTGAGGTCCTACGGGGGCCGCAGGGCACCCTCTTCGGCCGCAACGCTACCTCGGGTGTTGTCAACCTTGTGACAGCCAAGCCTGACCTCGGTTCTTTCGGCGCGGCCGGAGAGTTCGAGTATGGGAATTACAACAGCATCAAGGCCGAGGGGGTGGTCAATGTCCCGATCGGCGATTCTATCGGCGTTCGGGTAGCCGGATTCTTTCTGAATCGCGACGGTTACACCACAAACCTTTTCGACAATTCGGATGTCGACGACCGAGACATGTACGCTGTTCGTGGTTCTCTTCGTTTTGAACCCGGTGCCGATACCACTCTCGACTTCATGGCATATTATTTCAGGGAAGATGACACCCGTTTACGTAATCAAAAGCAGGCCTGCCAGCGTGACCCGCTCGGCGTGCTGGGTTGTCTGAACAATCGCCGCGACTTTGACATCACCAATGCCAATTCCACAGTCGGCGCAACGCTCAGTTCGCAAGAGTTCTTCGCTATTCAGGGAATTCCCTCAGTACTGGGATTGGGAAGCCTGTACGGCCCCGATGCATTTGCAGGATTCGATAAGCCCGACGATGTGCGCACGGTAAACACGGCGTATACTCCATTCTATTTTGCCGATGAAGTGCAGCTACAGGCCCGTCTCGAGCAGCGCATCGGAGCTATGACACTGACTGCAACCGGTCTTTATCAGGACACCGAAGTCGATTCCCGGCAGGACTACTTTCTGGGCATTCAGGATCGTACCGCCTTTGCTACGGCCTTGAACGTGTTGTCCGGCTTCGCGGCCAACGGTTTGCCTACCGGCCTCCCCGCACCTGCACCGGCGTTCGTGCCAGGTTCGTCGGCGTATTTTACCCCGATTGTGGAGGCTCTCATCCCCAATGGCCCAGGGGGCGTATTGTGCACCTCCGATAACGATGATGGGAACAGGGGCGCGTTCGAAGGTAATGTATTGTGCGGCGAAACGCCGCTATCCTTCGACAGGTCTTCAGAGCAACGCGAATCCTGGAGCGGCGAAATCCTCCTTTCCAGTGATTTCGACGGAGCATTCAATTTCCTGCTCGGAGGGATCTATGCAAAGTCCAAGACTACCGACAACAGTTACTATGTAAACTCATTCGCGCTTGACTACGCCAGTGCCATTCTGGGATCGTTTGGTACTTTGGCAGGCGGTGCACCGCCATCCTACTTCGCAACATCCATGTACCGCAACAATTCTCTCGAGGCTAATCTTGAGAGCTTCGGTGTGTTCGGGGAGATCTACGTCGACCTGACCGAGCGTCTGACCTTCACCGGAGGTTTGCGGTATAACGACGACAAGAAAGACGTGACTGCGCGCACGACCTTGATTAGCTTCCTCAATCCTTACGCGAATGACGGGGAGCCGTTCGACAGCCCGATCACTCCCTTAACCGGTCCCTCTGGTCTTTTTGATGCCGATCCTGGTACGCCAGGTGAGCAGCTAACGCAATTTAGAGAAGTAGGTTTCGATGAAATAACCGGGCGTGCGGTGCTCGACTACGAAGTTACGCCTGACAATTCGATTTACGCATCTTATGCCAGGGGCTATAAATCCGGGGGTATCAACCCGCCCCTTTCGCCCGTTTTCGATGTGGCTGAAAGCTTCGGATCAGAAACCATCGACGCATTTGAAATCGGATCGAAAAATACCTTTGCGAATGGCGCACTGCAATTAAACGCTACTGCATTCTACTATAAGTATAGCGGGTTGCAGCTTAGCCGCATCGTCGCCCGTACCTCAGTTAATGATACTATCGATGCCGATATCTGGGGTGTGGAACTAGAGTCCGTTATCCGGCCCGATCCCGATTGGCTTGTCAACTTGACGTTCAGTTATCTCAACGCGGAAGTTGCCGGCGACCAGTTCTTCTCCAATCCGCGCGACCCGGGTGGCGGCGATCCTGATGCCGTCATCATCAAGGATATCAGCAACGGTGCTAATTGTGCCGTAACCGGGCCAGCCCCCGGCGTGGCCGACGCATTCGTCGCCGGAGTGAACGCAGCTCTGGGTCTTCGTGGTCCCGAAGAATTTCCTAACGACGGCAATCTTGCGTCAAGCGGCGCATTCAGCATTTGCGATGTCTTGGCCGGAGCCGTTCCGGCGGGCAGCGGCCTTGCGGTATTAAGCCCTGGCGTAGAGGTCAACATAAAAGGGAACAAGTTGCCGCAGGCCCCCGAAATGAAGGTTTCGATGGGTGTGCAGTACACCGCCACTTTCGACAATGGCATGACTCTGGTTCCTCGCGTGGACGTAGCGCTGACTGGTGAGCAATACGGCAATATCTTTAACGGCAGGGTCAACCGGATCGAGCCATTCGTGCAAGCCAACGCGATCGTGCAGTTGAACAGTGCGGATGAGCGTTGGTTCGTGCGCGGATTTGTTCAGAACATTTTCGACAGCAGCTCGGTGACAGGATTGTACTTGACCGACGCATCCTCGGGGAATTTTACCAATATCTACACTTTGGATCCTCGTAGATATGGTGTTGCTTTGGGGTTCAGTTTCTAACAGGTCCAGATCGTGTTGGCGGGGAGATCGGTGGTCCTCCCAACGACCCGAACGGACAGTGCCAGCTGGTTCGTATTTCGACCCATGACTTTATAGCTTTTCCAGAGCGGCGTAATGCTCGATGACCGCCTCGTAAGCCTACCGACGAGGCGGTCATCGAACCGGCCAAATGCGAGCTGCACTCGAAATGCCTGTACGATCGCTCGTTGATGTCGCTACGAGATGCTCGCGGAAAGCTTAAGGCCTTACATAGAAACGACAATGAAGAGTCACCGAATAGTGCAATCGGGATATCCGATGGTGATACTGGCAAACGCACTCTGCGAAAGGCGGAAACATGCTGACCCCTATGATCCAAGATTGGGTCGTAGTGCACGAGGTGCTGACGCGTTAGGAAAAGTTGGAAGGGGCTGCGGGGCAGACTTCTGAGAAAACTTATCCTAACTCTGTTCAGGTTTCATAACTGATTTTCGATCGACCGGAGCTGGCTCAACCGACGTGCGATTGTCGCGAGACAATTCGACCCATCCCAACCCAAGCGACTTCTGGATCGCGATCCAGCCATTTGTCATGGCGGCGATCGCCCGATCGAGATTTGCTCTGGCCTGTTCGCGCTTGCGGATCGAAGTGTTGAGTTCGCCTTGCGAGATTACCCCCGCGGCGCGGCGTTGCTCGTTAAGCTCCGCAGCCGTGTCGGCCTGCCGACTGATCTGCGCCAGCGCGGCTACGTTGGCTCTTTGTTGCCCGAACCGAGCAAGCGATTGTTCGGCGTCGCGTAGTGCGCCCAGGACCACTTCAAGATAGCGCGCTTCGGCCTCGTCGCGCGCACTCTCGGCCTGATCGATCGATGCTGCCGTGCGGCCGAAATCAAGCAGGTTCCACTGCAGCCGCGGCAAAGCGATTGCCGATAAGTTGCCCGGGTCCAGGATGTCGTCGGGCTCCGATCCGCCCAAACCGAGAATCCCCATGAAGGAAATCTTGGGGAAGCGAGCAGCCTCTGCCACGCCAATGCGCGCATTCGCCGCGGCCAGCATGCGTTCGGCGGCTCGAACATCCGGCCGCCGCGCTATTAGCGCTGCGGGATCGCCCACCGCGACCCGTTCGGGGGGAAGCGGAATTTCGGCCTGAGCCGCCAGGAGCCCGTCGAGTGCGCCGGGCGCTTCGCCCGTCAGCACCGCGAGCGTGTCTTTGAATACATCGATGTCCGCTTGAGCTTCCGCGATCTGCGACTTGAGCAGTTCGAGCTCGGCGTTCGCGTTACCGACCGGGAACAGCGCGAGAGCGCCCTGTGTATAGCGCTGATAGGTCAATTCGAGAATTTGCTGCTGCAAGTCGCGCTCTCGCTGGACAAGCTCGAGCCGCCCTTGCGCTTCTCGCAGGCTCACATACGCCCGCGCGATTTCGGCGGCGAGCTGGACTTTCGCATCCTCGGCGTTCGCCACCGAGGCCGCAGCCTGAGCGTTAATGGCCTCGACACGCCGTGCCTGCCCCCCAGCGAAATCGATCTCCCAGTTTGCGTTGAGCCCGAGGTTGTAGACGCTGAGGCTGTCCTGCTCTTCGGTGTCTGCAGGAGCGCCGGGCGATCCTGGGGGCGGGCCGCTGCCGATATCTAGCCCTGGGATATTCGCCTGGACCGCAGTCGCCTGCGCAGCCACGGCGGGTAGCCGGTTGGCGCGCTCCTGGCGGACAGAAGCCCTTGCCTGTTCGATGCGAGCGCGCGCTGCGGCCACGCCCGGATTGCCGGCCAGCGCACGCGCCTCAAGTTCATTGAGAACCGGATCGCCGAGCAGCGTCCACCAGTCGCCGGCAATCGGCGCCAACGGATCGATTTCGGGGCCGGCCCGTACGAACGCATTGCCTGCGTCGGTCGCAAGTTGCGGGGGGCCGGCATAGTCGGGACCGGACATGCAACCCGCGAGGAGCGCCATGGGAGCGAGGAGGGTTAGGGTCTTGCGCATAGAGTTCTCAGTGCATCGAAAGGGATAAGTTCTTCGGGAGAGGCTTGAGGAACAGTACCAGCGGCACCGTGACCAGGGTAATCGCGCCCATGGCGAAAAAGACATCGTTGTAGGTCATCACGAACGCATCGCGCTGAATGATGCCGGAAAGCATCTCCAGCGCGGCCTGTGGATTGCCCAACGACGCCGTCATGGTGTCCAGGTATTCCTGTAGCCGGGGGCTGTTGGCGTTGAGAGTTTCTTCCATCCGCCGACTATGATGCCACAGGCGCTGGTCCTGGAACGAAGCAAGCCCGGCGAGCGCGAACGAGCCCCCTAGGTTTCGCGCCGCGTTGAAGATGCCCGAAGCATCGCCGGCATCCTCCTTGGCAACCGAAGCTACCGTCGCCTGGTTGAGGAACATCATCGTGAGGATCATGCCGATGCCGCGCAGGAACTGGCTTTCGGTGAACACTCCACCTCCCGATTCCGCTGTCAGATTTATGCTGACGAAACAGCTTAGCGCCATGATGAACATGCCCGCGCCGACCGCAATGCGGATGTGAATCCTGCGGATCATGAACGGGAGAACGGGCATCAACAGGAAAGCCGGAACGCCCATCCAGAAGATCACAAGTCCGGTCTGCAAGGCATTATAATCGGAAATTATCGCGAGAAATTGCGGGATCACGTAGGTCGAGCCATACATGACCATGCCAAGCGCCAGTGCCATCACCACGACGCTGGCAAACTGCCTGCTGAGCATCAGGCGCAATTTGAGCACGGGTTTGCGCGCGTAAAGCTGTCCGTAGGTCAGAAGTGCAAAACCCACGACCGTCATCAGTGTGAGCTGGACGATCAGCGTGGAATCGAACCACTCCTCACGGTGGCCTTCTTCCAGAACGATGGTCAGCCCACCCAACCCAAGGATCATACCAGCTATTCCCGCCCAATCAGCCTCGCGCAGGTAAACCCAGTCGGGCTTTTCATGGGGTAACCCGATGAATAGTAAAGCAAGGAGCAACGCGCAGACGGGCACGTTGACGAAGAAGGCGTAGTGCCAGCTCAGGTTCTCGGTAAGCCAGCCCCCCACCAACGGGCCCATTACCGGCCCAAGAACCACGGTCATTCCGAAGAGCGCCATGCCGATCGGCTGTTGCGATGGAGGCAGTCGCTTTGCGACGATGGTCATGGCGGTTGGAATAAGCGCGCCGCCCATGAACCCTTGACCGGTGCGACCGATGATCATCGTCGTCAGATCGGTGGCAATGCCGCACAACACCGAAAAGGCCGTGAAGGCAGAAACCGCGACGATGAGCAGCGTGCGAAGGCCGAGCAGTCTTTCCAGCCACGCGCTCAGAGGGATGATGATGATCTCGGCAACAAGGAAGGCTGTCGCGATCCAGGTGCCTTCGGTTCCGGTCGCGCCGATTTCCCCCTGGATCGTCGGCAGCGCCGAATTGACGATCGAGATGTCAAGCGTTGCCAGCATCGCCCCCAGCGCACCGGCGGCTACGGCGATCCAGGCCGTAGCATCGGCCTTTTCGACCGGCGGCGAAACCGCTGCAGCGGCGCCTGCCATCGGTCAGTCTCCGGCCGCGTTGCGGATCGAATCGAGTTGGTCTCTAGCGGCGCGCGTATCGACACTCGCGACAACAGACATGCCCGGCACCAGCAGACGCAGGATCTCGGGCGAAGCCTGAATGGATATGCGCACCGGGACGCGCTGAACGATCTTGGTGAAATTACCCGTCGCGTTCTGTGGCGGAAGGATTGAGAATTCTGCCCCGGTCCCGGGGGCGATGCTTTCCACTCTTCCTAATAGCTCGAGGTCCGGCAGCGCGTCGATTTCCAAGGTGACGGGTTGCCCCGGGCGGACAAGTCCGAGCTGCGTTTCCTTGAAATTTGCTGTCACGTAGAGGCGGTCGGTCGGTACGAGGCTCATAAGGCGTTGGCCAGGCTGGACAAATTGTCCAGGTCGGACCGTGAGGTCACCCACCCGCCCGGAAATACTGGCCTGGAGCGTGGTCGATGACAGGTTCAGACGGGCGGCCTCGAGTTGCGCACGAGCGGCGTTGGCTTGCGAATTGGCCTGGTCTATCTGCTCGCTAAGCGTGTTCTGTCGGCGCTGTGCCGCCGTGAGCGCGGCGCGCGCTGCCGCGACTTGAGCCTGCGCTTCTCTGGCCTGGGCCTCCAGCTGATCGAGCCTCTCGCGCGGCTCCGCTCCCGAAGCGGCAAGGGGGCGGTACCGGACAACCTGCTCAGCAGCGAGACCAGCCTGTGCAGATGCTGCTGCGAGCTGTGCACGGGCCTGGGCAATTGCCGCGTCCTGCTCTTGTTGCTGGGCGCGTACCGTATCTGCTCCGGCGAGCGACGCGGCGATCTGGGCTTCGACCTGGTTCGTTTGGGCACGATAATCTCGCACGTCCAGCTGGACAAGTGCATCGCCCGACGCGACCGTTTGATTCTCCGTCACTAATACGCGCTCGACGTAGCCCGCAATTTTGGGGGAGATGATGACGCTGTCGGCGGCAATATAAGCGTTGTCGGTGGACTGCTGGAATCTGCCGTACGTCTGATGATTGTAATACCAGTAGCTCCCGGCGAGCAGGACCAGAATGCCGGCGATCAGCAGACCCAGCCGGACCCGCGGACTGGACAACCCCGTCGGACGTGCGCCTTCATCGCTAGCCCCTGCTGTCTCGTCCGCCATGATTATTTCGCTCCTCGCCATCGTTTGAGCCGCTGCGCGAGCGATATAGCGGCCAAAACAAAATGCGAAAGTCCTTTACTATTTTTCTCCGATCGATAGGAATGTCTCATGCCAGAAGATGAGGGCACTCTCGCACTCGACAATGTCATCACCCACGATGATCGAGCGATCTTCATGATGGACCAGATCAGCCGCGCCGCGCGCAAGGCATTCGATGACCGAGCACAGCCGCTGAGCCTCAATCGTACGCAGTGGCGTGTGTTGGCGCAGCTCATCAGAGCTCCTGCCCTGAACCAGACGGACATCGCCAGGAGACTTGAAATCACATCCTCCAGCAGCGGCCTGGAAGACATGACGCCTTCGCGCTTGAGTGACCGGACGCGGCTTGCGCAAGTCATAGCAATATTCGGTCGCCACGGGCGGGGCGGCATCACGCCCGTGTTGGGACTAGGCCGATCTCAAACCAAAACACATTCGACGCGCCCGGATGCCCCGCTCGTGGCGATTGCGCCAGGGGACGAACCTCGGTCATGTTCTATAGCGGACAACCGAATGGAGCATGCGGGACGCGAACTTTCATTGCACCGGCCCTCTGCCGGACGAACAAACCGCTGGCGGCGTGCTAGATGGAAACTAACGCAAACTTCTCCCTAGTGGCGTGGATCGTTGGCATTCTGATGCTTACGACCATCGCTTTCGCGATGTGGCTAATCGATCCCAGACCAAATCAGGAAACATATCAGATCAAGTTTGATCGCTCCGTGGAAGGCCTTCAGTCGGGATCGACTGTAACACTATCGGGAGTCCCTGTGGGACAGGTAACATCGGTCCGTCTGGCGGAAAATGAACCGGAAAACGTGGTCGTTGTTCTGACTCTCGATCCTTCTGCGGCGAAAGTCCACGGCCTTGAAGCGACAATCAGCACGGATCTGATAACTGGAGAGGCTGCGCTCGTGCTCGAGGGCCGACGGGGTCGTCAGGGCATTTACACCGACAAGTCAGGAAAAAAGATCATTCCCGCCGCGGACGAAACCGGACTATTGGGGAGGGATGCGACCGCCACTGTAGAGACCGTGGCAAATAGCATTCGCGCTCTGAACGAAGGACTGGAGCCAGAAAAGCAACGGGTGATCACCTCCGATCTTGTCCGGCTTCGAGTCACGACGGCCGCACTCGCATCGGACGCCGAAGGTTGGGACGAACGATTGGCCTCAACAAAAGGAAGATTGTTAGACTTAGGGCAAAGGGTTGGTGGATGGGGAAATAATCTTCGAGATGCAGATCGGCGGATCTCAGGGCGGAGCGCTTCTGCTATCGCGCAACTACGCCTTCGCCAATTCAGGGAGGGGGTGCAGAACGCTGAAAACAAACTTTCCCAGATAAGGAGTGGCATTCCGGCGGTCGAAGATTCTTTGGTTGAAGGTGAAACGGACCTTCGCGAACTTAGTCGCGAACTTGCTCCTCTCAGTGAAAAAATCGAAGATATTCAGGTTGAGGGAATTACATCAAATCCTCCCCTCCCAGACTATCGGCCAAAAAGAAGAGAAGCTGGAACGAATATCGATGATTTAAAGTAAACCGAACGGATGACTGCTTCCGGGCAGAGCGCGCAGCCCGTAAAATAGCGGAGATTGGAGCGCAAAGCGGATAACGACCTACTCCGCGGTCAAGTTTGAAATTGAAATTCCGAGTCCTAAAAAAGGCATCGAACCAATACATTAGAGGGATTTTGCGGGCCTTTTGCGGGCTTTTCAGCTTGACAGAAATATCTAAACATCAGAAATTAAACGGAAAAGAAGTTCGAATGTGATGCCTCTTCTGGGCACCATGGCCTCTCAAATGACTGAGAGTGCTCGAAAACCATGAAAATAAAGGGCTTTTTGACGGTTGGCTGTTACATGTGTAGCAGGGAACATGACCGTGAGAAACGAGATCCAGAACCGCAAAGGAACCTATTGTTTCCGGCGTGTCGTTCCTCCTGGCCCTCATCATCGTTTTGACCGACAGTGGCAAACCGCGATCCGAATGGCTTCTGGAGGGTTGGCTGGACCGGAGATTTGTTGAGTGTTACACGATTGGTGACTGATGCCAGCGCCGAACGAACCAGGATCAGGACCAATCAAGCACATGGCTGAAGATCAGGGCCTGTCCAGCATGGCAGAAGGCACGTCTCCCGAGTTCCTTTTCCGGGTTCGCGCGGATATGCTGGCGTTTGCCCGGCAGCAGCTGGGCGACGATTCAGAGGCCGAAGACGTAGTGCAGGAAGCTCTTGCCGGCGCGCTTCGCAGCGCGGCGAGTTTCAGGGGTGAGGCGGCGCTCAAGACCTGGATCATCGCCATTCTCAAGAACAAGATCTACGATTTGCTGCGCAAACGCCAGCGGCGCCGGGAAAGCTTCAGCCAGATGCCGATGGCGGTTGATGAAGGCCCGCTGCCCGATTTTTTCGACCCGCGCGGCATGTGGCATGATGTCGCCCGGCCGGCGCAGTGGGAGGATCCTGAAGCCGATCTCAATTCGCGCCAGTTTCTCGAGGTGTTCGACGCCTGCCTAAACCGGCTTCCCGCGCAGCAGGGGCGGGTGTTTCTGATGCGGGAGGTTGTCGACCTGGAAACCCCCGAAATCTGCCTTGAACTGGGACTTTCGGTTTCCAACGTTCATGTCATTCTGCACCGGGCCCGGCTCGCGCTCAGGGCATGTCTTGAAACGCATTGGTTTGGAGAAGGAGCTGTGTCGAAATGAATTGCCAGAATGCGACCGGGCTGGTTTCGCAAGCGCAGGACCGCAAACTTACGCTTGGCGAACGCATCAGGCTGCGGCTGCACCTGCTGATATGTCGGGCATGCCGCCGGTTTGAGCGTCAGCTGCCGATGATCGGCCGCGCGGCCAAGCGCCTGGCGGAACCTGTTGATCACTCCAAACCGTAAGATATGCGAAGCAGGAACGACAAACAGGTAACAGACACCAATCGACTGGAAAGCAAATGTACAAGCGCCTTGCCCTGATTGTCCTTTTCCTCGCCGTCGTGGCGGCATGGGTGCAGTTTGACCTGGGGCAGTATCTCACGATCGAGACGCTCAAGGCACAGCAATCGACGATTGACAGCTTTTATCGCGCCAATCCTGTGCTGGTGCTGGCGGCGTTTTTTGCGATCTATGTCGTGCTGACCGCGATGTCATTTCCCGGCGCTGCTATCATGACACTGGCCGCCGGTGCCATTTTCGGGTTAGTCACCGGGACGATCCTCGTTTCCTTCGCTTCCACGATCGGGGCAACGCTGGCGTTTCTCGCTTCCCGCTACCTGTTTCACGATGCGGTGCAGGCGCGCTTCGGAGACCGATTGAAACGGATCAACGAGGGGGTGGAGCGCGATGGTGCTTTCTACCTCTTCTCGCTCAGACTGGTGCCGGTATTTCCGTTTTTCGCGGTCAATCTGCTGATGGGTCTGACACCCATCAGGGTGTGGACATATTTCTGGGTGAGCCAGGTCGGAATGCTGCTGGGCACGATCGTATACGTCAATGCGGGCACGCAGCTGGCCGGGATTGAAAACCTGTCCGACATTGCATCGCCTGGCCTGCTCGTTTCGTTCGCCGCGCTGGGTCTGCTGCCGTGGCTGGGCAAGTGGATCATGAGCCTGATCAAGCGCCGCCGGGTTTATTCAGGCTGGAAAAAGCCACGGCAATTCGACCGCAATCTGGTGGTGATCGGCGCCGGTGCGGCCGGGCTCGTCTCCGCCTATATCGCCGCCACCGTCAAGGCGAAGGTCACGCTGGTCGAAGCCGGGAAGATGGGCGGAGACTGCCTCAACTACGGCTGCGTTCCGTCCAAAGCGCTGATCAAGTCCGCCAAGGTTGCCGAACAGATGCGGCATGGCGATCGTTACGGACTGGAAAGAGCCGAACCGCGCTTCAGCTTCCGGCAGGTGATGCAGCGCATCCATGATGTCATCGCCGAGATCGAGCCGCATGACAGCGTCGAACGTTACACGAGTCTCGGGGTCGATGTCGTAAAGGGTTACGCCAGGATCATCGATCCATGGACGGTCGAGATCGCGTGCGACGACGGCACCATACAGCGTCTCACTACCCGCTCGATCGTCATCGCTGCAGGGGCGGAACCGCTGGTGCCAGACCTGCCCGGCCTTGCCGAATCCGGCTATCTCACCAGCGACACCTTGTGGGAAGAATTCGCCCAGCTTGATGAAATACCAGGGCGGATCGTGCTGCTCGGCGGCGGGCCGATCGGTTCCGAGCTTAGCCAGGCACTGGCGCGGCTCGGCGCTGAAGTGACCCAGGTAGAGATGGCGGATCGCTTGCTGACGCGCGAGGACCGCGAGGTTTCCGAATTGGCCCAGGCTGCGCTGGAAGCTTCCGGAGTGAAGGTCCTGACCGGCCACCAGGCCTTGCGGGCCGAAACGCATGGCGGCACGCGCGTGCTGATCGCCAGGAACGACGAGGGTGAGCAGGCTCTACCCTATGATGCGCTGATCGTTGCGATTGGCCGCAAGGCGCGGCTGTCAGGCTACGGGCTGGAAGAACTGGGTATCGAGACCGGGAAGACCGTGGTGACGGATGAATACCTCGCCACCGTTTTCCCCAATATCTATGCTGCGGGGGACGTCGCCGGCCCCTATCAGTTCACCCACACGGCTTCGCACCAGGCATGGTTTGCAAGCGTCAATGCGCTGTTCGGTCAGTTCAAGCGGTTCAAGGCCGATTACCGGGTGATCCCCTGGGTTACCTTTGTCGATCCCGAGGTCGCGCGCGTGGGCCTCAACGAGCTTGAAGCCCAGGAAAAGGGCATTGACCACGAAGTGACGGTTTACCCGCTGCACGAACTTGATCGCGCCATCGCTGAAAGCGCCACTACGGGATTCGTCAAAGTGCTGACTCCGCCGGGCAAGGACCGGATTCTGGGCGTGACCATCGTTGGCGAACACGCCGGAGAACTGCTGGCCGAATATGTCCTGGCGATGAAGCACGGGCTGGGCTTGAACAAGATACTGGGCACGATACACACCTATCCGACCATGGCGGAAGCCAACAAATATGCGGCCGGGGAATGGAAGAAGAAACACGCGCCCGAAGGCTTGCTCAGGTTGGTCGCGCGCTATCATTCCTGGCGCCGCAGATAGGCGTATCGGCAAGGCGCTATGTAACTTTTTGGCGCAATGAGATGTATATTGATGGATAAGCCGCGCGCTGTTCTTTTTGGCGACCGGCGAGGGGGAGAGAGAAATGAAAGCCTATAGCCTACTGTTCCTGCGCATTTCGACCGGGCTGCTGCTGGTAGTCTGGGGGCTCGTCAGGGTCATGAAGCCCGATGTGGGCGCGCATGTCAGCGACAAATACTATTCCGGCCTGGGGTCTGCGCATGCAATCCAGCTGGGCTGGGGCGCGATCTTGCTGGTAGTCGGAGCGTTGGTGATTGCCGGGCTGTGGCGCCGATACTCTTATGCCGCGCAGGCGGTGGTGCTGGTCACCGGAGCCTTGTCGATCTGGAAATATCTGCTCGATCCGTTCGGCATGTGGTTGCTCGATCGGGCCAGCAGCCAGATCCTGTTCTTTCCCTCGCTCGGCATGGCGGCGGCATCGCTAGTCTTGCTGGCATTTCTCGACGAAGACCGGTTGTCGCTCGATCACATGCGCGCCGGCGCGCGATCGGATGGCGGGGCTGGCTGATCGGGGCAATCGGGGTTACCAGGTCAGGCATTGGTGATCGCCGGTGGAGCTGTGTCCGCACTCCAGCGCAGGCGGTAAGGATCGAAACCCTGTTCCAGCGATGGTTTGATGATCTTGAAATATGGCGAGACATCGAAATCGCGCGGTGTGAAAAGGCTGTGATGCCTGATGTGCAGAATATCGCGCAGGCACCCCCGGCAATCGGGGTCGTCGATCAGTTCCTGGGTTACTTCCGGCAGGATCGGATAATGGACCGACTGAAAGGCCATGGCGATCAAGGTCGAGCAGATCGCTTTCGTAGGTTCGCCGCTGCCCAGCGCAATCATGCGCCGTCGCCAGGCTGCCGGAACTGGCGGGGTCGGGAACAGATAACGCGCCAGGTCGATAACATTCGCCAGATCGTATTCGTCGCCGATACGGCTCGTCGCGAATGCAATTATGCCAGCGATATCGGCTTCGGTCAGCCCAACCGGCCGACAGATTCGGATATGCAGCCCGGCAAACGCATCGCTCGAAATCTGGCGAACGCCATCGACAGCGTCAGCTTCGACGAACTGGGGCAAGGCGCCAGTTCTGGTGTCTGCTGCGGCAATGCACAGCGCTGCGTGTGACCAGGTCGATTGGGTCAGGTATTTAATCGCCGAGCTGATCCGCTGCCGCCCGTCAACCAGCAAGACATCACCCGGCTTGATAATCCTGGCCAAAGCCGCTTCGTCGCTTGGCGCATTGGCATAGGGTGTTCGCGAGGGCTTGCTGAGGAACTTCGCGATGACGCGCCCGATGGCCGATAGCGCCCCCACGCCTTATGCCGACAGGGCCATGATGCGCGATCGGGCCATGTCGCGCAAAACGCCTGCCTCCAGCTTGGCCTCTTCCAGCAGAGCCGCCACCAGATCGCCGAGCGACACGATACCGACAACCATTGCGTTGCCCTTTCGGTCGACAATCGCGGCAATCTTCATGGTAGCTCTCCAGTCGGTCGCTCCTATGAGATATTCGCGGCCAAGCGCAGCCGGGTTACATGATCAACCCATTTGTTGGGCGCGGCCAGGCGCTTCTTGGCGGGATCCGATCCTATCGCCTTGGCGCAGGAGAAGTGCGATTGCCGCTAAGTCTGTTGGGTTGCCCATGAAACAACCTCTCTCACGAGGGGTTCGCCATGCCCGCAGATAAGATTACAGTCGGTCGGTTGGGAAATTTTTTGGCCGCAGTGTAAGAATTCCGATCTCATTACGACAGATTGAGAAAATAACCGAAATTTCCCCATCAGAGCCAAACCTTGGAGTATACGCTTGTTTCTTTCTCGTCAGACGCTGGCAGCCACAGCACTTGCCCTGGCCGCAGTTTCTTCGCCTGCCTACGCCCAGCAGGCCGGTATCCAGATTGCGCTTGTCGACGCCGATACCGGTGAGCCGGCGGCGAATGTCGAGGTCAAGGTAGAGAACGCGCAAATCGGCTTCTCGCGCGCCCTGCGTAGCGACGAACGCGGGTTTGTCAGGCTCGAAGGCCTGACCACTGCAGGAACCTGGCAGGTGTCGGTTGCACAGGGGGGGCAGTATCAGTCCGATCAGCAGGCCAGCGTCAACCTGCGCGCCAATTTCACCAGCAGCGTGACCTTGCGCCTGATCCCCAGCGGAACCGGCGGCATTGTGGTCACTGGCAGGCCAGCGGTCACCGGGATCAACACCGTCAATGCCGAGGTGTCTGCCTCGCTCGACGCCCGGGAACTGGCCGCGCTGCCGATCGAGGGGCGCGATGTGATCGGTGCGCTGATCCGCCTGCCCAATGTCGTGCCATCGACCGGCTTCTTCCCCGAGGCTCCATCAATTTCGATCAACGGGTCGAACGGGCTCGACACCAATTACCTGCTCGACGGGCTCGACAATAACGAGAATTTCCTCGGCGGGATCAAGTTTCCCGTGCCGCTCGGCTTCACCCGCGAGGTGACAGTGCTCGCCAATTCCTATTCGGTCGAATACGGGCGCACCGCCAATGGCGTGGTCAATTACACCTCGCCATCGGGCAGCAATGAGTATCATGGCGAGGTTTATGCGCTGGTTCGCCCCGGGCAACCGCTCGATTCCAATTCGCCGTTCCCGCGCCGCGACCTGTCGGGCAATGCGGTGGGCGAAAGCTTCGAACGCTATCAGGCAGGCGCCAGCCTTGGCGGCCCGATCGTGCGTGACAAGACCTTCTTCTACGCCAATTTCGAATATACCCGCGACCGCAATCTGCAGGTGGTTGATGCCCCGGCGCTGGGCGTGGTCGACACCGTCACCGGCAACAATGAATTCTACCTTGGCTCGGTAAGGCTCGACCATAGGCTGACGGACGACTGGACGCTGGGCCTGCGCGCCAATATCGGGCGGGTGACGATCGAGCGGCCCGGCGGCGCCCTGGGCGGTGGCAACGCAAGCTTCCCTTCGGCGGGTTCCGATCAGGACCGCTTTTCAACCCTGGTTGCGGCTACCGCCAGCTATGCGGGTGACGAGTGGAGTTATGATGGGGCGGTGCAATATAGCCGCTTCCGCTGGGACTATGGCGAGCCTGTGGCCGGGCCCGGCCCGCAAGTGACGGTTCGCGACCCATCCGGCCTGACAGTCGGTGTAGTGGGGCACCCCGGTTTCGTGTTCGACGATCTTGAGGAAAGCTTGCAGACCACGCATCGATTGCAGCGCAAGCTGGGCAGTCACAAGCTGACTGTCGGGGCAGATGTGATCCGTTCCGACTTCGAATTGCTGGGCGGGGGTAATCCCGATGGCAATTTCACCGTCGATCTGACTGCGCAGCAATTGGCGACGCTTGCCGGCAGCGGCGCGGGCCTTGGCCTTACAGCACAGGACGTACTCGCGCTAAATCCCGCTGTGGCCAATTATTCGGTCGAACTACGCCCGCAAAGTTTCGGCACGGCGCAGACGCAGCTGGCCTTCTATCTTGAGGACGAATGGCAGCTTTCCTCGCAGCTTACCGCCACGCTGGGCGTGCGCTGGGACTATGACAGCCTCACCGCCAAGGGCGGAAAGGGAGGCGATTATGACAATTTCGCCCCGCGCTTTTCGCTCAACTACCGCCCAGATGCCCGATCGAGCCTACGCTTCGGCGCGGGGCTGTTCTATGGCAAAATGTCCTATGCGGTGATTTCCGACGCGCTGCAGCGCAACACCACCTCGCCCGGCTTCCTCGCGCAGCTGGGCCAGTTGCAATCGCTGGGGATCATCCGCGCCGATGCCGATCTTGCTGCGGCGACTTTTGACGGCAATCTCACCGTCTCGCCTGCCTGTGCAACAGTGGCCGAATGCCCTTCGCCTGATGAGGTGCAGAACCTGCGCGACACGGCGACCATCAACGAAGCGCGTATCCTCAATCCTGACGGCTATGACAGCCCCTACAGCGTACAATTGAGCGGAAGCTATCAGTATCAGGCAACCGACACGATCACGCTTTCGGCCGATCTGATCTATAGCCGTTCGCACAATCTGGTGCGGTTGCGCGATCTCAATGCGCCAGCGGCCTTTGCGCCCAATCTGGCCAATCTGACTGCGGCCAATATTGCCTTGCTGCAAGGCCAGCCTGACAACGCGGCGCGGCTCGCGCTGGCGCAATCGCTCGGCCTGGTGCGCAGCCAG
>LOET01000030.1 GCA_001515985.1 Sphingomonadales bacterium BRH_c3 | reverse complement strand
TTCTTGCGGGCGCGCGCTTCGTCGACAAGGTCGCGCAGCTGCTGCGCGAGCTTGCCATGGCCGCGACGCGCTTCGTTCGCGGCGGCCTGCATCGCGACCGTGTAGAATTGCTCCTCGTCGCCTTCGAAATGGCTTTGGAAAAGAGCGATGAGATGGTTGGCCGTCGTCACGGGTATCTCACAATTCCGGTTGTGCCGACTGACTTCATGACCGACATCCGCGCTGTCTTGTTACGGCAAAGCCCTGAATTTTCAGGAAAACCGATCGCCCCCATATCGTAAACCAGTTCTATCGCTATTCCATACATAAGACAACAACGCTTGCAGTCGGTTTCGATCGGCGCACATGTAGCAGATCCCGGAACGCGACGCCGCGTTGTACCAGCCCGCTTCACGGAGCCGGATTTCTTCCGGGGCGCCGCGGGCACTCAGCGAGGCTTAGTGCTGATCGAATACGTTACTCCGGCAGTCGCACAAATCCTGCCCTGCTGGCAGAGCCGGCATCTTCTTCGGTGAGCCAGATGATGCGGTCGGCCCCGACGGGAATTCCGGTCCCATCCCGGCAGTAGAAATGGCTGACACCGGCTGGCGCGCGCATCCTGACCGTGCGATGGTGATGAAAGGCTTCCCGCTTCTCCGCCTCCTGGCGCATGTAATGCCACAGCCCCCCGGGATTGCCCTCGTCCCGAAACCAGGCAAGCGCCTGCGAGGTCGAGTCCACCTGATCGTCGTGCCTGAGTCCTGGAAAGCCGCAGAGCTCATTGAGGTAGTCCTCCAGCCAGACCGCCGAGTGAGGCAGCAGGACACGACCCGCTTCAAATATTGCGCTAACGCCTTCCAGGCGCTCAACCTTGCCTTTGACAGGCTTTATGGCTCGCACCCTCCAGAAGCCGGAAGCGGGCAGATCCTTTAGCAGGCTTTCGCCTGAGCCCTTGTCCTCGATCAACACCCAGTCGGCCCGGTGACGGTCGGCCTCGTCGATGATCCTTTGCTTGAGGGCAGGAAACTCGAGCCGCACACGCACAACGTCGATGAGGTAGTACCGGTCACCCTTTATCGCCCAGGTGGTGCAGACGCTGTAATCGTTGTGCTGCCCGACCTTCGACGCCGGATCCCAGGACTGGATGATCCGGTCATGCTCCCCGATCTCGTACGGATGATAGTAGCGGAACCAGTCGTATTTCACCAGGTTGCCCTCGACCGGCACCGGTGACTGCAGATACTGGCCTGAAAAGTGCCGACTGCCGAGCAGCCCCTTCTGTTCCTCGAGCACATGGAGCGGCTCACGATCGGGATGGAGCGCTTCGCCTTCCCGGCGCAGCACGCGCCGCTTGCCGAACAGCGAAGCAAATTCGTGCACCTCGTCATGTGTTGCGATTGCCGGGAAGGACAGCATCCTGAAGGTCCCTCCCGCCTTCTCGGCAAGGTTGCCGATGACATCGGCTTCGTGAAGCCGCTGCATGACCACAACGATGCGGCCGGTCCGCTTGTCGTTGAGGCGCGTGAACAAGGTATGCTGGACCCAGTTGTTCGTCGTGGTCCGTTCGGCTTCAGAAAGGGCTTCGGACGGCTTCATCGGGTCATCAACCACAATGTAATCTGCCCCAAAGCCGGTGAGGGTGCCGCCGATCGAGGTCGAGAACCTCGCCCCGCCCGCGGTGGTCTCGAAGTTTCCCAGCGACTGGCGTCCCGGCATGAGCCGGGTGTTCGGGAACAACCGCTGGTACCAGGCCGACTGCATCACCTGGCGGCAGTCACTCGCCATCTTGTCAGCCAGTTCCTGCCCATAACTGACGCAGATAATTCGCAGGCCCGGCTCGTGCCCCAGCAGCCAGGCGACCCAGGCGACCGAGATGATGATCGACTTGAGGCTGCGCGGTGGCATGGCAACCGTGAGCCGCTGATTGCGGCCAAGGCGCATCTCTTCGAGTGCCTCGATGATCACATGGATGTGAAAGTTGTCGAGATATTCGACACCGGGGTTGAGCTCGGCAAAGACGCGCTGGACAAAAATGGCAAACTGAAGCCGCGTCAACGGGTCGAACTCGGCGTAGGTGATCGGTTTCATTCGCCGCCCTCCTCGATGAATTTGCGATAATCGGCGAGGAACCGCTCGACGATTTCCTGGTCGTTGTGGGTCAGGGGCACATCAACTGGCGCCGCCGAGAGCTGCTGGGCCTCGGCTCGGGCTGCCATGTCGAGGAGCAGCTTGCCGGCACGAATGTCGCCGGAGGCACCCTTGTTGGCGAGCTGCGCGGCGGTCGCGTCAATCTTGCGGATCTTGCGCCGCCGGCCGTTCTCCGTAGCAGTGACCGTGGCGCTAGCTGCCTTCATGATGGCAGAACTGACGCTCCGGTCCTTGCGCGGGCGGCCATTGCGATTGCCGGTCTGCCCCGGAGGGAAGCGGCCATTCGAAGCTCGTGGATCGTCGTTCATAATGATCTCCGGTGCGGTGGGATTGCCGGCCGCCCCGGAGTCATGACCCAATGCCCCATCGTCATCCAGGTGCAGAAACCTGCACGGCAGGCATCAGTCGCGCTCACCCGCAGCCGCCTCGAGCTCATCAAAATATGCCCCGTCGCTGCGCCGGGCCCGCTCCCCGGACCAGCGCTGCCAGCGGCGGATCATGGTATCGATATAGAGCGGGTCGAGCTCGAGCCCGCAGGCCCGGCGGCCGATCTTCTCGGCAGCGATGATGGTAGATCCGCTCCCGAGGAACGGGTCGAGAACGATGTCGCCGCGTTTGGTGCAGTCGAGCAGGATATCCGCAATAAGCGCCACGGGCTTCACGGTTGGATGGAGTGCGAGGAGATTGCCTTCATCGCTTGCCCGGCTGAAGGTGTTGGCGCCGGGATAGGTCCAGACGTTCGAGCGGGAGCGTCCGAAACGGCCGAGCTGGACATTGTTGCGATGCCGGGTCTTGCCCTTGCGCCAGACACCGAAATGCTCGTGCTGGCTGCGATAGAAAGAGCCCATGCCGGCGCTGGTTTTTGCCCAGACACACAGATTGACGTACTCGTCATATACGGCGCGCGCCGCGACATTGAGCTCGTGGAGATGCCGCCAGTCCATGGCCCAGTAGTGGAGCGAGCCATCCCTCGAAACCGCCGCCGCGTTGCGCATTGCACCTTCGAGGAACGCTATGAATTCCGCTTCGCTCTTCTCCCCGTTACCTTCGACAAACGGTCGGTGCCGGATCTTTCCCAGACCGCTGACGTGGCCCGCCATGGGGACATTGTATGGTGGATCGGTCGAGACGACGTCGGCGAGGTCATTGCCCATCAATGCCGTGTACGACGCATGCTGGAGGGCGTCGGCGCACACGATCCGATGGCCGCCAAGCAACCAGATGTCACCAACCGCGGCGATTGCAGGGCCGGGTTCCGGGAGTTCCCCATCACGCGCCTCCTCGTCCTCGGGCGTCATCACCATGAGGTCGATCTCGCCGACCGAAAACCCGGTGACCTCGATATCAAAATCCAGATCCGCCTCGGACAGCTCCAGCAGGATTGCCGCAAGATTACCCCGGTTCCAGCTGCTGAGGTCATGCAGCCGGTTGTCGGCAATCATGAAGGCCCGACGCTGATTTTCGCTGAGGTGTTTCAGGCGGATGACGGCAATCTCTGTCATGCCGAGCAGCTTTGCTGCTTCATATCTGCCGTGCCCGGCGACCAGCTGCCCGATCTCGTCGACCAGCACCGGCACGTTGAAGTTGAACTCGGAGATACTCCTGGCAAGTGCCTTCACATGGCGGGCCTTGTGGTCGCGCGGGTTGCGGGGGTCAGGCCGTATCTGGTCGATCGGCACATATTCGATGATGTGACGAATGAGGTCATTGGATCGTTTCATGGCATCGCTCCCTGTGTTGAAGGAGCTGCCTATTGATACTGGATTATGCCTCCTGCCCAGGGGCAGAAACCTGCTCCGCTTCGATCCACGTCAGGTTGATCAGCTTTTCGGCCATGCCCTTCAGCTGCGGCGTGGCCCGGATGTAGTCGGCAATTTCGCAAGCTTTCGACACCCACCGACGCAGGAAATCGAGGTCCTCATAGACGAATTCCATTAAATCGCCTGCAGCCGATTTCTCGCGGGCTAGCCACTCCAGTGCGGCCGCAAGATGGGCCATCGGATAACGAGTCCGGATCTGGCGCTTCTCGACGTCATGAACCCACGCAAGATATTTGTTTTCGCCCGCACTGGCGCTATTTGGCCAGAGGTATTGCACGATAAAATCAAGGCTGAGCTGCCGGGGCTGGCCATTGATGACAGGTGGCTCGCCAGTCGCTGTTTCCTTCACCAGTGCGAGCACAGCAGCCCCCATGCGTTGTGCTTCCTCGAGGTTGGTAATGATGCTCTCGCGTCCAGTGCGCACCTTGCGGGGATTGTATGTCGGGAATCTCGCCAGGAGCTCCGTCCGATTCCCGGGATGTTTCTCGATCATCATCGCAATCTGATCGGCGCATACGGAGTTGATCAACCTTTGCGTTCGCGCTGCAGTGGCATCGGGATAGGCAAGGCGAATGTGCAGGTGGGCCGCAATCTCCCATGGCTCGAGCCGGGTTGTATCCAGCACGAGCTCGCGCTGATTGTCTGCCTTCACGATGCACCTGTTATGACCGAAATTTCACCTGATATTGCCCTGATATAGTCCTGTTTGCCAATCCCATTGAAATCAGGCGTGGAGCTTGAATTTCCACCGATTTCCAGTGCCTTGGGCTTCTCAGAATACCGGTGCGGCCTGTTTCTGGCGCGAAAAACAGGCGAAAACAGGTAATAACAGGAAAAACAGGTGGTGAGGCCCGTTCGGTCCGGACTGCGTCGCGCACCAAACAGCTCTGGGTCGCCCAGCTGATCACCTCTCTGGCGTTAGGGCGTCAACCGCCGAAGCCCAGGCTTTCCGCTACCGCTGCATTGACGATCCGGCCCTGGTGCACGTTGAGGCCAAGCATCAGGTGCGGATCATCCTCGCACGCGGCTATGCCCTTTGCCGCCAGCGCCAGGCCGAACGGCAGCGTCGCGTTGTTGAGCGCGTAAGACGAGGTCAGCGGCACCGCGCCGGGCATATTGGCAACGCAATAATGGATGATCCCGTCCACCTCATAGGTCGGTGCATCATGCGTGGTGGGATGCGAGGTCTCAAAGCAGCCGCCCTGATCGATCGCGACGTCAACCAGCACCGCGCGCGGCTTCATCAGGCCCAGCATTTCGCGCGTTACCAGATGCGGCGCGGAGGCGCCCGGGATGAGCACCGCACCCACCACCAAATCGGCATCGGCGATCGACTGTTCGATCGTCGAGATGGTCGAATAACGGGTGGCCACCCGGCCCTGGAACATCTCGTCAAGCTGGCGGATACGCGGCAGCGACTTGTCGAAAATCTCGACCCGCGCGCCAAGCCCCGCCGCCATG
>LOET01000029.1 GCA_001515985.1 Sphingomonadales bacterium BRH_c3 | reverse complement strand
AGATCGAACGGGATCGAATCGAACCCGCTGGAAAAGCAGATGCGCGCGCCGCTGGCCTTTGCCGCTTCGTGATGTTGGTCGATCTTCTCACGCATCCAGGCCGGCTCGCCGCACAGATCGGCATAATCGGTGCCGGTCTTGACGCAGGCTTCGACCAGCGCATCGCCATAGAGCTGGTAGGGGCCGACTGTTGTGATCACCACCCGCGTGCGATTGCACATTGCCTCAAGGCTGGCCGGGTCATCGGCATTGGCGACTACCAGCGGGGTGGTATCGGGCGCGCCGATCGCGTCGCGCACCGCCTCCAGCTTGTCGAGGCTGCGCCCAGCCATGGCCCATTTGGGGCCGTCTGCGCGCGGGCCATAGTGATGAGCGAGATATTCGGCGACGAGCCGCCCAGTATAGCCGGTGGCGCCGTAAACGATGATGTCGAATTCGCGGTTGTCGCTGGACATGGATGCTCTCCTTTGTGCCCTGCATGCGCCGGGCGCTTCAGAGAGTCAAAGCCGCTACGGCAGTTTACGTTCCCGCATCAAAAGCCGAACTGGCGGCTCGCAAGATCGTACATGATCTCTTCCGATCCGCCGCCGATCGCCATCACGCGCACCTCGCGATAGATCCGCTCGACCCGCCCGCCGCGCACGAAGCTTGCCCCGCCCAGGATCTGGCACGCCTCGCGCGCGCAATACTCCAGCGTCTGGGTCGCCTGCACCTTGAGCAGCGCGAAATCGCCGGGGAAGGCGCAGCCGTGTTTCACCGTCCAGGCGGCATGGTCGATCATCGCCTGCGTCGCGCCGATCATCTGCAGCATGCGCGCCAGCTTGTGGCGGATCGCCTGCCGCGTCACCAGCGGTCGGCCAAAGGTCTCTCGGCTCCGCGCCCAGTCGAGCGCGTCTTCGTAGCAGATCCGTGCATAGGCGGCGGCCTGCTGCGCCATGCCCAGCCGCTCGCCGTTGAAATTGCGCATGATCGCGCCGAAGCCCGCGTTTTCCGGCCCGATCAGGTTTTCGGCCGGCACTTCGACATCGTCGAAATGGATCGTCGCGGTGTCAGACGCATGCCAGCCCATCTTTTCCAGCGGCGTGCGCGACACGCCTGACCGGTCAAGCTCGACCAGCAACAGCGAAACCCCGCCCATGCCCTCGCCGCCGGTGCGCACCGCCAGCGAAATATAGTCGGCGCGCATGCCCGAGGTGATCAGTGTCTTGGCACCATTGACCACATAAAGATTCCCGCGCCTTTCCGCGCGGGTACGAAGATTGGCAACGTCCGATCCGCCGCCCGGCTCGGTAATGCCAAGGCAGATGATCTTCTCACCGCTTAGCACCTGCGGGGCGATGCGCTGTTTGAGCTCTTCGCTGCCCGCCGCGATCACCGGGGGCAAGCCGATGCCGTGGATCATCAGCGAGGCCGGGATACCGCCAGCGCCGGGGCGGCACATTTCCTCTGACTGGACCAGCGAGTGGAAGATGTCGAAGCCGCCCTGATCCAGCGTGCCGCTGCCGCCATATTCCTGCGGATAGCCAAGCCCCAGCACGCCCGCCTCGGCGGCTTTCCGGTGCAGTTCGCGCGGCAATTGGCCCGCACGCTCCCATTCGTCGACATGCGGCATGATCTCGCGGGCAACGAAGGCGCGCACGCTGGCGCACACCGCCTCGTGGCTTTCGTCATAATGCGGCGAGCGGCTGCGCCATTGGTCAAACAGCGGCGCAGTCTCCATCACATCCTCCGTTCAGAGCCGCGGCAGCGTGACCCCGCGCTGGCCCATATATTTGCCGGCGCGGTCAGCGTAGGTTACTTCAGGCCGCTCGTTCCCAGCCAGGAACAGGAACTGGCACGCGCCCTCATTGGCATAAATTCTGGCGGGCAGCGGAGTGGTGTTGGAAAACTCCAGCGTCACATGCCCTTCCCAGCCCGGCTCAAGCGGAGTGACGTTGACGATGATCCCGCAGCGGGCATAGGTGCTTTTGCCAAGGCAGATCACCAGCACATCCTCGGGCACGCGGAAATATTCCACCGTGCGGGCGAGCGCAAAGCTGTTGGGCGGGATCACGCAGACATCGGTCTTGCGGTCGACAAAACTGTTGGCGGCGAAATCCTTGGGGTCCACCACCGCGCTGTCGACATTGGTGAAGATCTTGAACTCGTCAGCCACGCGCGCGTCATAGCCGAATGAGCTCAGGCCATAGGAAATGCAGCCTTCGCGCCTCTGCGCCTCGACGAAGGGCTCGATCATGCCTTCGCTCAGCGCCTTGTCGCGGATCCACTTGTCGGAAAGAATCGCCATGGGAGAGTGATTCCCGATTGTGATGAGGGCGGCAAGCGGGGGAACGGTTTTATCTGGGGGAGACTTTGAAAGCGGTGCCCCGATGACCCCTGGAATGCGGACCATGTGCCAATCGCCCAGCTGCGGACAAAGCCGAATTCGTCCGGGCGCCGGAGCCGGAATGGCCAATCGGAGAATTCTGCGCTACAGTTCAGCTATTGAGAATCTGGCTTGGTGGCTTCGGGAAGACCGATTTCTGCCTCAAGCCAAAAACCTGGCGGGTCGCGCGAAACCTTTTTGGGAGGGACCGCTATGCTAAGATTCATGGGACTGTCGGCACTGTTGATCGGGTCGAGCGGGATTGCCGCGTCAGCCTATTTCGACAATGCTGCAATGGTTGAAACACGCAAGCTGGCAGCGCTTGATCCATCGTTGGCTGGCCGAAATGCGTGCCGGGGTATCGACGCGAACGGCGCGTTGCTGGACAAGAGGCTGGAAATTGCTGCGGCGAAATCACCGCAGCTGCTTTCGTCGGTTTCTGCCACCACCTTCCCTCTCTACTCCCAGATACCCGCTTCGGATATCGATGTAACGGGCATGTCAGGCGAGGCGCGTAGATATTTCGACCAAGGCGTATCCTTCCTGTACGGCTTCAACCACAAGGCTGCGGTCAAATCGTTCCGAACGGCCCGCAGTTTCGCGCCGGAATGCGCCATGTGCTGGTGGGGTGAAGCAACGGCCAATGGCCTGAACATCAACGCCGGTATAAACGAGGAGCAAAATCGCCGTGCAATCTTTGCAATCAAGCAAGCACAAAGATTGTCAGCAGATTCCAGCCCTGCCGAAAAAGCGCTGATCGCAGCGGCGGCACTGCGCTTTCCCGATGATCTATCGGCAGATCGTGGCGCGCTTGAACGGGAGTATTCCAACTCGATGATGGAAATTGCCCGCCGCTTCCCGGCGAGCGATGACATTGCGGTTCTGGCAGCGGAATCCGCCATGAACACAACCCCCTGGGATTACTGGGTCGATAGTGACGGAAAGCGAGTGGCCAAACCGCAGATTGCAGCGGCGATCGCACTGATCGACAAGGTGATGGAACGAAACCCTGCCCATCCCCAAGCGTCCCATCTCTATATCCATCTTACAGAAAACGGGCCCAATCCCAGCATGGGCGAAGTTGCCGCCGATCGCCTGGTCACACATGCGCCTCCAACGCTGGGGCATCTGGTCCACATGCCCGCGCACATTTTCTATCGGATCGGGCGATACAAGGATTCGATTGCAGCCAATATCAAGGCTGCGCGAGCCGACGAGGAGTATCTGCACCTTGCCGGCGATGACGGTTTGTACCGGTTCGGTTATTACCCTCACAATGTGCATTTCCTGCTCACATCGGCGCAGATGGCGGGCGACATGCTTACTGTCGCGAACGAGACTGAGCGCCTCAAGCGGATTGTCGGAGTAGAGGCAGCGCGAGAAATGCCCTGGGTGCAGGCCATTCACGCGGCGCCATCCTTTGCGTTGACCCAATTCGCTTCGAACGATGCGGTGCTGGCATTGACCCAGCAGCCATCCGAACTTTCCTATGTCGAGGCGATGCGCCACTATACCCGAGCCGTGGCTTACGCAAGAATTGGCAACGACCAGGCTTTTTCCGCCGAGATTGAAAAGATGCACCAGCTTGCGAGCGAGCCGCAAGTTACCGCGATGGTAGATGCAGGCTTTCCCGCTCCAGACATAATCAGGCTGGCTGCGCTGGTCGCAAAGGGACGCCACGCACACAGCAAGGGCAAGTTTGACGCGGCTGCGGATCATTATCGGGCAGCACAGGCGATCGAACGGACCATTCCCTATACCGAACCGCCTTATTGGTATTATCCGATCGCCCAATCGCTGGGTGCATCGCTGTACAAGGCTGGCAAATACCGGGATGCACAGGCGGCCTTTCGTCAAGCATTGTTCCAGGCGCCGAACAGTGGCTGGGCACTTTACGGTCTTGCCCAGACCGAAGCGAAACTCGGAAACGAGCTGGAGGCGAAAGCGGCGTCTGCAGCATTGGACAAGGCATGGATCGGCAATCGCGATTGGCTGGTAATGGACCGATTGTGATGCGCATTGGCCAACAGTTGGCGTTCGCCGCCAGTGTCAGTCGATCAGTGCGGCGCGCAGCTTGGGATTGAGCGAAGTGATGTAGTTGAGCCACTTCTTTGGCCGGCGCAGCATGTCCTGGGGATAGGTCACCTTGATCCCGGCGATCCTGGCAATCTCGCCCACGAAATGGATGCAATTGCGCTTTTCGAGGTCGTAATACTTGCCCGGTGCATCTCGCCATGCCTTCACCAGCGCGGCAATTTCGCTATATTGCTCGTCGCTTATCGTCACAGTGAAATGGCGGTTGGTCCTGGCGATATATTTCGGCTCTTCCACCATCACATCGTGTTCGACCGGCCCGCTGAGGATCGCGGTGGACACCTTCTTGGCGGTGAAGCCGTAATTCTCGCTCACCTTCTTGCCGGTCTCCTCCAGTGTGCCCTCCATCACGATGAAGGCATGCGGATAACGCCCCACCAGCACCGAGCCATTGAAGCTGTGGAAGCTGAGCTTGACCTCGGCCAGCACGGGCGAAGCCCAGCCGAGCGAAAATGCAGCAAGCAGGATGGTGAAAATGCGGCCCATTGCGCAGCTATTATCGCTGTGTTCCGGCAAAGGGCAAGCCCGGCGTGGCTCGTTCCGCTTGTCGGGCACTCAGGGAACCAGCACGGTCGAACCGGTCGTGCGTCTCGCTTCCAGGTCAATCTGCGCCTGGGCTGCATCCTTCAGCGCATAGGTCTGGCCGATAGTGACCTTGACCTGCCCCGATCCCAGCATGTCCCACACGCGGGTGATGCCTAGCGTGCGGTCTTCGGGCGTGGCGTAATAGTGGAAAATCGTCGGGCGGGTCACGAATAGCGAGCCCTTCTGCGCCAGCAGGCCCAAATTGACGCCTTCGACCGGGCCCGAGGCATTGCCGAAACTCACCAGCAGGCCGCGCGGGCAAAGGCTGTCGAGCGAGGGCATGAAAGTGACCTTGCCCACCCCGTCGAACACCACCGGCACGCCGGCCCCGGCGGTCAGTTCCCGCACGCGCGGGGCGATATCCTCACGGTCATAGCGGATCACGTGATCGCAGCCGGCCTCACGCACGGTGGCGGCCTTGGCATCGGAAGAAACCGTGCCGATCACCTTGACCCCGATTGCCTTGAGCCATTGCACCATGATCAGGCCAACCCCGCCCGCGGCGGCGTGGACCAGCACTGTGTCGCCGGCCTCAAGGTCGGCGCAGCGTTCGACCAGCGCCTCGACCGTGGCAGCCTTGACAAGCGCAGCTGCGGCCAGTTCATCGCTGACATTGCCGGGCAGCTTGAACAGCGCATCGGCGGGCATCGCCCGGTGGGTGGCATAGGCACCAAGGCCCGGCCCCATATAGGCGACGCGGTCGCCCATGGCATGGCCTGTCACGCCCGCACCGAGCGCAATGATGCGCCCTGCGGCTTCCAGCCCCAGCCCGCTTGGCAATTCCACCGGATAGAGGCCGCTGCGGTGATAGGTGTCGATGAAGTTGAGCCCGACAGCGCTGTGTTCGATCAGCACTTCACCCGGTGCCGGCACCGGCAAATCGCCTTCCGCCCATTCGATCACGTCGGGGCCGCCGAAGCGGCTGATCTGCGCGCGCAGGTATGTCGTGGTCATATGTTCTCCCGTGTCGCTTTTGCCCTACATCCGGGTGCGGCTGGCATCCGCCTCGTCGTGCAGGCGGTTGACGGTGGCCTTCAGTTCGCGCCGGATCTGTGCCCAGGCGATCAGCGCGAACAGCACCGTGCCGCCCATGACATTGCCGATCAGCGTGGGCAGGATATTGCTCAGCATCATTTCGCCGATCGCACCCTCGCCGATCCATGCCAGCAGGAATATCTCGCACGATCCGACCACGACATGGGTGAAATCGCCCACCGCAATAACATAGGTGACCAGCAAGACCATGCCCAGGAAGCTGTTGCCCGAACTCGGCCGCATCCACACCAGCGCGGCAATCAGCAGGCCCGATGGCAGCCCTTTCACAAAGCTTTCGGTGACGCTGAGATCGGCCACCTTATGGCTGATTTCGAGCATGGCGGCGAGCGTTTCGGGCGTCACCATGGGCGTCTTGGCGAACATCAGCGCCATAGTGGCGGTGCCGATCAAATTGGCCGCCAGGCTGATCGCCCACACGCGTGACAGATTGCCGACATTCCTGGCCGATGGCGAGGCAATCGTTGGCAGCACCGGGGTAATGGTGTTCTCTGTAAAGAGTTGCAGGCGGCAGAAAATCACCAGCACGAAGCCCACGGTATAGCCCAGGCTGTCGATCGCATGGCCCGCCGCCATACCCTTGGTTTCGGCATGGAGCACCGCCTTGAGCAACAGCGAGAAGGACAGCAGAAAGCCCGCCGCCACTGTCGACCAGAACAGCGAGGCCGAGGGGCGCCCCATCTCCTCGATCCCCTCGCGCGCGACTTCGATATAGATCTGCGGCGATGTCAGCGAATCAGGCGGAGCTTGCGCTTCCTCAATGATCTCGTTCTCGCCCATGCCTGCTCCCGTCGTTGCAGCAAATTGCGCCAATCCATAGCCTTATCAAGCGACGGCAACCGCATAAGTTCCGGCAGTGCAACCTTAGGCGGCTCCCGCCCACACCGGCTGTATCGGCGCGGGCAGGCCGGTTTCCGCTTCGCAGGATTCGCGCAATTTGTCGATTCCGGGTCCATAATCGAACAGCGGCAGTTCGCCGCGCCCGGCGCGGATTGCGGTGCGCAGCTTGTCCGTCGCCGCACTATCGACCGTGCCGTTTTCATCAGCCACCACGCCATAAGGGCGCGCGCCTTCCGGTGTGACCAGGCCCTGGCGAATTTCCAGACCGACCAGCTCCGGATCGCGCTCAAGCGGATCACCCCAGCCGCCGCCGCCCCAGGTGATGTAATGCAGCAGGTCGCCGGCCTTGACCGGCACATCCTCCACCTTGTTGCCGATGATTTCGGTGGTGCCGTCGGCGCGTTCGAGCACTTTCTTCGCGCGCGTGCCGGGATGCCCGCCGTTGACGCCCCATGGCGGGACGAACCAGCGGTCATCATGCACCGCGATCTCGCCATCGGCCAAAAAGCGGTAGGTCATGTGGATGCCATTGCCGCCGCGGTGCAGCCCCGCGCCGCCGCTGTCGGGCTCGGTCGAGTAGCGTTCGATCCGCAGCGGGAAATAACGCTCGAGGAATTCGTTGGGGACATTGGTGAAGCCGGGCCACAGCGAATGTCCGTCCGGCCCGTCGCCCAGCGGCCGGCCGGGAATGCCGCCAAAGCCGATCTGGAACAGCTGGAACCATTCGGGCGGCTTGTCGTCTCGCGCGTCCCAGCCGGAATAGAACAGGTGCGGGCTTGAGCTGAAGCCTGCCGCATTGAGGAATTCCGGCGTGCCCTGGCCCAGCAATCCCCCCAGAATGTCGAAGATACGGCCCAGCGCATGAGTGCGGCCCGAAAGCGCGGCGGGGAATTTCGGCTTCAGCAGCGATCCCTCTGGTATGCGCACTTCTATCAGATCGTAGAACCCGTCATTGAACAGGATCTGCGGGTCGAAC
Organism: Sphingomonadales bacterium BRH_c3; assembly: GCA_001515985.1. Classification (GTDB taxonomy): domain Bacteria; phylum Pseudomonadota; class Alphaproteobacteria; order Sphingomonadales; family Sphingomonadaceae; genus Erythrobacter. The sequence goes on along the minus strand of LOET01000029.1, from coordinate 1,306 downwards.
ACCATGATCATGTAGATACCGAAGAACATCTTGAACATGTTCTCGTTGAGATAGAAATTGATCGAGGCGGCGGATTGCGGGTCGGTGCCGTCGAAATCGAGCACCACCTTGTCGCCCTCGCGCCACATGGTGCATCTGATCCGGTAGGGGCCAAAGCCCTTGCCATCGTCGCAGATGTAATCCTCGAAGCTCACCGGCTCCTCGGCCACTGCCATGCCGATCAGCGCCTTCATTGCGCGATAATTGCGGTCGAGCAGTTCCTGCGTCGCCGAGTAATAGACATCGTCGCCGAAGCGATCGGCCATTTCGATCACGCGGCGCGCGGCGACCCGGCACGATGCGATCAGCGCGTTCAGATCGGCCTGGCACCAGTCGGGCTTGCGCGTCTGGTGCATCACCAGCTTCATCAGATCGGCATTGTATTCGCCCTTTTTCCAGATCTTCACCGGCGGGATGCGCACCCCTTCCTCGAAGATCGAGCTGGCGCCGATCGGCATCGATCCGGGCACCGAGCCGCCGATGTCGCTCTGGTGGCCGAACATGGCGGTATAGGCGATCAGTCGCCCGTCCTTGAACACCGGCAGCAGCACCAGCCAGTCGTTCGAGTGCGAAATCGCGCCTTCGCAGGAATATGGGTCGCTGAGGAAGATCATGTCGCCATCCTCCAGCGTATCGTCATAGCCCTTGAGGAAGCCGCCGATGAAGCTGCCGAACTGGCCGACGATCATCTTGCCCTTGGGGTCCGCGATTAGCGGGAAGGCGTCACCCTGTTCGCGGATGCCGGGGCTCATTGCGGTGCGCACCAGCGTGGCGTCCATCTCGATGCGGGCATTGCGCAGCGCGTTCTCGATGATGTCGAGCGTGACCGGGTCGATCCTGACCTTCTCGAAGGGCGTGGGGTTGGTTTCGATGATTTGTGCCGGCATCGCTTGCTCCTGAAATCTCTAATGCGTCATTCCGGCGAAGGCCGGAATCCAGATGCGGCGAAGGTGGTTCCGCGCTGGACCCCGGCCTGCGCCGGGGTGACGTAAAAGGGGAAAGACGGGCGTCATTCCGACACCGGATTGATGAGAATATTGCCGACTGCATCGACCCTGGCCACGCAGCCGCTTTCGACCAGCGTGGTCGAATCCATTTCGGTGATGATCGCGGGGCCGGGAATCACATCGCCTTGGCGCAGCCGACTGCGGTCATAGATCGCTGCGGCCTGCTCGCGCCCGTCCATCCACAGCACATGGTCGCGGATCTTGGCGGCCGCTGGGTCGCCGTCGCCCTTTTCCAGCTCGGCGGCGGGAAGCGCCGGCGC
>LOET01000028.1 GCA_001515985.1 Sphingomonadales bacterium BRH_c3 | reverse complement strand
TCCGCCTGCGTCGGCCCGCGCGGGGCAGCGCCTGTGGCCTCGATAGCACCCGGCCGTGCCGCCATGGCCATGTCGATCCTGGGTTGCACTTCAATTTCGTTCAACTTCCCCACCTGCTCGATGGTTCGCACGAGGTCGCGCTCCCAGGGGGCGCCCGCCGGAGTCTGGGCCAGCAGCGCAAGCCAACCGGCGATCGCCCCGTCATGATCGCCGTCAAGGTCTTTCTTCACGTTAGCGAAGTAGAGTGAGCGCGGATCATTTGCATCCAGGGCAAGAGCCCTTGAAAAGGCCTCGGCCGCTTCGGGCGGCATAGGGTCGCGTTCGCTCGCCATCACACGCGCCTCGCCGAGCGCCGACCAGAGCACAGCCTCGTCGTTGTCGATGGCCACCGCCCTTTCATAGGCGCTGGCCGCCTCGGCAAACTCGTTACGCTGAAAATAAGCGAAGCCCAGTGCTTGCCATGGCCCGGCATCATCCGTGGACGCCTCGGCCGCGCGCTTCAATTCTTCGATCGACGACTGAGCAGACGTATCCAATGGCGTTTGCGGCAGGTCCGCGTCCCCGGAGCGGTAAACGATCGCTCCAGCCAACATGGCGATGGCAACCAACAGCATGACCATGCCTACTTTTTCTCGGAGCAGCCCGGCCCCCATACCCGTTGCGTACTTGTTCATCACCCTCGGTTAGCATCCCCGATGCCAGGCATCAATTCGTACTGGTGCAACCGACCTTTTGTCCTATGATAAGCGTTCGAAGGTGGATCAGGGGGAGACGTTTTGCCCGAGGTGTTCCGGGTTGCGATCATCGGTTCCGGCCCTGCCGGCCTGAGCGCTGCCGGGCGCGCTGCCGCGCTCGGCATGAGCCATGTGCTGCTCGAGAAGACCGATCACCTCTCGGACACGATCTACAAATACCAGAAGGGCAAGCACGTGATGGCGACGCCGGCCAATCTGGTTCTGCGCAGCGATCTCGATTTCGCGGCGGGAAAGCGCGAGGCGATACTCGATATCTGGAACCTCCAGCTGAACGAAAAGAAAATCAACGTGAAGCTCAACGCCGAAGTCACATCGGTCACGGGGGAGACCGGCAGCTTCACCATCGAGCTGAAGAGCGGAGAAACAATCGAGGCACAGGCAGTTGTGCTGGCGATCGGCACGCAGGGCAATCCCAACCGCTTGCGTGTTCCGGGTGCCGATCTGCCGCACATCCAGTATCAGCTTGACGATCCCGGCGAGTACTTCGACGAGCACATCACTGTAGTTGGTTCGGGCGACGCGGGGATCGAAAATGCCCTGGGCCTGGCTGCTGACGACGCCCAGCGCAATACCGTGACGATTCTCAATCGGGGTACGGACTTCGCCAGGGCAAAAGATGCCAATGTCAAACTGCTTGAGCAGGCAGAGCAGGAAGGCAGGCTGATTGTCCGACGCGAAACCAGCCCGGCAGAGGTCCGGCCTGGAGAATTGGTGCTCGACACGCGCGACGGACAGGAAACGATCCGCTGCGACAGGATCATCGCCCGCACCGGGTCACAGCCACCACGCGGCTTTGTCGAAGCTTGCGGGATCGAATTCACCAGTGAGGAACGCAGCGCCTTTCCCCGGCTTTCTCCCAGCTTCGAAACCACCAAGCAGGGCATCCACGTGATCGGCGCATTGGCGGGCTATCCGCTGATCAAGCACTGCATGAACCAGGGCTATGACGTTATCGAGTTCCTCAATGGCAACCGCGATCTGAAGCCCGCCGACGAGCCGATACTGGCAGAGAAATTTGCCCGCCTCCCCGGAAAATACAGCGTCGACGAATGGCTCGACCTGTTCGGCAAGAACATCACCATCCTTAAGGAGCTTTCGCCGCTCCAGCTGCGCGAACTGATGCTCGACAGCAAGGTTCATGCCTTCGCATCCGGAGAAGTGATTTTCGCGCGCAACGATCCAGGCTCGTCGATGTTCGCAATTTGCCAGGGATCGGTGGCGGTCGAAACCAATCCGCTCGACCCTTCCGTGACTGTTGCAATCGAGCAAGGCTCCATTTTTGGCGAAGTTGGCCTTATTTCGGGCCGCCGGCGCGGCGCGACAATCCGCGCCGCCGAACCGGTGGTGGCGATCGAATTTTCGCGCATGGTCGCGCTGCGGCTACTTGCCACTTCTCCAGCTGCCAACCGTGCGGTCACCCGCATTTCGATCGAGCGGCAATTGCTCCAGATGTTCGGATCCGGCCTTTCAGCTCAGGATGTGGCCGAACTCGTCGACAATGCGGAAGTGGTGGAACTGAGAGCCGGTGAGGTCGTGATCGCAGAAGGCGATGAAGACAAGGACGTTTTCATCCTCAGGCGCGGCTCGATGATCGTCGAAAAGGCGATCGGCGGCAGGCAGGTGTTCCTCTCCTATCTCCCTGCCGGCACCTATTTCGGCGAGATGGCCGTTATCGACGGGCAACCACGCTCTGCCACCGTCAAGGCAGCGATCAAGTCACAGGTCATTCGCCTGCCAGGCGCGGGCTTCATGGCCCTGCTGGATCGCCACCCCAGATTGCGCGAACGCGCGCTGGCAGACATGGCCAGCCGCCGCAAAATCAACGCCTTCGTCGAAAGCCGCAAACACAGTTTCGCAAGCGCGGTCGACATGTACTCCGAAACGGCGCAATTCCTGGTCGACAACGGGATCGGCGAAGCGACCGACGTGCTGCTGATCGACGAGAATCTGTGTATCGGCTGCGACAATTGCGAAAAGGCCTGTGCCGACAGCCATGACGGGCTTTCCCGGCTCGACCGCGAAGCCGGCAAGACATACGCCCACCTTCACGTGCCAACATCTTGCCGTCACTGCGAACATCCGCATTGCATGGCCGATTGCCCGCCCGACGCGATCAAGCGCGGCCCCGACGGCGAAGTCTTCATTGATGAAACCTGCATCGGCTGCGGCAATTGCCAGCGAAACTGCCCCTATGGCGTGATCCGGATGGATGCAAAGCCGCCTGAGAAACCGTCACTGGTGCAGTGGCTGCTGTTCGGCAAGGGCCCGGGGCCAGGCGAAGCGCCATATGCCTGGCGGAAGAAGGAAGCGGAAAAGCTTACGTCCGATGCGCCCAAGGTCGCGATCAAATGCGACATGTGCGCCGGGATCGAGGGTGGTCCAGCATGCGTCCGGGCATGCCCGACCGGCGCCGCGATCCGGGTCGCTCCCGAGAAATTCCTTTCGGTCGCGCGGATTGGGGAATCGGATTGATGGCCAGCACTCCCAAAGACCGTGCCGATTTCCGCGAAAGCCGCCATTCGTCCGATCACGAGAGTTTCCTGGTCTATCGCCGGATGCGTTGGGCCAAGATCGGGGCCGGGCTTAGCCTTGCACTGTTCCTGGGCTATCTGCTGGTCGACCAGCAGCCGCGCCCCAATGGTGGCAGCTGGTATGGCTACACTCTTGGGTCGATCGGGCTTGGGCTGATAATCTGGCTGTCGCTGCTGGGGATACGCAAACGCAAGATGACCGAGGGCCATTGGAGCCTGAAAGCGTGGACCAGCGCACACGTTTATCTCGGCCTGTCGCTGGTCGTGATCGGCACGCTCCACACCGGCTTCCAGCTGGGCTGGAACGTGCACACACTGGCCTGGAGCCTGATGATGCTGGTGATCGCCTCCGGCATCTACGGGGTGGTGGTCTATGCTGCCCTGCCCAGCCAGCTGAGCGCCAACCGCAAGGAAATGACCCGCGGGCAAATGATCGAAGCACTCGCCGCGATCGATCGCCAGCTGGAACAGGCAGCCCAGCCGCTGGACCGCGACAAGGCCGATCTGGTGCTCGCCGCCCTTGAGCAGGACGTGTTCCGCGCGGGTGCATGGACAAGGTTGACAGGGCGCTATCCCAACTGTGCCACGAAGCATGCTATTGAGGGCTTTCCCGATGACTATCGCACCTTGTCGGACAACTCCGGCCCGGAAGACCGGGTTCGCGCGCTTTTGGGTCGCCGCGCGGCGCAGCTTGCCCAGATCCGCCGGCAGCTAAGGCTGAAGGCGCTGCTCGAGGTATGGCTGTTCGTGCATGTTCCGGCGACCATTGCGCTGCTGGCTGCATTGTTCGCACACGTGTTCAGCGTATTCTATTATTGGGGTTGAGCGGGTTATGTTCCTGATCCGAACCATCGACCATACCGCCAGCGGGCGCGAGATCGTTCGTGAGCGGGAGCTCGATCAAGCCAGCCTGATGATCGGGCGCGCAGCCGAAAACGACATCCATCTGCCCGATCTTGCCGTTGAACAGAAGCACTTGCGGATCGAGCCTGCAACCGGAGGCCAGCTGAAGATCGAAGCGGTGGGGACGCTGGGGTTCGCCATCGACGGCCGCACTGTGACCTCGGCAATGATCGATCCCCACGAAGGGGCGGAAATCATGCTGGGCTCGGCGATCCTCGCGATCACCCAGCAAAGTGATACCCGCGCCGTAGAGCTAACGATCAGGCAGGCCCCTTCCAGCGAAGGCCGGACCGACGCGAAGCGAGGCTTCGCACTGGAAACCACCCTGCCCGGCAAGCGGGCAATGTCATGGGCGTTTGTGGCAGCCATCCTGCTGGCGTTTCTGGCAATCCCGGCAGTATCGCATCTGACCCGCGAGCGGATCAAACCGGACGCCGAGCGCGCGGGCCAGGTTGTATTCGACGCCAGCTGGAGTGCCGGCGCACTCAGCCGGGCGCACCACAGCCTGGAGAACAATTGCGAGGCTTGCCACGTCGATGCCTTCGTAGCGGTGCGCGACGAGACTTGCCTGACCTGCCATGCCGAGATCGGGGATCACGCCGCCGCACCCCGGCTGGCCGATGGGCGCGCTCCGCACGGATTGGGCGAAAGCTTTCAATGGGCGGTTGCAGGCGTGTTTGGCAAGGAAGGGCCGGGTGCCTGCACCACTTGCCACACCGAACACGAAGGCCCCACGCGCATGGAACCCGCCAGCCAGCAGTTCTGTGCAGATTGCCACGCTTCGCTCGATACGCGGCTGACCGATACCTCGCTTGGAAATGCCAGCGATTTCGGCAAGCGGCATCCCGAATTCAAGCCTGCAATCTTCACCGAGCTGCGGCAGGAAAAACCGCTGCGGATCTCGCTGGGTGACAAGCCCAAGGAAAAGAGCGGGCTCAAGTTCCCGCACGAGGTCCACCTTGACCCACAAGGCGGGGTTGCACGCATGGCGATACGGCTGGGCGCCAGCGAGGGTTATGGTGCGCCGCTGGCGTGCAAGGATTGCCATACCCCTACGAGCGACCGGATCGGCTTCGAACCGATCGACATGGAAAAGAACTGCGAGAGCTGCCACAGCCTGGTCTATGACAAGGTCGGCGGGACGTTCCGCACATTGCGCCACGGCGATGTCGCGGAAATGCTGGCCGATCTGCGCGCGATGGACCGCGCGCCGCGCCGCCCGATCGTTACCGGCCGCTCACGGCCAGACAAATTTGCCCGCGGGGGAGTCTATTATTCCAATTTCGGCTCTCCACTGCGTTCACTGGTGGGCATCGACCGCGCGCTGGCACCCGGCGGGGTCTGCGGCGAATGCCACTTGCCCGCCATTACCAATGGCCAGCCTGACGTGATGCCGGTTAACCTGCCTGAGCGCTACTTCGTTCACGGCGGGTTTGACCACGGGGCGCATCGCCAGGAAAAGTGCAGCACCTGCCACGACGCTGGCACCTCCAGGCTTTCGAGTGACGTCCTGCTGCCCGATCTCAAGAGCTGCCGCGAGTGCCACCAAGGCGAAGGCGCGGTCAAAGCCGAAGTTCCGTCAAGCTGCGCGATGTGCCATTCCTATCACGTGCCCGGTGGGCCTATGCCGGAAGACCATCCTGACAAACGCCGCGATGAAGTTGCCCTGCTGAACTGGTGGGAGCGCTAGCATGGCTGGCGATGAGCAGCTTCTGATCGCGCAGCTGACCGACATCCATATCGGGTTCGATCGGGAAGCCGGAACCGGTGAGCTCAACCAGCTGCGCTGCCGCACCGCGCTGGCGCGGCTGCTCGCGCAGCCGAACACGCCCGACATGCTTGTGCTCAGCGGGGATCTG
>LOET01000027.1 GCA_001515985.1 Sphingomonadales bacterium BRH_c3 | reverse complement strand
CGCCGATCCTCGAAGAATTCCTCATTTTGAAAATTCACCCGCCGAAGGGTAGAGGAAATCTTGGCGTAGGTGCCGCCCTCGCTCAATGGAAATTCGACCGCGCCGGCAATGCCGAAGGCATCGTAACCCAGGAACTTGAACTGTGCATTCTTGGTTTCCGCAGTGGCTGCGACGAATATCGAGCTGCGAAGGGTGGGGTGCACTTCATACGCTATCTGCCCGGTATAGTGCCAGCCATCCAGCAAGCCGGTCACGAAATCCTCGTCCACGGCTTCGGCGCGCAATGTAAGGCGACTTTTTGTCCCGACCCGGAAGCTGGCCCGTGCCTCGCCGCCCACTGCGGTAAGATATTTGTCGCCCGAGATTCGGCCATGCCGGACCAGGCCGCCAATACTAAACTCGCTCGCACCATTCTCGATACCAAATCCGATCGCCGCATCGCCGAACTGGTAATCGGAGTCCGGGCCGGAGATATCGTTGTGAGTTTGGGTAAAGAGATCGCCGTAAAAGAACGCGTCGCCCGCCGGAATGCGAGCGTTGATCTGGCTGGTTGTGACGATGGCAAGGCCATCGGTCGATTCCGGCGGCAGGAATGTGAAGGTGCTCAGTTCGCCGAATGCATCTTCATCATAAGCGATGCCAACCCTGATCTTGCCATTGATGCGGCCGGTACGGCGGGTGAACTGCCCGAAATCTTCACCGCATGTTTCCAGCATCCGGTTCCATCCAGCACTGGAGGTCGGGCGTGACCGCAGCATACCCAATTCGACTTGCGCCGATTGTCGGTTGTCCAGACGGCAGAGCAGTGTGGCGTAGGCGATCCTGACGTCATCTGCTTCGGGATGCTTGAGCAAGGCCCGCTCCAAAGTGGCCGCGGCTCCCAGCAGGTTTCCCGCGTTTTCCTGCGCTGTCGCGGTTTCCAGCGCCATGTCGGCTTTCTCCGCCGCTTCGCTCAATTCGTCGAGCGAGTTCGCCTGAGCGCCACTTTGGGCAAGCGCAGCCGGTGCATGCGCGGTTAGTGCAAGTAAGGAAACTCCCAAGGCTAAGCGCCTGCCTGGCAACTGCATCACCATCCCCCAAAAATCCCGCCCCGTATCTAGCACAGTTGGATTCCATCAGCTAGCCTTCAACAGTCGGGCCGGATTTGCAGAGGGCTGCGGCTTTGCGAAGGTGCAGGGGGCGAAGAGGAGGGGCGCTGTCTCGCGTGGGCAAGCTTAGGGCCTTTATCAAGAGCACCGGCCTTGCCGGACTGCTGACCTTGCTGGTCATATTCCTGCTGCAACTGACCCAGTCACAATCGCTTTCGGTGCTTGGCAATCTGGTTTTCGATTCCTTTGCCCGTGCCCAACCGCGCGAGTATGTTTCAGCGCCTGTAGTCGTCGTCGACATCGACGAGGAATCGCTGAGGCGCGAAGGTCAATGGCCCTGGCCGCGGCAGAACGTCGCGCGGATGCTTCAGCGCCTGAACGAAGCGGGGGCCGCCGCAATCGGGCTTGATATTGTCTTTTCCGAAGCTGATCGCACCTCGCCGCGATTGATCGCCTCGACATTGGCCAGTCAGGGGGTTGCCGGATCGACAGTGGATGCACTTCGGGCGCTGCCCGACAATGACGATGAGTTTGCCGCAGCCCTGGTGCAGATGCCCGTCGTCAACGGATTTTTCCTGACACATGATCCGAAGCGCAGCGAGGCCGTTCCCAAGGCCGGCATCGCGATTTCAGGTTCGGTCCATGTCGAATCGATTCCGGAATATTCGAATGCGATTCTGCCGCTGCCGCAACTTGACGAAGCGGCACTGGGAAGGGGATTCCTGACTCTGACCGGCGACTCCGACGGGATCGTGCGTCGTGCGCCGTTGCTGGCGCGGCAGGGGGATCAGATTCTTCCGGCCTTGTCGGTTGAGACCTTGCGAGTGGCCCAGGGGGCGGGCTCCATCCTCGTCAAGATGAGCGATGGCAGCGGCAATATAGCGGCAGGTGCCGAGCCGGGAGTTGTTTCGCTCAAGGTTGGCGATTTCGAGATACCGACGACCCGCGCGGGCGAATTGTGGATGCATTACACCGAGCCCGTCGCCAGCAGAACCGTGCCCGCTTGGCAGGTTCTCGATCCAGCGACTGCAGACCAGGAGCTGGCCGAAAGGTTCGAGGGACGGATTGTGCTGGTGGGAGCCGGTGCGATCGGCTTGCGCGATCTCGTTTCGACCCCAATTCGCGAGCGTGAACTTGGCGTGATGGTCCATGCGCAAGCGATCGAGCAAATGATCCTGGGCGATTTCCTTACCCGGCCCGACTGGGCTGTGGGGCTTGAGCGCGCGCTGGTCCTGCTGGCTGGGGCGTTGCTGTTGCTCCTCTTGCCCCGACTTGGCGCGAGCGGGGGGGCGATCCTGGGTTTTGCCATGATCGCAGCAGTATCTGCGGGAAGCTGGTGGGCCTTCAGCGAGCAGCAATTCCTGCTTGATCCGACTTTTCCGATCCTGGCGGTATTGGGCGTTTATGGAACTGTCACGGTGCTTGATTACTACCGCGAGGAGAAGGCCCGCGCCTATATCCACCAGGCGTTCGACCGATATCTGTCACCAGAGTTGGTGAAACGGATCGCTGCGGACCCCCATCAGCTCGACCTCGGCGGGGAGGAGCGCGAAATGACCGTGCTTTTCTGCGATATTCGCAGCTTCTCGCGAATCTCTGAACAGCTTGAACCTCGATCCCTGATTTCGTTCCTCATCAGCTTCCTGACGCCGATGTGCGACATCCTGCTCGAACGCAAGGCGACCATCGACAAGTTTATCGGTGATGCCATCCTTGCGTTCTGGAACGCTCCGCTCGACGATCCTGACCAGTATGCCAATGCGGCCCGTGCAGCATTGGCAATGCGGGAACGGCTGAAAGCGCTCAATTGGGAGATGCCACACCAGCCTGGCCAGGTATGGCCCGGCGAAGTCGCTATCGGCATCGGGCTCAATTCCGGGTCATGTTGCGTGGGGAACATGGGCTCTGCGCAGCGGCTATCCTATTCGCTGCTGGGCGATACCGTAAACCTGGCTTCGCGGATCGAGGGGCTCACCAAGCTCTACAAGGTCGATATCGCAGTGGGCAGCGCATTGCAGAAGCAACTGCCTAAATTCGCGACCGTGGAGCTGGATCTCGTCCGTGTGGTCGGGCGTGAAACCCCCGAAGCGATCTTTGCCCTGATCGGTGATGAAGAATTGGGATCGTCCGAAGATTTCCGCGCATTCGCCCTTGGGCACTCGGCGATGCTTGCGGCTTATCGTGCAATGGATTGGGATACTGCCCAGCGCCTGCTTGACGAATGGGGCGCGCAAGCTGACAATTTTGGCCTCGATGGCTTGTATGCAATCTATCGTGCGCGCGCATCGCAATTGCGCCGATCACCGCCACCGGGCGATTGGGATGGGGTATACAACGCCAGCGAGAAGTGACTATCGCGGGAGAGGGAGGCGAGGGACTTGACCAACGTGCCGGCAATCAGGCGAACCAGGCTGGGCCTGCTTCTCGGCATGCTGCTGGTGACCGGCCTGATTCCGTCCTCGCAGGCGAACAGCAACGCCCGCTATGAAGGCGTAGCGACCTGCGCCGGTTCGACCTGCCATGGCCGCGCCGAAGGCAATGGAGCGGTTGTCCGCCAGGATGAGATAGCGACTTGGCAGGAGCCATCTTCTGCTACGGGAGCGCACAGCCGCGCCTATGCCGCGCTTGCCGGAGAGCGCGGAAGGCAGATCGCAGCAAGCCTGGGTCTGGGTGCGGCCACTTCCGCGCCAGCCTGCCTTGGATGCCATACAACCTTTGCTCCAGTGGACCAGCGTGGCGATCGTTTCCTGCTGGCTGACGGGGTCGGGTGCGAAAGCTGCCACGGGGCATCGGGCGAGTGGCTGCCGCTGCACTATGCGCGCCCTGCAACCCACGTATCCAATTTGGCCGCAGGGCTGGTGCCGCTGGAAGATCCGCAAACGCGCGCCAGGGTTTGTCTTGACTGTCATTTCGGCTCCGCCCGGACTGGCCAGTTCGTGACCCATTCGATGATGGCAGCGGGGCACCCGCGCATCTCGTTCGAGCTCGACCTGTTCAGCGCGCTGCAGCAGCATCACGACGTCGATTCGGATTACATCGAGCGCAAGGGCCGGCCTGACAGCGTCAAGCTGTGGGCGATCGGCCAGGCAGAGGCCGTCCGGCGCTCCACCGGGCTGTTCGCCCAACCTTCATTCGGTATGCGCGGAATGTTCCCGGAATTCTATTTTTACGACTGCCACAGTTGCCATCGCAGCATTGCCGATGGGCCGCGCCGCAAACTCACCTTCGAGAGCAATCCTGGCCGCCCCATCCCTTTCGGAAATCCGCCGTTCAACGATGAAAACATCATTATGCTTTCAGCCGTGGCCCGCGCGCTCGCGCCTGGGCAGGCCGAGGATTTCCTTGCCGCCAGCCGCGCATTCCACCGGGCGATGGGCCAAGATGCGGCCAGCGCCCGTGAAGCTGCGGTTGCGCTTGGCAGGCAGGCGGGCGTGCTGTCAGATGGCCTGGCTGCGCGCGGCGGCGGCGATGCGTTCATGGTGATCGCGACCATTGCCGGGAAAGCAACTTCGGCCCGGTTCACCGATTATGCTGGCTCGGTCCAGGCGGTAATGGCGATCGACACCTTGCTCAATGCGCTGGTTCGCGATGGACGGATAACCGTTGGCGCGGCAGCAGGAATCAGGGCCGATATCGCAGTCGCCTATGCCGCAGTTGACGATCCCAACAGCTACCGGCCTGGCCAGTTCCGCAGCGCGCTGGGTGCGGCAGCCCGATCGATCGGGATGCTGCAATGATGCGGCTGGGCCGGTGCAAGGCATGGGTTTCGGCCTCTGCGCTGGTGCTGGCTTCATGCGGCGGAGGAGGCTCGTCCGGCGGCGGATCGGGCGGTTCGCCAACTCCAACACCCACGCCGCCGCCGGGCGGGGCGCTGTATTCCGTGCCTGCTCAGGAATCGCTCAGCGCAGCAGAAGTCGGAACAGTGGTTGCGCGCGCCGCGGCGCAGGCAAATGCGCAGGGCAACGCCGCAACCATTGCGGTGGTTGACCGGGTTGGCAATGTCCTGGCTGTCTTTGCCATGCCGGGGGCATTGCCGACCGTTGCCATTTCCGCAGCGCCAAACGGCAACAATATCGATGCGCAGGGGCTGGTCGTGCCGGCAGCCGCCGCCGCGATCGCCAAGGCAATCACCGGGGCCTATCTTTCGAGCGGCGGCAATGCCTTTTCCACCCGCACCGCCAGCATGATCGTGCAGCAGCATTTCCCACCTGCGCCGAGCACTAGCGGGCTGGAAAGCGGCCCATTGTTCGGCGTGCAATTCAGCCAGCTTCCATGCTCGGACCTTTCCGCCCAAGCCAGCGACGGGCTGATCGGTCCCAAGCGCTCGCCGCTGGGCCTTGCCGCCGATCCGGGGGGGTTCCCGCTCTACAAGAACGGTGTGGTGGTGGGCGGCATCGGCGTGGCGGCCGACGGGGCATATGGCTTTGATCCGAATGTGCTCGATACCGATGCTGACAGCGACGAGTCGATTGCGCTGGCAGGAACAGTCGGGTTCGAAGCGCCCGATGGCGTGCGCGCCAATCGTATCTTCGTTGACGGCACCTCGCTGCGGTATTCGGATGTAAGCTACAATTCGCTGGCCGACGTGATGGGGGCCAGTTTTGCAGGAACTTCCGGCGCGCTTGTTGCGGTCAAGGGCTATTACGATGGTGCCGCATTGCGCAGCGGCACCGCATACGGCAACGAAGCGTCGGGTATCCGCCCCGCCAGCGCAGCCGAATTCTCCAACCTGGATGCCTTTATCCTGACCAACGGCGCAGGTGCCAACCGCTACCCGGTTCGTGCAGGTACCGATGGAGCCGACGTGGCCGGGCCGATCAGCGCGGGCGAGGCGCGCGCCATCCTGGAGGAAGCGTTCGCGATCATGAGCCGGGCCCGGGCGCAGATCCGCCAGCCACTCGACAGCCGCGCACAAGTGACGATATCGCTGGTTGATACCCGCGGCGAAGTGCTGGGGATCGTCCGTTCGCCCGACGCCCCGATATTCGGGATCGATGTAAGCTTGCAGAAGGCAAGGACGGCGAATTTCATCTCTGGCGCCTTTGCTGCGGGGCAACTTCAGTCGGCCGCTGGCGAAGTGCCGCAATTCGTCGATCGGCTGCGGACCTTCCTGAATGACCCCAACGCCCTGACCGGCCAATTCGCTTTTGCTGACCGGTCAGGCGGCAATCTGTCGCGGCCCTATTTCCCGGATGGCGAGGTGGGCCAGCCCCATGGCCCGTTGTCGCGGCCGATCGCGCAGTTCAATCCGTTCTCGACCGGTCTTCAATCGGCCCTGGTGATCGGCAATCTGGCGCAGCACCTGGGCTTCGTTACCGGTGCGGCCCCGTCCGACACGCCGCGCTACTGTACCTCGCTGCCGCAGGTCACGCCCGATCACACGCGGATCGCCAATGGCATCCAGATATTTCCGGGATCGGTACCGGTCTATCGCGGCGGAACATTGGTTGGCGGCATTGGCGTTTCAGGCGATGGCATCGACCAGGATGACATGATCAGCTTCCTGGGACTGCACAATGGGGGCCAGAGAGTGGGAGGGATCGGCAATGCCCCGCAAGCGATCAGGGCTGACCAGATCGTGGTCAACGTCGGCGGGCGGCAAGTGCGGCTGCGCTATGTCAATTGCCCCTTCGCTCCGTTTCTCGGCAGCGATCAGAACAACGTCTGCGAGGGGCTGTGAGCGGGGCGGCGATGCTCCTGCCGCTGGTATTGCAGGCGCAGGCTGCTCCGCCGCCCGAACCGCAGGATCCTGCCCCCGATCCGCCGTGGGAATTCGATCCGCCGCCGGTTGATCCCCAAGTCATCGAAGGCCGCCGCAGGCCGGACTACAGCGATCCCTTGCCCGATCCGGTGGAGCAAGACAATCCGGGCGCGGTGCGCGCGCCGCCGCCTTCAGCCTTTCCTGTCGATGAAATCCCTATCCCCGATCGCTGGCGGCTGATCGAAAGCCTGGGGCTGGTCAAGGAGCGCTGGTGGGACCCGTATAACCAGAACACCTACAAGGGCGACCGGCCGATCAATCCCGAAAAGGTTCCGTGGTTGCCGATCAAGGGCCATGACTGGTTCTTCGTGGCCAATGCCGTCAGCGATACTGTGCTGGAACCGCGCAGCTTTCCGATCCCCGTTGGCGTACAGACGACCGAGGATCCCGGCAGGACCGACGTGTTCGGCAATGACTTCTCGACCGTTTTCTCGCAGACGTTCATTGTTGGCGCGGCGCTGATCAAGGGCAGCACGGCGTTCAAGCCGCCAGACGTCGAATATCGCGTTACCCTGGCGTTCAACATGAACTATGTGGACGTGCCGGAACGGCGCGTGCTGTTCGTCGAGCCTTCGCGCCCCAGTCACCGCTTCGATCATTTTTTGGGCGTGCAGGAAGCCTTTTTCGATTATCACTTCCGCAATGTGTCGACCCGCTATGATTTTGACTCGGTGCGGATCGGCATCCAGCCATTCCAGTCCGATTTCCGCGGCTTCCTGTTCAATGACCAGCAGCTGGGCCTGCGCTTCTTCGGCACGCGCGACAACAACCGCTTCCAGTACAATCTGGCGGCATTCTGGCGGCTGGAGAAGGATACCAACAGCGGGCTGAACTCGGTCCTCCAGCGCCCGCGCGACGACTGGCTTCTGGTCGCCAATCTGTATCGCCAGGATTTCCTGATCCCGGCGCTGACCAGCCAGATAACGCTTGCATACAATCGCAATCGCGAAGGGGACCAGATCGAGATCGACGATAATGGATTCCCGGTGCGGCCCGCGCTGCTGGGTGACCTGCGCGGGCGCGACTATGACGTTTTCTACCTGGGTTACAATGCCGATGGGCGGATCGGACGGATCAATCTAACGGCCAGTGCCTATGCAGCGCTGGGAGAAGACCGGAACAGCTTCTTCACCGGCGAACCCGCCGATATACGGGCCTATTTTGGCGCTGCCGAGCTGAGTTATGACAAGGACTGGATGCGGTTCCGCCTGTCGGGTGCCTATGCCAGCGGTGACGGTGATCCGTTCGACAACACAGAGGGCGGGTTCGACGCAATATTCGAAAACCCGATCTTCGCGGGCGCGGACACGAGCTACTGGATCAGGCAAACCATCCCCTTTGCTGGAGGCGGCCGGGCGGTTTCGGTCAATGGCCGCAATGGCATCCTCAATTCGCTGCGCTCGTCGAAGGAGCAGGGGCAGTCCAATTTCAACAACCCCGGCCTGATCCTGGCGGGGGCAGGCGCCGATTTCGACCTCACGCCGGAGCTGCGCGTTTCGGCGAACGCCAATCACCTGTGGTTTGAGAATACCGCGACGCTCGAGACGCTGCGCAACGAGGGTTCCGTGCCGCGCGATATCGGTTGGGATCTCTCGACTGCGGCGATCTGGCGACCGAAGGCTACGCAGAACATCGTTGTCCGCCTGTCCGCCGCCGCACTCGTTTCGGGTGACGGATTCCGCGACCTGTTTGACAGTTTGGGCGGGGGCAGCACCTATTATTCCGTCCTCGCAAATGCGATACTGACCTACTGATGCTGCAGCTGCGCCATATCCTGTTCCTGCTCGCGGGGGTGCTTCTTACGGGAACCTTGTCGTTCGGCTCGATCCGTGCGGCAGAAGGCGAGAAGCCTGTTGCGCGCGATTACACTCGCGTAACCGCGCCGCCGGCACCTGCGCGCCAGACTTACGCCGATATGCTGGCCAAGTCCGCTGGCTGCAGCTCGTGCCATGTGCGCACCGATGCGCCCACCATGCATGTCACTCCTGCGGTGCAGCTGGGCTGCACGGATTGTCATGGCGGTGATGCCAGCGTGGTGGGGAACCCCGAACTGGAGCACGACCACCCGAGTTATGTTGCGGCGCGCGATCTGGCGCATGTCCTGCCCAGATATCCGGAAAGCTGGCATTGGCCTTCGTCGGCCAATCCGAAGCGCAGCTATGCCTTGCTCAACCGCGAGGCACCCGAATTCGTGCGGTTTATCAACCCCAGCGATTACCGTGTGGCGCGTGAAGCCTGCGGTTCCTGCCACATGCAGACGATCGAAGCGGGCGAACGATCGATCATGGCGACGGGTGCCATGCTGTGGGGCGGTGCGGCCTACAACAACGGGATTTTGCCCTTCAAGAACTACGTCCTTGGCGAAGCCTATACCCGTGATGGCGAACCCGCCAAGATCGTGACGCCGGGCGATCCGCCGGGTGAACTCTCGGAACAGCAAAAGGCGCGCGGGGCGCTGGCCGAACTATACCCCTTGCCGACCTGGCAAGTTATCCCGCCGGGAGATATCTTCCGCGTGTTCGAGCGCGGCGGGCGGACAATCAACTCGCAATTTCCCGAGATCGGCCTGCCCAATCCCACCGGGCAAATCCAGCGGCTGGAAGAGCCGGGGCGCCCCGATCTCAAGCAGTCGAACCGCGGCCCGGCGACGGGGCTCAGGGTCGCCATCCCGGCACTCAACATCCACAAGACGAGGCTCAACGATCCCTATACCTGGTTCATGGGCACCAACGACCAGCCGGGCGATTACCGCCATTCGGGCTGTGCCAGTTGCCATGTGATCTATGCCAATGACCGCGAACCGAGGCATTCGCTGGTCTATGCGCAATACGGGCGCGACGGGCAAACCGTTACCGCCGATCCCACCATCACCAGCAAGCTTGAAACCGGCCACGGTGCATTGAAGCAGCCGGGCGATCATCCGGACGAAGCGCCTGTGAAGGAGAAGGGGCATCCGCTGCAGCATGTCTTCACCCGCGCGATCCCCACCGCACAATGCATGAATTGTCACATGCACCAACCCAATATCTTCCTCAATTCCTACCTTGGCTACACCATGTGGGATTACGAGAGCGACGCGCCACTGATGTGGCCGCAGCAGCAGAAATACCCGACGGCAGAAGAGGTGCGCGCCGTGCTTGACCGCAATCCGGAGGGCGCGGCACCGCGTGGCAAGTGGGCCGATCTCGATTTCCTGCGCAACGTCTATGATTTGAACCCGCTGCTCAAGGACACGCAATTTGCCGATTATCACGGCCACGGATGGAATTTCCGCGCCATTTTCAAGCGTGATCGCGACGGCAATCTGCTCGATGCTGGCGGGAACATTGTCGACCCTGACGATCCGCAGAAGTGGCGAAGGAAGGGCGAAGGGAAGTTTGTCGAACCCGGCACCAATCCCGGCAAGGCGGTGCATTTGATGAGCATCCATGCCGAGAAGGGGATGCAGTGCGCCGATTGCCACTATGCGCAGGATAGCCACGGCAATGGCCTGATCTATGGCGAAGTTGCCAATGCGATCGAGATCGGGTGCAAGGACTGCCACGGCACCGCCGATGCCTATCCCACGCTGCTGACCAGCGGCCCGGCGGCACCGCCGAAGGGCAATGACCTCACTCTCCTGCGCAATCCCGACGGGCGCCGCAGGTTTGAATGGATCGACCGGGATGATGGAACGCGCCAGCTGATCCAGCGATCGATCGTCGATCCAAAGCTTGAATGGGTGGTCAGCCTGGTAAGGGACACCGTCGACCCTGACAGCGCGGGTTTCAACGCCAAGGCAGCGCGCGCAAAGCTGATGAGCCGCATGGGTGCGGAAACCGGCAAGTTCGAATTCGGCCTGGGTATCCCGGAGCAGGACCGGGCGCACCGCGATCCGGAGATGGCATGCTTCACCTGCCATCTTTCCTGGACCACCTCTTGCGGCGGCTGCCACCTTCCGATCGAAGCCAACTGGAAAAGCGAAGTGCATCGCTATGAAGGTGAGACGACGCGCAATTTCGCCACTTACAACCCGCAGGTCGCGCGTGACGAGATGTTCCAGCTGGGCAAGCACCAGACGACCAAAGGCAACCAGACTGCGCCGGTTCGCTCTTCAAGTGCGCTGGTGCTGTCCTCGACCAACATCAACCGCGAACGGATCTATGTGCAGCAGCCGCCGATCTCCGCGATCGGCTTTTCGAGCCAGGCCTTTGCCCCGCATTTCCCGCACACTGTGCGCAAGACCGAGACCAAGACCTGTTCGGATTGCCACCTTTCCGCCAAGGATGACAACAACGCGATCATGGCGCAGCTGCTTTTGCTTGGCACGAACTATGTCAACTTTGTGGGGCTCAACGCGTGGACCGGGCTGGAAGGCGGCTTCTCCGCCATTCGTGTGACCGAATGGGAAGAACCGCAGGCCGTGCTCGGTTCCTACCTCCACCGCTATGCCTATCCCGACTATTGGCGGATGCATGTCGAAGGCAATGGGCGCGAACTCAAGAACTGGGTGCGGGGCAAAACCTTTGACGATAAGCTGAGCGGCGAAACCAGGAGTTTCGAGCAGTTCGTCAACACACATGAAGGTACGGGCGACCGGGTGGGGTGCCTGCAACTGCGCGGCGAATATATGTTCGTTGCCGAAGGGAAGGGCGGCTTCCGCGCCTATGACGTGGCATCCATCGCCAACAAGGGCTTTTCCGAACGGATCATCACCGCGCCTTTCTCCCCGCTTGGCCACAACACACGCGTCAATACGAAGAACGCCACCTGCATGGCGTTGGCGACCAACCAGCCGATCAACCCGCTGCGCAATACACCCGAGATGCGCACCATGAACCAGGAGCAAGCGTTCCTTCCAATCTATAACTACGCGGTGGTCACGGACGCGCAGGAAGGCCTGGTGCTGGTCGATGTGAACACCCTTGCCGATGGGGAATTCCGCAATAACAAGCTTCGCCGCGCCAAATTTGCCGATGGCAGCAAGGCATGGAACCCTGAGGGCGTATTGGACGGTGCCCGTCATATCCACCTTGCTGGAGAGATCGCCTACATCACCGCCCGGCGCGGCCTGGTTGTCGTTGACCTGGCCGATCCGCTTGATCCACAAGTGGCCGCTGTGCGCGATCTGCGTGACGCGCGGGCGAGCGCGGTCCAGTTCCGCTATCTGTGGGTGACGGATGCAGAGGGTGTGAAACTGTTCGATGTCACGCAGCTGCGCAATCCGGTTCCCATGCCGCAGGCGACCGTGCCGTTGGCCGATGCGCGGCGGCTTTATGTCGCGCGCACCTATGCCTATGTGGCGGCCAAGGCTGACGGGCTGGTGATCCTGGATGTCAAGAACCCGCTCAAGCCCAAGGTCTATTCAAGGGAAACACTGGGCGGCAGCCTGAACGATGCCGAAGACGTGATCGTGGCTTCGACCAATGCCTCGCTGTTCGCCTATGTCGCGGATGGCCGCAATGGGCTCAAGGTGCTCCAGCTGACCAGCCCCGACAGCCAGCGCAATTTCTATGGCTTCAGCCCGGCTCCGGTGCCCGAACTGATCGCCTGGGCGAAAACGCCCTCACCAGCGATTGCGCTCAGCAAGGGGCTCGACCGTGACCGCGCGGTTGACGAAACGGGCGGGCAGATGGCGGTGTTCGGGCGGCTCGGTTCGCGGCCCTTCACCCGGCCCGAGATGGAGCGGCTGTTCCTGCGCCGAGATGGCGTGCCGTGGAAGGTGCGCGATGAGGTGGATATGAGCGCATGGGTGCCTGGGCGCGGACCGATCAAGCGCCAACCAGCCAATTAGCCTTTGATCTCGCTCGCTTCACCCCCGTTCGGCGAGGGATTGGCGCATCATCGGTTGCAGTTCCGGGCCGTATCTGGCCAGCGTCTGCCAATCGCCCACGCTCTCATAATGCGTTACCAGCGATCCGCCGTGCCAGCGGTGCAGCGCATAGCCGGGCGGCTCGGTGGTGATGAGCGCGCGGCCATCGGGCTCGGCGGCGTCAACCGGGCGCAGATCGAGCGATACAGCGGG
>LOET01000026.1 GCA_001515985.1 Sphingomonadales bacterium BRH_c3 | reverse complement strand
GCATCAGCGCCGGTGGCGCGCACAGCCGCACCGTGGCGCCCAGCGCCTGCAGGCAAAGCAGGTTCGAACGCGCGACACGGCTGTGCAATATATCGCCGCAGATCGTGACAGTGAGGCCGGTGAAATCCTCTGCCTTCTCGCCCCTCGCCCGCAAGGCGCGGCGCAGCGCAAGCGCATCAAGCAACGCCTGCGTAGGATGTTCATGCTGCCCGTCGCCTGCATTGAGGACCGGGCAATCGACCTTGCTCGCGATCAGCTGCGTGGCCCCGCTCGATCCATGGCGGATCACGATCGCATCGGCGCGCATGGCATTGAGCGTGATGGCGGTGTCGATCAACGTTTCGCCCTTCTTCACGCTGGACTGCGCGGCATGCATGTTGACCACGTCTGCCCCCAACCGCTTGCCCGCTATCTCGAAGCTCAACAGCGTACGGGTCGAATTCTCGAAGAAGGCGTTGATGATGGTGAGGCCGGAAAGCAGATCATCATGCTTCGAACTGCGGCGGTTGAGTTCGATCCAGGGTTCGGCCTGATCGAGCACATAAAGGATTTCGTGCCGCTCAAGCTGGGCGATGCCGAGCAGGTCGCGATGCGGAAAGGCCAGCCTACCCGCAGGATAGCGGTCCGGGCGTGAAGTTGGATCCGTCGATGTCATTAAAGCCATGCCGTTAGACGAGACATATCGTTCGCTCAACCATTTCCTTGGCCCGAATTGAGTGGAAGTTTGCGCAATCGCGCCTAACTTGGCGGCCAGAGGCAAGGGAATGAACGAATTATGAGCTTTGCAGGCAAGGTTTGGCGGTTGCTGGTCGGGATCAAGGACGGCCTGGTCCTGCTGTTCATGCTGCTGTTCTTTGCGCTGCTGTTTGCAGTGCTTTCAGCGCGGCCCAGCCCCGGCACGGTGCGCGATGGCGCATTGCTGATCGAGCTTGACGGTTATGTGGTCGAAGAACGCGCCAAGATCGACCCGCTACAGGCGCTGTTGTCACAGCAAGCGCCAGTGGCCGAATACGAGGTGGGCGAGCTGGTCAGTGCACTGGATGCTGCGGCTGGCGACGATCGGATCAAGGCGGTCGCCATCGATCTGTCGCGCTTTCTTGGCGGCGGCCAGGTCCACCTGCAGGAAGTGGGCGAGGCGATGGCGCGGGTGCGTGATGCCGGCAAGCCGGTGCTGACCTATTCCTTCGCCTATGCCGACGATGGTTTGCATCTGGCCGCACACGCCAGCGAAGTATGGGTCGATCCCATTGGCGGGGCCATCGTGGCCGGCCCGGGCGGATCCTATCTGTTCTATGGTGATTTGCTCAAGGAATATGGCGTCAACGCCCGGGTCTATCGTGTCGGCACCTTCAAGGCCGCGACGGAGCCCTATACGCGCAGCAACTTCTCCGAACCGGCGCGCGAAAACATGGCCGCGCTTTACGGCGCGCTGTGGGAAGAGTGGCAAGCCAATGTCAAGAAAGCGCGCGCTGCCGCCCGGCTTGACCTTGTGACCGGCGATCCGGTGGCCTGGGTCCAGTCCGCAAGGGGCGACCTGGCCCAGGCGGCGCTTAACGCCGGGCTGGTCGACAAGCTGGGCGACCGCACCCAGTGGGGCGCCCGCGTAGCGGAATTGGCAGGGGAAGACAGCTGGAGCGATGCGCCCGGCGCTTTCGCCTCAACCGAGCTCAAGCCCTATCTGGCCGACATCGGGAGTGATCGCAGCGGCAAGGCAATTGGCATCATTACCGTGGCCGGCGAAGTGGTTGACGGCGAGGCTGGCCCCGGCACCGCAGGCGGCGACCGCATCGCCGATCTGCTCGATGAAGCGCTGAATGACGATCTCGCCGCGCTGGTGGTGCGGATCGATACGCCCGGCGGCTCCGTCACCGCATCGGAGCAAATCAGGCGCGCAATCCTGCGCCACAAGGCCAAGGGCATCCCGATCGCCGTATCGATGGGCAATGTCGCTGCCAGCGCGGGCTATTCGATTGCCACCACTGGCGACCGCATCTTTGCCCAGCCCGAAACCATTACCGGCTCGATCGGCGTATTCGCGGTTATCCCTACTTTCGAGGACACGGCGGCGCGTTTTGGTATCAATGCCGATGGCGTGCGCACCACGCCGCTTTCGGGCCAGCCCGATCTCATCGCCGGCTTCACCCCTGAAGTCGACGCGATCCTGCAGGCCTCGGTCGAAGACAGCTACGCGGATTTCCTGCGCCATGTTTCGGACGGGCGCGGAATCTCGACCCAGGAGGTCGACCGGATCGCGCAGGGCCGGGTGTGGGATGGCGGCAGCGCACGCCAGCTGGGCCTGGTCGATCAGTTCGGCGGGCTTGAGGACGCGCTCGAATGGGCGGCCAAACAAGCCAAGCTCGGCAAGGGCGAATGGCACGCCAAGCGGCTGGGCACGCCACCTTCGAGCTATGATTCACTGATCCGCCAGCTACTGGTCGACAATGCCGAGGATAGCGGCGGCCAGGCCGATCTGTTCGGCCTGATGGCGCGGCAGCGCAACGCCACATTCGCACAGATCGCAACGGACCTTGACCGGCTGGCGCGAGTCCAGGGCGTTCAGGCCTACTGCCTTGAATGCCCGCGCGAAGTGCGCGCAGCTCCTGAAACCGGCATCACTGGCTGGCTCGCCATGCTAGGGCGGCTAATCGCGCGCTAGCGCCCGCACAGCGGCAACAGAGCGCTTGCCAATCGGCGCTCTGCATGGCAATGGCGCGCCCCTGTCCAGGCGGACGGGCGCGTAGCTCAGTGGTAGAGCACACCCTTCACACGGGTGGGGTCGCAAGTTCAATCCTTGCCGCGCCCACCACTACTTTCAGACCCTTATCTGGGCAGATGCCCCCCACCTCGGCGAGGGGGACCTGCGCCTCGATCAGCTCAATTGCGCGCCCTTCTCCAAGGCAGCGAACTGCCTTGAGCGCATGGCCGCCATCTCGGCCAGGCGCCGAATGGCTCAGCTGGCAAAATGAAGGCTTTCCATCAATTTGATGCCATTGGCCGTTGCTTCTGAATCTGCGCGCGGTTTGCATTGTACCGAGCGGCTTCTATGCTGGGTCCCCCATCTTCCATTGGTTAACGCTGATTGGCTTGCTTCCAGAGCCGATGAGGCATTTGCCATTCAGCTAGCAGGAACATCAGATCAGCACATGGCGGAAAACCAGGATCGTCCGATTGAACCACCCATCATTGAACTGCCGATCGAAACCCATAATCGGGGATTTTACGACGGTTTCAGCCGCGAGGTAACGATTCCCGGCAAGATCATCGTGTCGCTGCTCATCATGTGGGCGATCTTTTTCCCTGTCAGCGCGAGCGAAGCCCTGACCGCCGCCAATGCCAACATCATTTCGAGCTTCCGCAGCTGGTATGTCTACCTTGTCGCGCTGCTGATGGTTCTGGCGCTGGTTTTGGCGATCCTGCCGCAATCGGGCAGCTTGCGGATCGGAACTCCCGGAGAGAAGCCCGAATTCTCGCGCTTTTCATGGTTTGCCATGCTGTTCGGCGCCGGCATCGGGATCGGCATGCTGACCTATTCGGTTGGCGAGCCGATGTCCCATTTTTCCAATAGTCCAGAGATCATTCGTGGCGCGATCGACGCACGCTCGGCCGAAGCTGTGCGTCCCGCTTATGTCTACACCTTTCTGCATTGGGGATTTGCCGCCTGGGCCACTTATGCGCTGGTCGGGCTTGCAATCGGATATGTGGCCTATCGGCGCAATCTGCCACTGACCATCCGATCTGCCCTGGTTCCTTTGTTCGGGCAGCGCATGTCAGGCCTGGCCGGCCATGTCGTCGATGTCGTGGCGGTTGTAGCGACTATTCTGGGTGTGGCCGTGACCATGGGGTTAGGTGTCGAGCAATTTGTTGCCGGGCTCTACCGGGTAGGCATGGGCGAGTGGCTGCTAAATGAAGGCGGACGGGCCAGCGTAACCGCGATAGTGCTTGCGCTGTTGGTGCTTGTCGGTGCCTCTACCCTCAGCGCCCTTTCCGGGGTTGGCCGCGGCATCAAATGGTTGTCGAACCTCAACATGGGCCTTTCATTCCTTCTTCTGGCACTGTTCCTTTTTGTTGGTTCAGGTTTGTTTGGCATGGAACTGCTGGCGACCGGATTGTTCGACTATCTACGAACATTGCCAGTGACCGCGCTGACCATCTTCACCAGCGATGGTTCTGCAATCGGTGAACAATTGCAGCAATGGCAACTTGACTGGACGGTGTTCTATTGGGCCTGGTGGATCGCGTTTGCACCCTTTGTTGGAATGTTCATTGCCCGGGTTTCGCGTGGCCGCACGGTCAGGGAGTATGTACTTGGAGTGATACTCGTCCCTTCGCTGATGTGCTTTGCCTGGATGGCGATTGTTGGCGGAACGGCGATTGACCTGGAGCTGAGCGGCGCGGCGCAAGGTGCAATCGTGGGCACGGGTATCTCGGACCAGCTCTATGCAACATTGGCAGTGCTGCTCGATCCGGCGATGGCCTTTGCCGTCTCGATCATTGTGGTGGTTTTGCTGATGACATATCTTGTGACTTCAGCGGATAGTGCGATCCTGATCGTCAACACGATCAACGGTGCCGGTGAAGACGAGGGCCAAAGGCGTCATCACATCATGTTCTGGGGCGCGGCACTGGCATTTATGGTGGGCAGTATGCTGGTGCTGGGCGGCATTGAGGCCATCAGGATCACGATGATAATCGGCGCATTGCCATTCTCATTTGTGCTGGCCCTGATGGCGATTGCGATCGTCAAGGCGATCATTTTCGACCTGATACGCAAACACCATGGCGTGCCAACTACAGCCGAAGCCTGTCAGGACTGGCAACCGGCAAAATAAGAACACCCGGTTGATTCTTCGATAAACTTACTCAAATCAAATAAAAACTTATTGTTATTTGAGTATACATGGCTGTATTTTATCGCTTTGTGTCACACAATCAATTAAAAAATAACTCTTTCTACAGATTTTCGTTTTTACATGATTAATACATAGAGAAACATTTTATCTACTTCGTGTTGTGGTTATTTTACAACATCAAAACTCTTTCTGAAACTTTGCCTCCTCCAGCTGTGGTTATCCCTCCATTGGATTGTTAACTCGCGCATCCATTGGATCGGTATCGATTCAAATTCACAAAATTCTCATGTGAATATTGGCGGCGTGAGTTCCGCACGCTGCGCCCATCAAGACCGCACAGTTTGCCTTGAGAGGACAAAAGAATGAAACAGTTCGTCACCGGCGCATCAATCAGCGCCATTGCCATCGCCATGGCTTCACCGGTTGCGGCCCAGGATCAGAGCCCTGCTGGTGCCAAGCCGAAGCGCACTGGAGGGGTGCCGACGATTGTCGTGACTGCGCAGAAGCGCAGCGAAGACCTGCAGGATGTGCCGGTTTCCGTGCAGGCAATCGGCGAGGAAGAGCTTGAACAGCTCAATATCAATACATTCGAAGACTATCTCGATCAGCTTCCCACCGTTACGGCCGGTGGCAGCGGCCCTGGCCAGAGCACGATCTATATCCGCGGCCTGGCATCAACCACGCCCAATCTGACCACTGCCGGCGTGGCGGGGCTTGCGCCCAATGTCGCTCTCTATCTCGACGAGCAGCCGCTTGCGCAGCCAGGCCGCAACCTTGATGTCTACGCTGCCGACATGGCGCGGATCGAGGTGCTATCCGGCCCGCAAGGCACGCTGTTCGGGGCGAGTTCGCAGGCAGGTGTTGTGCGCCTGATCACCAACAAGCCCAGCCTTTCGGGCTTCGACGCAAGCGCAACCGCAGGCGTCTCGTTCACCAAGGGCGGCGAAGCCAGCTACAAGGCGGAAGCCATGGTCAATGTGCCGGTCAGCGACACGCTGGCCCTGCGCGGGGTTGTCTATCTGGATGACCAGGGCGGCTATATCGACAATGTCGCTGGCACGCGCAACGCCAGCGAAAGCGCGCGTTTCCGCAGCGCCGGCACCGTGCGCGCCAATGGTGTGCCGGTCAGCGCTGGCCGGGCCGGCTTTCAGGCCGGATCAGACCTTTCGGCAGTCAATTTCATCGACGCGGACAATAGTAGCTTGGTTGAAGATGACTTCAACGACACGCAATATTCTGGCTTCCGCGCCACCGCGCTGTGGGAAGTAACGCCGGACTGGACCGTCACTCTCGCGCACACGCGCCAGAGCGTGGAAAGCGACGGCGTATTTTTCGCCGACCCAGAACTTGACGGGCTCGGCGACCTCGAAATCCAGCGTTTCGAAGACGACCGCCTGGAAGATGATTTCTCGAACACGAGCTGGACCGTCGAAGGTCGCCTGGCCATGCTCGATGTTGTCTATACCGGTGCTTATACCGACCGTGATACACAGCAACGGGTCGATTATTCCGACTATCTCTTCGCCGGACAGTATCTGCCCTATTACATTTGCGATGGCGCTGTGACCTATCCCGGCGCGGCCGATCCCAGCGGCACTTGCCAGGCCCCCAATCTCTATGTGTCCTCCGACAGCAAGACCACCGTGTTCACCCAGGAACTGCGCTTCAGCACGCCGGTGGAAAACCGCTGGCGAGTGACAGCCGGCGGCTTCTACAGCGATCTTACGCTCAAGGAGCGCAACGACTTTGCATACCCAGGCAATGTGCTTGCCGACCCGTTCGGTCCTTTCAAGCCGAACTTCCCCTTCCCCGGTTTCAATACCGATCCGGGGCCGTTCCCGGCCGATGTCATTTTCCGCAATGACATTCGCCGCACGGACAAGCAGCTCGGCCTGTTCGGTGAAGCGAGCCTGGACATTGTGCCTGACCTGCTGACGGTGACCTTTGGCGCACGCTATTATGACATCAAGGTCGATCTTGAGGGCAGCGCCAACGGTTCGTTCTGCAACAGCTTCAGCGCTACCGATCAGAACGCGTTCGGAACCAATATCTCGGACCTCTATGATGGTGATGGCGAATTCACCTTTATTGGATCGTGCGATCCGGCATTGCGCCAGACCTTCACGCTTGACGATACATTGGCTGACATCCAGGCCGCTGGCCTTTCGGCGACGCAGGCCCAGCAGGTGTTCAACGCCGTGCGCGCACCCGACAAGGCCAAGACCAACGGTGTGATTTACAAGGGCACCGTAACACTCACTCCCAGCGAAGATATTCTGTTCTACGCCACCTATTCAGAGGGTTTCCGCCCTGGCCTGCTAAACCGTCCGGGCGGGGCAACCAACGCATCAGGATTTACGGTGCCGTTCGAACTCGACACCGATGAGGTGAAGAATTACGAAATCGGCTGGAAAACGGAGATGGCCGGTGGCCAACTGCGCCTCAACGGTAGCGCGTTTTTCGTCGATATCAGCCGGTTGCAGACGACCATCTTCGATCCCAGCATCACCAATCTGTTTTTCTCGGACAACGCGGCGAATGCTGAAATCCTTGGTGTCGAAGCCGATTTCACCTTTGCTCCCTATGCCGCGCCGGGCCTGACAGTGGCGGGTGCATTCTCGGTGCTCGACACCAAGATCACCGAGGTGCTGACCCCAACCGACGATGTGGTCGAAGGTTCGGATCTGGCATTTGCCCCATCGTTCCAGGGCAATATGCGGGTGCGTTATGAATGGGATCTCAGCAGCACGCTGGGCGCCTATATCCAGCCGCAGCTTTCCTATTCGGCTTCGAAGTTCACCGACATCATCGAAATCAACAAGCTCGAACTCGATAGCTACACGGTATTCGATCTTTCCGCCGGTATCACCGCAGATCAGTGGAAATTCGAAGTGTTTGGCGAGAACCTGTTCGACACACGGGCCGAGATTTCGGGTAACTTCGTGTTCGACCGGGCGCGTATAACCACCAACCGTCCGCTCACCGTGGGCATGCGTGTGTCGTTCGACTATTGAGCTCTGCGTAAACGCGCTTGAAGCGGTGGGGGTGAGCCTTGGCGGTTCACCTCCGCCGTTTTGCTTTGTAGGGATAGGCAATGGCCGAACGCGACGATCAACTCAAAGCCGCACAATCCGCTCTGCAAGCCGGTGAGTTCGACCGCGGGCTCGCACTCGCTCGGGCGGTTCTGGACGATGAGGCTGCGCATCCCGAAGCGCTGTATATGGCGGCGGTTGCCTCCCGGTACCTCAATCAGCACGATAAAGCGGCCGAATACCTTCGCGAACTTCACCAGGCGATGCCGGAGTATGGCCGCGCGTGGCAGGAAGAAGGCCATCTCGCGCTTGCCCGCAAGGACGAACCGGCCGCCCTTAACGCCTTTGTGCGGGCAACCCGTTTCAACCCGGCGCTGACGGCCAGCTGGCGCGAACAGGCAAACCTGCTGGGAAAGCTCGGCAGGCCTGCCGAAGCGGCCAGCGCTACGGCACAGTTCGAAAGGCTCGGCTCGCTCCCGCGCGAGCTTGTCGCCGTTACCAATCATCTGCATGAGGGGCGCCTGCTGCGGGCAGAGGAGATCTGCCGCCACTTCCTGCGCCAGAACCCGCGCAATGTCGAAGGTATGAGGTTGCTGGCGCGGATCGGGATCGAGCTGGGAATACTCGACGATGCCGAATTCCTGCTGGAGAGCGCGGTCGCGTTCGAGCCTGACAATATCCAGTTGCGGCTGGACTATATCGATGCTCTTCGCCGCCGGCAAAAGTTCGACAAGGCCTGTGCCGAGGCCGAGGCGCTGCACGCACGCGATCCTGACAATCCGGTGTTCCAGTCAAGGCTGGCGATCGAAAGCATGCAGACCGGCGCCTATGATCGCGCCTTCGCCCTGTTCAATGCGGTGCTTGAGAAATTGCCCGGCGATCCGGCCACCCTCACCAGCCGGGGGCACGCGCTCAAGACCGTGGGCCAGGCCGAAGATGCGGTGGCCAGCTATCGGGCGGCGATCGCGGCCAAGCCCGATCATGGCGATGCCTATTATGCGCTCGCCAATCTCAAGACATATCGGTTTGACACCGATGAGATCGATGCAATGCGCCAGCAGGCGGCGCGCCCCAATCTTGCCTTCATGGACCGGGTCCATCTGTCCTTTGCACTGGGCAAGGCGCTGGAAGACCGCGGCGAATATGAACAGAGCTTCTGTTTCTATGACGCAGGCAATGCGCTGAAACGGGCACAAAGCCGCTATAGCGCGGAAGCGATGAGCCGCGAGCTGGCCAGCCAGCGCGAAGTCTGCACGCCCGAGCTGTTCGAAAAGCACCGCGATAGGGGGCATGCAGCGCCCGATCCGATCTTCATTCTCGGCCTGCCGCGCGCAGGCTCTACCCTGCTGGAACAGATTCTCGCCAGCCATTCGCAAATCGACGGCACACTGGAACTGCCCAATATCCTTGCGCTGGCACACCGTTTGCGCGGCAAGCAAACCGGCCAATCTCGCTATCCTGAAATCCTGCATGATCTGACAGGCGAACAGCTCGAACAATTTGGCGCGCAATTTGTCGAAGAGACCGGCATTCACCGCCAGGGCGCTCCGTTCTTCATCGACAAGATGCCCAACAATTTCCGCCACATCGGGCTGATCCACCTGATCCTGCCCAATGCCAGGATCATCGATGCGCGCCGCGCGCCGCTCGATTGCTGCTTCTCCGGCTTCAAGCAATTATTCGCCGAGGGGCAGGAATTTACCTACGGCCTGCACGAAATAGGGCGCTATTACGCCGATTATGTCGAATTGATGGAACATTGGGACCGCGTGCTGCCGGGCAAGATATTGCGCGTCCAGCATGAGGATGTGCTGGACGATCTGAAAGGGCAGACCCGCCGCATGCTCGACTATCTCGGCCTGCCGTTCGAACAGGAGTGCCTGGAATTTCACAAGACCGACCGTGCAGTGCGCACCGCCAGTTCCGAGCAGGTGCGCCAGCCCCTCAACCGCGCCGGGCAAGGCGCATGGAAACCCTATGAACCCTGGCTGGGTCCGCTCAAGGAAGCGCTCGGTTCGCTGGCCAGTTAGGCCAGCCGCGCACCGTCTGGTGTGGCCTCGCCAGGATCAGCCAACACAATCCGGCCGTGTTCATCGGGAAAGCCCAGCACCAGCACTTCGGACATGAGCGGGCCGATCTGGCGCGGCGGGAAATTCACCACTGCCATGACTTTGCGGCCCACCAGGCCTTCATGCGAGTAGAGATCGGTGATCTGGGCCGAGCTCTTCTTTTCACCAACCCCAGGGCCGAAATCGACCCAAAGCTTGATCGCAGGCTTGCGCGCCTCTGGAAACGGTTCGGCCCTCGTCACCGTGCCGCAACGTATGTCAACCTTCAGGAAGTCGGCGAATTCGATCTTGTCCATGCCACCCTAACTAGACAGCGAAGCAGGAATTGTCGAACCAGCCGTCCCGAGTTTGATGCTCACTTCATTGCTGCTAGGCAGGGCGCATGCTCGCTTCTGCCATCTCTGTCCGTGCTCTACTTATAGCGATCTTCATCCTGATGATTGGCAGTGGCTTTCTGTCGACCTTGATCGCCGTTCGACTGGAACAGGCAGGTGTGGCAGCGTTGCTGATAGGCCTGGCGGCGACCAGCTATTTTTCCGGCCTCACTTTGGGATCGCTGCGTGTGGAAAGCCTGATCGCAAGGATCGGGCATATTCGTTCCTTTGCTGCCTTTGTTACCGTCTATTCGGCGAGCAGCCTGACATATGCGATCATCGATCACATCTCGATCTGGATTGTCCTCCGATTTGTCGATGGATTCACTATGGCCGGAGTGTTTGTTTGCCTCGAAAGCTGGCTGAACCGGCAGGCAACCCCGACAAACCGCAGCGCGATCCTCGCGTCCTACATGATCGCTCTGTATCTCGGTCAGGCGGCAGGACAGTTTCTGCTCAACCTTGGCGAGAACGCACCCGATCTGCCCTTCATGATCTCTGCGGTACTTCTTTCGATCGCATTGCTGCCGGTACTGCTGACCCGCATGGAGCAACCCCAGCTTGAGCATTTCGTGCCATTTTCGCTGCGGCGTCTCTATGACGCCTCGCCCCTCGGAATCTTCGGGACCCTGGCAACTGGCGCAATGCTGGGCGCGTTCTACGCAATGGGGGCGGTCTACGTGCAGCGGATCGGAATGGAACTGTCGCAAGTGGCGCTATTCACCTCCAGTGTAATCGCTGGAGGTGTAGTATTGCAGTATCCGCTGGGCATGTTGTCGGATCGGTTTGACAGACGGCGCGTAATAATCGCGTGCTTCCTGGTCGTCACTGCAATCAGCGCTGCGCTCGCCTTTTTCCCGCTGCCTCCAGTCGGTACCATTGCGCTGGGTAGCCTGTTCGGCGGATTTGCCTTTGCCCTCTATCCCTTGTGCGTCGCGCACTCGAACGACCATCTCGGCGAGGAAGAACGCGTTGGTGCAAGTAGCGGTTTGGTGCTGGCCTATTCGGCTGGTGCCATGGCCGGGCCGATAATCGGTTCTGCGGGCATGGGATTGCTGGGCCCTGAGGGGCTATTTGTGGTTATCGGCGGGATCGCTGCAATGGGTGTCATTTTCGGTATGCTTCGCACCCTGGCTCGCGGTTCAGTGCCACCTCTAGAGCAGCAGGCATTCCAGAGCTTGCCGCGTACCACACCAATGGCAGCAGTATTGGAAGTAGAGGAAGGTTGAAGCAGGCCGGTTAGAAAACGTCGTGGCTATTCAGCCTGCCATATAGACCTTGCCCCTTTGTTCTTCTAAGCGCTGTGTCGTTTTGCCAAACCAGCAAAGAAAGAGAGCATCGTGCAACAATCAGTGATCCGCATTGGCGCCATTGCCGTCTCTCTTTTCCTTGCGGCTTGCGGCGGCAGCGAAAGCACCTCCGTCGCAAGCGAAGATACTGCCCCAGCAAGCGAGCGGGTGGCGGCACAATCGGCCCCCGCAACTCCGCAAGCAGACGACATTTCAACGGTTGACGGCACCGCGCTGGCAGACTTCACCGGCGATGCGGCTGCTGGCGAGAGGGCTTTCATGCAGTGCCGCACCTGTCATGTCATGGACCCCGGCGTAAACCGCATGGGGCCATCGCTGGCCGGTATCATAGGCCGCAAGGCGGGCTCCGTGGACGGTTTCAACTATTCGCCAGCGATGGCTGAAAGCGAAATCACCTGGACGCCGGAGAAGCTGTATCAGTTTCTTGAAAATCCCCGCCGGGTCGTGCCTGGAAACCGCATGGCCTTTGCGGGAGTGCGAAACGATCAGGAGCGTGCGAATCTGATCGCTTACCTGAAGGATGCGCAAAGATAGGGCCACGCCTGCCTGGCGGCTTGCATGACAAAGCTTTAAGCCGAACAAGGCACGCAGCACTGCGGCTTTCCGGTCGATCGCCGGCAGATGCGCGGGCAAGCGGGAATTTTCGTCCAAACGCATCTGGCATTTGAGCGGCGCAAAGGGCATAGGCGCTGCCCATGCACGATATCCGTTTTATCCGCGAGAACCCCGAGGCGTTCGATGCCGCTCTGGCGAAGCGCGGCGCGCAGCCTGTGGCCGCCCAACTGCTTGAGGCTGACGAGGTGCGCCGCGCCGCCACCACGCGGCTGCAGGAAGCGCTCGGCCGCCGCAATGAAGCCTCGAAGCTGATCGGCCAGGCAATGGCCAAGGGTGATAGGGAAACCGCCGAAACGCTCAAGGCCGAAGTTTCCGAACTTAAGGAAGTCCTGCCAGCGCTTGAGGAAACCGCGCGCGCGGCCGACCAACAGCTGGAGGACCTGCTCGCAGTTA
>LOET01000025.1 GCA_001515985.1 Sphingomonadales bacterium BRH_c3 | reverse complement strand
GGGCGGCGGCGGGGGCGCGGCTGGTTCCTCGCCCGGTTTCACGAGCTTGCGGCGGCGCTTGACCTCCACCGCAACCTTGTTGGTACGGCCGTGGCTGAAGGTCTGCTTGACCTCGCCAGCATCGACCGCCCGCTTCAGGCCAAGCGGTTTACGGGCAGGTTTGTTTTCTTCGTCGCTCATCTAGCTCGTACGTCCTTCACGCGTTCAATTGTTCGTCCTGGCATCCGGAAAAGCCCGGTTTGCCAATGTCTACGGAGGGCAAGGTGCCCTCCAGAAAATGCAGCAGGCGTCCCAGAGCCCCCAGGACTCGCCCCGCCGCGGCGCTGTCATTCAGCGCCAGGTGGACGACATTGTCGCGGCCCAATGCCACAGACAAAGCCGCTCGGTCCAGTGGCAAGACAATGCCACGCTCTCCGCTGCCCTCCACATCGCGCCCCACGCGCCATGCCTGGTCAAGCTTCTTGCGCCCGTCCTCGCTGGCATCGCAGGCATGGAGCAGCAGCTCAGCCCGCCCGCTGCGGGCCTGTTCTTCGATGCGCGCGGTGCCCAGCACGACATTGCCGGCACGCAGTTCCAGCCCCAGCCGGTCAAGCAGCGCCTTTGTCAGCGCTGTTTCGATCCGCGATGGCAGATCGGCCGGAATTTCCAGCCTCGCACCCTTGAAGGCCCGCATCAGCGCAGCCTTCAACTGGCCCTTCGCAAGCGCGGTTTCAAGTTCGGTGCGCTTTACACCTAGCCATGCTCCCCTGCCCGGAGCCTTTGCATGTGCATCCGGCAGGACAAGACCTTCCGGCGAAATCGCAAGCCGGATCAGTGATCCGCGCGCAGCGACTTTGCCGGTAAGGATGCAGCGGCGCTCAGGACAGGACTTGGCAGGCTCGGATCTGGTCCGTGCCTTGGGCGTGTCAGCGATGCCGGACGTCAGGCGCTCATTGGGTGGAGTCCGCATCGGCGGCCTCCTGGGTTGGTGCCTCGTCGGTCGCAGCGGGTGCTGCTTCCACTTCGTCTTCGAACCAGTGCGCGCGGGCGGCCATGATGATCTCATTGCCCTGCTCTTCGCTCAGGCCGTATTCGCCCAGCACACCGCCCTTGTCCTGCTCGCGGATCGAGGGGCGGCGCATCGGCGGGCCGTCGGCATTTGCACGGCGGCGCGGCGCTTCGCGCTTCTTCGCGATCAGTTCATCGGTGGCAAGATCGGCCAAATCGTCAAGCGTCTTGATGCCTGCCTTGCCCAGCGTCACCAGCATCTGTTCGGTAAGATGCGGAATCTCGGCCAGATCATCTTCCACGCCGAGCTCGCGGCGTTCAGCGCGCGCTGTCTCTTCGTGGCGGTCAAGCGCTTCCTTGGCGCGGTTCTGCAGCTCTTCAGCCAGCTCCTCGTCGAAGCCTTCGATCGAAGCCAGCTCGTCCATTTCGACGTAAGCCACTTCCTCAAGCTCGGCGAAGCCTTCCGCCACCAGCAGCTGAGACAGCGTTTCGTCGACGTCGAGTTCTTCCTCGAACATCTTCGAGCGTTCGGCAAATTCCTTGCTGCGCTTCTCGCTCGCCTCTTCTTCGGTCATGATATCGATCTGGTGACCGGTCAGCTGGCTGGCGAGGCGCACGTTCTGGCCGCGGCGGCCGATTGCCAGAGAAAGCTGGTCATCGGGCACGACCACTTCGATGCGGCCTTCTTCCTCGTCAAGCACAACACGGGCGACCGTTGCCGGCTGCAATGCATTGACCACAAAGGTCGCCGTGTCTTCGCTCCAGGGAATGATGTCGATCTTCTCGCCCTGCAGCTCCTGCACCACGGCCTGAACGCGGCTACCCTTCATGCCAACGCAAGCACCGACCGGGTCGATCGAGCTGTCGTGGCTGATCACGCCGATCTTGGCGCGGCTGCCCGGATCGCGCGCAGCGGCCTTGATTTCGATGATGCTGTCATAAATCTCGGGCACTTCCTGCGCGAACAGCTT
Organism: Sphingomonadales bacterium BRH_c3; assembly: GCA_001515985.1. Taxonomy (GTDB): domain Bacteria; phylum Pseudomonadota; class Alphaproteobacteria; order Sphingomonadales; family Sphingomonadaceae; genus Erythrobacter. Next base: position 14,316 of record LOET01000025.1, on the reverse strand, counting down.
CTTCATGAAATCGGGGTGCGCACGGCTGAGGAATATCTGCTGGCCGCGATTGTTGCGCTCGACCTTGGTGATGAGCGCCCGCACACGCTCACCGACACGGGCGGCCTCACGCGGGATCTGCTGGTCGCGGCGGATCACGCCTTCGGCACGCCCCAGATTGACGATCACATGGCCGAATTCGACCGATTTGATCACGCCGGTGATGATTTCGCCCGCGCGGTCCTTGAACTCTTCATACTGGCGCTCACGCTCAGCATCGCGGACCTTCTGGAAGATCACCTGCTTGGCGCTTTGCGCATCGATACGGCCCAGATCAACCGGAGGCAGGGGATCGACGATAAAGTCGCCCAGCTTCGCATCGGACTGCAATTTCTGCGCAGCCTTCAGATCGATCTGCTTGAAATAGTCATCGACCTCTTCAACCACTTCAACCACGTCGCGGCGGATCACGCCTTCGGCACGCCCCAGATTGACGATCACATGGCCGAATTCGACCGATTTGATCACGCCGGTGATGATTTCGCCCGCGCGGTCCTTGAACTCTTCATACTGGCGCTCACGCTCAGCATCGCGGACCTTCTGGAAGATCACCTGCTTGGCGCTTTGCGCATCGATACGGCCCAGATCAACCGGAGGCAGGGGATCGACGATAAAGTCGCCCAGCTTCGCATCGGACTGCAATTTCTGCGCAGCCTTCAGATCGATCTGCTTGAAATAGTCATCGACCTCTTCAACCACTTCAACCACACGCCACAGGCGCAGGTCGCCGGTTAGCGGATCGAGCTTGGCACGAATATCATTCTCCGCACCATAGCGCGAACGCGCTGCCTTCTGGATCGCCTCTTCCATCGCTTCGATCACGATCGACTTGTCGATCATTTTCTCCGAAGCAACAGCATTCGCAATCGCGAGCAGTTCTGCCTTGTTGGCGGAAATTGCGGTGGCCATCAGTCTTGAGCCTCTTCTTCTTCAACGATGTCTTCAACACCGCCAATCACTTCTTCTACACCAGAAGTATCGAGCGGCCGAGTGGCGGCAATAAGCTCGTCGGTCAAGACCAGCTGTGCCGAATGAATCATATCGAGCGGGAATGACACCACGCCCGCCTTCCTGTCATCGATAGTGACCATGTCACCATCAATCCCTTTCAGGGTGCCGCGCAGATTGCGCTGGCCATCCCATGCCCTGTCCATGCTGACCCTGGTCTCGTGCCCTGCCCAATTAGCATAGTCTTTGGGCCGCGTCAGCGGGCGGTCGATACCGGGCGAACTGACTTCAAGGTGGTAAGCGCCCGCGATCAGCACTTCACCCCGCTCTTCCAACGCGTCCATCGCATCGGAAACCCGCCGCGAAAGCGCGGCGCATTGTTCGATCACCAGCTGGCCCGTCGCCGGGTCTTCAGCCATGATCTGCAACGCCTGGCCACCGTCACCAGCTTCGGACGGCATCATCTTTACGCGCACCAGATCAAAGCCGAGAGCTTTCGCTTCGGGCTCGATGATCTGTGTAAGGCGCGTGATGTCCGCCATTTATTCTCCATTCTGCATGACATGTGCGACAAGGCCTTTTGGGCCGGCCCCTTGCGGCGCCAGCATCCAAACCTTGTAACGACAATGTCGGGATGGCGTGCAAATAGGCGGCGCATCCGAAAAACGCAAGCGCCGAATGCGCGCTAATCCTCATCCTGCTCTTGCATCAACCCGTGCTTCTTGATGCAATGCCTCAGCTGGTCATAGGTCAGGCCCAGCGCCTTGGCGGTCTGCCGCTGGTTCCAGCGATGCTTGCCGAGTGCATGCTCCACGATGGCGCGCTCATGCGCGTCCACCGCGCCGCGCAGATCGTCAACCGCGTCAAGATCAAGCGGCGCAGCGGCAGTCGGCGCAGCATCCGCATTCCGACCGGACGCTGGGGGGGATTTCGACTGCCCCTGATCACCCTTGCGATGGCTCGGCACAAAGGGCTTCCACGGACTGTCGAACGGGTCAAACTGCACGTACCCGATCGGTTCCGCCGGATTATCCCAGCGATAGACCGCGCGTTCGATCACGTTGCGCAGCTCGCGCACATTGCCGGGCCATTCATATTCATCGAGCTGGCGCTGCACATGTGGCGCAATTCCAGGCCATTCATGCCATTCGAGCTCGGCCGCCATGCGCCGTCCGAAATAGTCCGTCAGCACGCCAACATCGCCTTCTCGTACCCTGAGCGGTGGCAAGGTGATCACTTCAAAGCTCAGCCGATCAAGCAGGTCGGCGCGGAACTCGCCGCGTTCGGCCATGCGCGGTAGATCGTCATTGGTGGCGGCGACAATCCGCACATCGACCCTGATCGGACGCGAGGAGCCGATCCTTGTCACTTCGCCATATTCGACTGCACGCAGCAATCGCTCTTGCGCCGCCATCGAAAGGTTGCCCAGTTCGTCGAGAAATAGCGTGCCTTTGTCGGCTTCCTCAAACTTGCCCGCGCGAGCTTTGGTAGCACCGGTGAATGCCCCCGCCTCGTGCCCGAACAATTCGGCTTCGATCAGCGTTTCGGGCAGCGCGGCGCAGTTCAACACGACCAGCGGCTCACCCCAGCGAGTCGAGAGGTGATGAAGACGCTCCGCGATGAGTTCCTTGCCAGTCCCGCGTTCGCCAATGACCAGCACCGGGCGGCTCATCGGCGCGGCACGACTGGCGCGCTCGACGGCATCGAGAAAGGCCCCGGACTGGCCAATGAACTGGTTTTCGCGCTTCATGGCCCAATCTATAGTGAAATTCCCCAATCCTTGGCAACAGAAACCAATCATCCCGGATCAGCGAGTTATCATCTAATTGTTTTATCGTACTTTTTTTAGTTTGGCACACTGCTTGCTCTGTAGTGAACAAACCGCAAAGGAGTGTTCGAGCAATGTACGACCGCCGCTTTTTCCAGAGCAAGCTGGGACAGGCCGCCCTGGCAAGCATTTCCGCGATGGTTGCATTCGTCGCCCTCAGCGCACAGATGCATGCCACGCCGGCTTTCGCTGCCGCTGCGCAGTGCGAAATGGTCGAAATGGCATGACCAAGCCAACCGAAAATTCCCCTTTCGGGCCGGAGCGCTCTGCCCCCCCCCTGAAATCTTCAGGTGAGAGCGAATCCGCTGGCGCCAATTCCAGTCCTGGCGACAGTGCTCCGGCCCACCCCCTTTCCCGCGAGCTCCCCCAGCGACGCACGCGGCTCGATGCGGAAATCGAACGCCTGCGGCAGAGCCCCACCCCCACCCAGTCACGCAAGCGTTCGACTGACGATGAGAGTTTTTTCAACGGAGTAGCCTTCATGGGCATTTTCAGCCGCACACGAGATATTATTGCCGCCAACTTCAATGATATGCTCGACAAGGCCGATGACCCGGCCAAGATGATCCGCATGATCATCCTCGAGATGGAGGAAACGCTGGTGGAAGTTCGCGCCAGCGCGGCACGCACCATCGCCGATCAGAAAGAGATGCATCGTCACATCGTCAAGCTTGACCGGCTCCAGGCCGATTGGGGCGAAAAGGCCCAGTTGGCGCTGAGCAAGGATCGCGAAGACCTGGCCCGCGCGGCACTGGTTGAGAAGAAAAAGGCAGTCGACATGGCTGACCAGCTCAAACAGGAGATCGCGGTACTGGATGATGCACTGCGCGCTTATGAGGAAGACATCCAGAAGCTGCAGCATCGCCTGCGCGAGGCGCGCAGCCGCCAGACTGCAATTGCCGCGCGGCTCGAAAGTGCGGAAAACCGCGTCAAGCTGCGCACGCTGATGAGCACCGAGCGGACCGACGAGGCGCTCGCCCGCTTCGACCAGCTCGAGCGCCGCGTCGATTATGCCGAAGGCCGCGCCGAAGCGCTGAGCATTGCCGACCAGTCAGGCAAGCCCAGCCTTGCAGACGAAATCGCCGCGCTCGAAGGTGCGGACAAGATCGACGAAGAATTGGAAGCAATGAAAAAGGCGCTCGGCAAAGACGGCGCCGAAAAGGAGGGCTAAGCCATGGATTTCGAAAGTGTACTGGCGATCTTTGGGATCTTCATTTTCCTCCCCTGGATAATCCTCCACTACATCACCAAGTGGAAAACCGCCGCCACCATCACCACTGATGACGAAGTGCTGCTGGACGAACTCTACAGCCTTGCCAAGCGCCTGGACGAGCGCATGGATACCGTCGAGCGCCTGGTAGCCAGCGACAATCCCGATTTCCAACCCAAGCGACTGATCGCCGAACACGAACGCGACAACCAGCAATTGCGCGAACTCGAAAGCCTGATGGCCGAGAAGAAAGGAGCTTCCAAGTGAACAGCCCCCGCACCACGCTTTACCGCGACAAGCACAATGCCAAACTGATGGGCGTATGCTCAGGCATTGCAGATTATACCGGAGTTGACACCTTCTGGGTGCGCCTGGGCGCACTGTTCCTGATCCCGATGACGGGAGGATGGGTAATCCCGGCCTATTTCATCGCTGGCCTGCTGTTGAGCAAGAAGCCGCCGCATCTTTATGTTGACCAGGACGAACAAAAGTACTGGCAGCGCGTGCGCCAGAGCCCGCAGCGCACCGCGCGCGAGATCCGCGCCCGCTTCCGCGACGTTGACCGCCGCCTGGCCGAAGTCGAGCATTATTACGTCAGCAGCAATCCGCGCCTTACCGCGGAAATTGAACGGCTGCGTTGAAATCAGCGAACGGGGAATAGAGTTATGGAAGACATCATCTGGATACTGGTACCGCTGGCACCCTTCCTGATGGTCAGCTTCATTGTCTGGACCAAACACCAGCAGAAGATCGCCGAATTGCAGGTCAGTACTACCGCCGAGAATACGGCCGAACGCGCGGCGCAATATGCTTCGCAGGTTCAGCGGCTCGAAGACCGCGTGCAGGTGCTCGAACGCATCGTAACCGACAAGGGCTATGATGTTGCCACGCAGATCGAGGCACTGCGCGACACGCGCCGTGTGGACGAGCATGACAGCGGCGTGCCGCTGGGCATGGCCAAAAGGGAGCGCGCATAATGGACGCGGCAATGCTTGAAGTATTGGCCCCCGCGATTGGCGTTGGCGCAGTCGCCATGTCGATTGCCTGGGTGATCAACACTTTCATCCGGGTCAAGCACGGCTACCCGCTCGAAAACAGCTGGGGCAAGGCCGTCTATCCCAAAAGCACCGAATCCGAAGATCGGGTCAAGCGCCTGACACAGGAAAACGCGCAGCTGCACGCCGAACTCGGATCGATCAAAAACCGGCTCGCCAATGTCGAAGGGATCGTGACCGATAGCGGATACCATTTGACGCATGAAATCAATCGACTGCGTGATGCCGAGAAACACGATGTGCTGCCCCAGCAACGGGAAGCCGCACAATGAGCATGTGGAGTGCCATAGTCCTGATCGTGCTGATAGCCGCAATCGCCGGCGTCATGCGGTCGCGCTACCGCGGTAGCGATCGGCCAGGTTACCATGACCAGGGCCAATCAAGCGCGCGCGAGGCCGAACTACAGGATGAAGTGGAAAGCCTGCGCGAACGTATCCAGGTACTCGAACGCATCGCCACTGACGGAAATTCGGTCGACGCGCGCGAGACGCGCCGGATCGCTGAAGAAATCGAAGGCCTGCGCGACCATCATGGCAAGCAGGACAGGTAGGGCCAAGGGTTCAAGGAGGGCATGAGGGCATGTTTGAACCGACAATGATTATCGCCGCCGCATCGCTGGTGGGCTTGTGCGTAGTCGCCTTTGCGCTGCTCAAGGCTTGGCAAGGCTGGTTGGCATTGAAGCAGCAAGAGCTCGACATTGCGCCGCGCGAAATCGAAGGCGGCGTGGGCAACAGCGCGGCAAGGATCGAGATTGCGGACCTCAAGGAACGCATCAAGAAGCTGGAAGCCATCGCCAGCGGGGTGGATTTGTAATCAGGGCCGCTTACATGTGCAGCATCCCCGGAGATCGTCATTGCGAGGAGCGCAGCGACGAAGCAATCCATGAGCGGATGCGCGCAAGACCCTGGATTGCTTCGCTCCGCTCGCAATGACGAGTATTGAACACTTGCGATCCCTGTCCGATATCCTTGAAGAATACGAGTTCCTTGAAGGCGATGAACGATATCGCCTGCTGATTGAACTTGGCCGTGAGCTCGATGAAATGCCCAATGCGCTGAAAACCGATGCGACGCTGGTGCGCGGCTGTTCGGCCAGCGTTTGGGTTTATCCCACCGAGCAGAACGGCAAGCTGCATTTCCTGGCTGACAGCAATGCCGCAATCACCAAGGGGATCGTCGCGCTGGTAATCTCTGCCGTGCAGGACAAGCCAGCGAGTGAGATCGCCAGGCTCGATGTTACTGCGGCACTTGAGCCGTTCGACCTCAGGAACCAGCTTTCCTCCAACCGCACACAAGGCGTGCCCAATATGATCGCTCTGGTACGCGAGCATGCCGCGCGCATTGCTGCGGGCTGATATGCGCGGGTTCTATCTGGCAGGAGGGATTGCCTCGGTCGCGCTGGCTGCGATCGGCGCGTTCCTGCCGATCATGCCGACCGTGCCATTCCTGTTGGTCGCTGTTTTCTGCTTTGCCCGCAGCAACCCTGCGTGGGAAAAGAAGATCCTGGATCACCCGCATTGGGGGCCGCAGGTCCTGGACTGGCGTGAACGCCGCGCGATCAACCGCCGTGCCAAGGTGATGGCGCTGGGCGCACTTACCGTGGGGGTTGGCTTCACCTGGCTTACGCTGGGCGCGCCGTGGGTTTTTCTTTCGCTGGCAATTCTGCTGATCTCGGGAAGCTGGATCTGGACACGCAACGAGTAATCAGGTGTCTGCCGCCCCTCGCACGACTGCAATGCCTGCTTCGCGTTGCATCTTGAGCTCGGCCTTCAATTTCGCTGGATCGCGTGCAAAGACAAAGCCGAAACTCACCCCACCCTCCTTGCCGATCGTCGCATGGTGCAGCTTGTGCGCCTGCACCAGTCGCTTGGCATAACCGCGCTTTGGTACCCAGCGGAAATAGCGCTGATGGACCAGGCCATCGTGCACCAGTGTGTAGATGATGCCGTAGATCATGATACCCAGCCCGATCCATGTGCCCGGCCACCACGCCTGCGCGCCCATCACCATGGGCGAGCCAACGGCAAACATCGAAATGCTCATCGCGGCACCTACAATCGCGAAAAGATCGTTCTTCTCCAGCGCCTTGTCATGCGGTTCGTGGTGGTCACGGTGCCACCCCCAGCCGAAGCCATGCATGATATATTTGTGCGATGCCCATGCGACCCATTCCATGGCCACGACCGTGGCGAGGATAATGACGAATGGGATCAACCAGTGGGGCATGGCAAGGCTTATAGCCGATCAGCCGTCCGGGAAAAAGAAGCTGCGCAAATGCTCGCCGATCCGCGCCGGGCGCAAAGTCTGGGCATCGATGCAGCACCAGCTCGATTTGACCTCTGCAAGCACTTCCTCGCCGCGGCGGATCACGGTGTGATAGAATGCGCGCGCACCCTGGAAATGCTCAAGCACGGTCTGTGCAATAACATCGTCCTCGAGGAAGGCGGGCCTGCGATAGGTGATCTCGTGCTTGAGCGCGACCCAGGCCTTGTCTGCCACCTCTTCGGCCGGGGCCAGCTTGTTCCAATGCGCCAGGACGGCGTCCTGCACCCAGCCGAGATAGCGGGCATTGTTCACATGGCCCATGAAGTCGATATCTTCAGGGGCGACCTTGATCGGAAAGGTAAAGGGTTTTGCTGACATGCATGTTAGTTAGGTATGCAAAGCTTTCCTTTCCATGACTATTCAATTCGTGGCGTTCAACTGGCTTGCCAGTGTTGCCGATTGGCCGCTAATCGCGCTGTTGAAAGAGCAGGAACCCATGGCCAGCAACCCGCGCACGCTATACGAGAAGATCTGGGACGCACATGTCGTCGAAACCCGCGATGACGGCACCTCGCTGATCTACATCGACCGGCATCTTGTGCATGAGGTGACCAGCCCGCAGGCGTTCGAAGCATTGCGGCTTAGCGGTCGCAAAGTGCGCCGCCCCGATCTCACTCTGGCCGTGCCCGATCACAATTTGCCGACCACCCCGCGCCTGGACGCGAGCGGGAAGCGCATCCCGATCGCTGACCCGATGAGCGCGCAGCAGCTTGCCGCGCTCGAAGCCAATGCGCCGGCTTTTGGTATTCGCTACATTGACGCGGCCGCAGCGACGCAGGGGATCGTCCATGTTGTGGGGCCGGAGCAAGGCTTCTCGCTACCGGGCACAACGATCGTCTGCGGGGATTCGCACACTGCCTGTCACGGCGGGCTGGGCGCCCTCGCCTTTGGCATCGGCACCAGCGAAGTCGAACATGTGCTCGCGACACAGACGCTTCAGTTGAAGCGTTCAAAGACGATGGAGGTTCGGGTTGATGGCTCGCTTGGCCCGGGCGTAACCGCGAAAGACCTCATCCTCCACATCATCGGCAGCATCGGTGCGGCTGGCGGCACGGGCCATGTGATCGAGTATCGCGGTTCGGTTTTCGAGGCGATGAGCGTCGAGGAACGCCTGACCGTTTGCAACATGAGCATCGAAGGCGGAGCGCGCGCGGGTCTGATCGCGCCGGATGAGACAACCTTTGCCTATATCAAGGGCCGGCCCTTCGCTCCCAAGGGCGAGGAATGGGATGCCGCGCTTGCCTGGTGGAAGACGCTAAGTACCGATGAAGGCGCGGTTTTCGACAAGTCGGTCACTATTGACGCCAGCAAGGTCGAGCCGACTGTCACCTGGGGCACCAGCCCCGAGGACACGGTGGCGATTGGCGGCGTGGTGCCCGATCCGGCCAGCTTTGCCGACCCTTCGAAGCAGATAGCCGCCCAAAAAAGCCTTGAATATATGGGGCTTACGCCGGGCTTGGCGATGCAGGATATTGCGATCGAGAACATCTTCATCGGCAGTTGCACCAACAGCCGGATCGAGGATTTGCGCGCTGCCGCAGCGGTACTGAAAGGGCGCAGAAAGGCACCCAACGTGCGATGGGCGATCGTGGTGCCGGGATCGGGGTTGGTAAAAGCACAGGCCGAGGAAGAAGGGCTCGACAAGATATTTCTCGACGCCGGGTTCGAATGGCGCGAACCGGGCTGTTCGGCCTGCCTTGGCATGAACCCCGACAAGGTCCCGCCGGGCGAGCGCTGCGCCTCCACCTCCAACCGCAACTTCGTCGGCCGCCAGGGGCCGGGTGCGCGCACGCACCTGCTCTCTCCCGCGATGGCAGCAGCGGCGGCGGTAGCAGGGCATCTCGCCGATGTGCGCCAATTCACCGCATGATCCCTTGCCCCCACCCTTCCTCAGCACCATAAAGAAACCATGACCAAATCAAACAAAGGCAAGGCAGCCCTGGGCGCTGCCGCAATCGGTTCCGCAGCCATCGCCGCTGCATTGCTTTATGCTAGCAAGCGCAAGAAGAAGGATGAGCCCAAGCCCATCGTTCCATCGGGCGAAAATCCCGAGACCGATTGAACGCTTGGCGCAAGAAGGGGGATACGATGATGAAAAGGTTTCTTGCCGCGATCTTTGCAGCCGCTCTCTCCGCGCCGCTCGCGGCGCAAGACACCCCCGATCTTGAGATGTGGCGGCTTGATTGCGGCACCATCGATTTGAGCGATTCGGAATCGTTTTCCGACGCACATCTTTATGACGGACAGCCGCGGACTTTAACCGTAAGCTGCTATCTGATCCGCAACGGGGGCCGGTACATCTTGTGGGACACGGGCCTGTCATCGCAATTGCTGGGCACTAGCTTTACCAGTGGTGCGTTCACCGTCTCGCTGGAGCGAACAATCACCGATCAGCTTGCCCAACTGGGCATCAGCCCCGCAGATGTCACCTACGCAGCAGCCAGCCACTACCACTTCGACCATACCGGCCAGCTGGCAGACTTCCCCGAAGCAACCTTGCTGATCGGTGCTGCCGACTGGGAAGTGGTCAAGGCCACGCCAGAGCCCAATCCGCTCGTCGATCCTCGCCCTTTCGCTCCGTGGCTGAGCGAAGAGGCCGCACCGGTTACCGCCATCGGGCAGGACCATGACGTGTTCGGTGATGGATCGGTACTGATCAAGGCGATGCCGGGTCATACGCCGGGCCACACAAGCCTGTTGGTGCGCCTGCCCGAAAAGGGCGACGTCCTGCTTACCGGCGATCTCTATCATTTCGAAGAGCAGGTTACGAACCGCGGTGTTCCCCAATTCAACACCAACCGCGCGGATACACTTGCTTCGATGGAACGCTTCAACGCAATCGCCAAGTCGCTTGATGCGACTGTGATTATCCAGCACGACGCGCGTCACCTGGATCGATTGCCAGCGTTTCCAGAGTCGGCAAAGTAATGGAGCCGGTCAAAGAGATCGAGGGGCGCGCATATCCCTTTGGCGCGAAGAATATCGATACGGACGTGATCATTCCCGCCGAATGGCTCAAGACCATCACCCGCGAAGGCCTTGGCCGGGGCGCCTTCGAAAGCATTCGCGCGCAGGAAGGCAATGTCTTCGACGACCCACACTACAAGGGTTCGCCGATCCTGATCGCGGGCGACAATTTCGGTTGCGGATCGAGCCGCGAACACGCGGCCTGGGCGTTGGGCGATCTGGGCATCAAGGCAGTAATCGCCCCAAGCTTTTCCGACATATTCTCGGGCAATGCGTTCAAGAACGGCATTCTCACCGTGGTGTTGCCGCAGGATGCGGTCGACCGGCTGATGGAAGTCGCCGAGACCGACGAGATAATGATCGACCTGGAAAACCAGACGGTGACGACGCCGTTCCAGGATCGCTTCACCTTCGAGATCGATCCCTTCCGCAAGCACTGCCTGATGGGCGGGCTCGATGAAATCGGCCTGACGCTGGCGCGCGATGAAGCAATTGCGGCATATGAACAACGCCGGGGCCACGAAATGCCCTGGATCGAGAGAGGAACGGAGATTAGCGCATGAAAGCCCTCAGAACCCACGCAATTGGTGGGCCGGAAACCCTCACGCTTGATGAAGTGGCGGTCCCCTCCCCCGGCAAAGGTGAGGTGCTGGTTGCAGTCAAGGCATGCGCGATCAACTTTCCCGATACGCTGATGATCCGCGATCTTTACCAGTTCAAACCCCAGCGCCCCTATGCCCCCGGAGGCGAGATCGCCGGAGTGATCGAAGCCGTCGGCGAAGGGATCGAAGATTTCAGGGTCGGCGACAAGGTGATGGCCGGGATCGGCCATGGCGGGCTGGCCGAAAAGGTAGTGGTGCCCGCAGGCCGCATGTTCCCCATCCCTGATGGCGTGCCGTTCGAAAAGGCCGCCAGCCTTCTGATGACATATGGCACCACAATCCATGGCCTGAAGGATCGCGGCCATATCAAACCGGGCGATACCGTGCTGATTCTGGGGGCTGCTGGCGGCGTGGGCCTTTCCGCAGTCGAGCTTGCCAAGGCTTTCGGTGCGCGCGTAGTCGCGGCCGTATCCTCCGAGGAAAAAGGCGAGGTTGCGCGCAAGGCGGGCGCTGACGAAGTGGTGATATATCCCAAGGGCGAGATGGACAAGGACGCTTCAAAGGCGCTTGCCAATGCCTTCAAGGAAGCTTGCGGCCCTGAAGGCGCGAACATTGTCTATGACATCGTGGGAGGGCAATATTCCGAACCTGCGCTGCGCGCCATCGCCTGGGAGGGCAAGTTTCTGGTGGTCGGTTTCCCGGCGGGCATCGCCAAGATGCCGCTCAACCTGACGCTGCTTAAAAGCTGCGATATTGCGGGCGTGTTCTGGGGTGCGTTCACGGCGCGCGAGCCGGTAAAATTCCGCCAGCAGGTGGAGGAGCTGTTCCAGATGATGAAGGATGGCAAGATCGATCCGCTGGTTTCCGAAACCTTCCCGCTCGAGCGCGGCGGCGACGCCATTGCCAAGCTCGAAAGCCGCCAGGCGGTAGGCAAGCTTGTGGTCACCATCGACTGAAGCGGCTTGCCGCCACGGCTTGCGCGCCCTATTTTCAGATAGAACTCAAACCCCAGAGGGACTGCACAGATGACCGATTTCAGGGATCGCGAGCGCGGCGAGGAAGCCAAGTTTGCATTCGACGAGGAAACCGCCTTCAAGATCGCGGCACGCCGCAATCGGCTGCTGGGTGAATGGGCCGCGGGCCTGATGGGCCTCACGGAAGAGGAAACCGACGCCTACAAGAAAGCGGTTGTGCAGGCCGATTTCGAAGAAGCGGGGGATGAGGACGTGATCCGCAAGGTCCTGGGGGATCTGACCGGCGCAGGTTGCGATGTCAGCGAAGCCGACATTCGCAGCAAGCTGGAAGAAAAAAATATTGAGGCTCGCCGCCAGCTGATGAGTGGAGCCTGACCCGATGCCGATGTCTGCCGCTGAAATCGAAGAGATGATTACCACCGCACTGCCCGGGGCGGCGGTGGAAATGACCGATCTTGCCGGCGACAATGACCATTGGGCAGCCAAGGTCACCGCCCCGCAGTTCGCGGGCAAGACCAGGGTCCAGCAGCACAAGATGGTTTACGAGGCATTGGACGGGCGCATGGGCGGCGTACTGCACGCCTTGCAACTGACCACAGCCGTCCCCACTTCAGGCTGACCACGCACACCAACTCCAGGTTTTGATCATATGTCTGACGTCAATGCCCGAATCTCTACCCTCGTTAATGACAATGATGTCGTGCTGTTCATGAAGGGCACGCCGCTGTTCCCGCAATGCGGCTTTTCCAGCCGCGCCGTGGCGATCCTGGATCATTGCGGCATCGCCTATGAAGGCGTTGACGTGCTGCAGGACATGGAAGTCCGCCAGGGGATCAAGGCCTTTTCCGAATGGCCGACCATCCCGCAGCTTTATGTGAAGGGCGAATTCGTTGGCGGCAGCGACATCATGATGGAAATGTTCGAAGCTGGTGAATTGCAGCAGCTGCTCGACGAAAAGCAGGTCGCGAAAACGTCTTAGTTTCCGCACGCGTCCGGGCGCGCGATTTCCTCGCTCATGCGACCTGAAGGCCGCGTCGCTGCGAACGGGGAAAGCCGCACTGAAACAAAAAAGCCGCCCCGGGGGTACCAGTGGGGCGGCTTTTCCTGTTCGGGGAGGCGGTGCCAGGGAGACCAGGTGGCGCTGCCTCATTCATCGAAGACTGTTTCAGGTACTCTTCCCGCTGCACAAGGTATGCCAGATTCAGAAAATGACGCTTTCATGCAGAGTCCGATGGTTAACGCCCACGATAACCATGCCGCGTTTGTCAAATTTTCCGACAGGCTCGCTTATTTGGTGATTGGCAATTGCCTGCTGCTGCGCTCTTATGCCCGGCAATGAACGCGCCAGCAGATCCATCACCCAGCGGCATTCCAGCCGCCACTGTCATAATCTTCCGCAATGGCGAGGAAGGGCAGCCGCCTGAAATTCTCATGACCATCCGCTCGCGCGAGATGGTGTTCGCGGGCGGCATGGCTGTGTTCCCGGGCGGGCGGGTTGATCCTGCCGATTTCGAGCTGGGGGCGCAGATAGGCGGCGAACTCGATCCTGACGAAGCGGCGCACCAGGTGGCGGCGGTGCGCGAAACTCTTGAGGAAACAGGGCTGGCGATTGGCCTCAGCGGTCAAATCGATGCGGCCAAGGCGTATGCCGCGCGGGCATTTCTGCACGAGACAGGGCAACTGGCACCGGTGCTGGAGCATTTCGGCTGGGATCTGGACCTGGCGCAGCTGACGCCCTTCGCGCGCTGGTTCCCGAAGAACGAGCGCATTCCGCGGGTCTATGACACACGCTTTTACCTCGCCAACCTGGGCACCGGCGCGGTCCAGATCGAAGCCGACCTGTCGGAAAACACCCATCTGTTCTGGACCACGGCACAAGGCGCGCTCGATGCGGCCGAACGGGGCGACATCAAGCTGATCTTCCCGACCCGCCGGAACCTTGAACGACTGGCGTTGTTCGGCAGCTTCGAGGAAGCGCGCGCGCAAGCCGAGGCTATTCCGGTGCGCACGATCACGCCTTTCATGGGCGATGTGAACGGAAAGACGTGGCTCAATATTGGCGAGGACCTGGGCTATCCGGTGACGGGCGAGCCGCTCGACAGCGTCATGCGGGGGTAGCGGCGCAATCGGGCGGCAGTGCGGCGGGATGCCTGATGGCTGGCGCGCCCGGCAGGACTGTCCTCGCCGCTACGCGGCTCGTTCATCTTCGCGCCTGCGGCGCTCCGATTCCGAACTCTGTTCGAGCCCGCGAACACATCAGCCACCACGCACCCCTGCGGGATGCCTGATGGCTGGCGCGCCCGGCAGGACTCGAACCTGCTACCTCAAGATTAGAAGTCTCGCGCTCTATCCAGATGAGCTACGGGCGC
>LOET01000024.1 GCA_001515985.1 Sphingomonadales bacterium BRH_c3 | reverse complement strand
GCTGCTCGCCGCGCTGACGGACCGCGCAGTGCTGCGCTGGCAGGCGCTGCGCCCGTTCCTGTCGGTCAATCGCGACCTGTTCCTGCGCACTTTAGTGCTCACCGTGGCGCTGGCGGCAATCACGCGCCTTTCCGCGGAGCGCGGCCCCGAAGTCCTGGCCGCAAACGGCATCATCTACCAGCTGTTCATCTTGACCGCGCTGCTGCTCGACGGGTTCGAGAATGCCGCACAGGTGCTCAATGGCGAACGTGCGGGCGCGAATGATCGCGCGGGGTTTGCGAGCTATGTCCGTGCGATATTATGGCGCGGGCTCGGCGCGGCGGCACTGGTCGCCATTTTCTTCGCACTCTTCGCGGATCCGATTCTGGCCAGTTTTGCGGCAACGCCGGGGGTGGAGCGCCTTGCGCAGTCGCAGGCTATCTGGCTGGCGGTGATCCCCTTTGCAGGCGTTGCCAGCTTTGTATTTGACGGGGTGTTTGTGGGCGCCAGCTGGACCCGCGCCATGCTGCTATCGATGGCGGGGGCGGCGGCGGTATTCGCGCTGACGCTGTGGCTCAGCTGGCCGCTGGGCAATCACGCGCTATGGGGCAGTTTCGTGCTGTTCCTGCTGCTGCGCGCCGGGCTGCAGGCGGCGCTGATGCCAGGGCTGATGCGCCGCAGCTTCACCGGATAGAGAAAGGGCCGCACACCCGAAAGCGTGCGGCCCCGTATCTCCGATCAAAGCCGGATCAGAAGGTGATGCCGGCCTCGACACCCCAGATGCGCGGTTCATTGACCATCGCAGTGAGGTTGTTGAAGTCGATCCCCGATACCGCCGAAACATCATTGGTGATGTTGCGACCGAACAGGGCAATATCATAGCGATCGGTGCGATAGCCGATGCGCAAGCCCCCTTCGAGCATCGAATCGTCGCTGAACTCGACCGATTCATAAAGGAAGAACTGCACCTTCGAGCGGTATGCCCAGTCAGTGAAGAGGTAAATCTCTCCGCTGGTGCCGGGGATTTCCTCGGTCAGGCCAAGCGACCAGTTGGCGGTCCAGCGCGGAGCCTGCGGCAACCGGTTGCCATCGATCGAGAAAATGTTGCTGCCCGGCGTGCGTTCCGGATCGAGCACGGTGCAAGGTGCGCCGCAGCCCGCCACGAAGGCATCGGGATCGTTGATCTGCGTGTCGTTATAGGAAAGCCCCGCAGCGAATTCGATGCCGTCGGTCGGGCGTGCCTGCAGCTCTGCCTCGAAGCCGTATCCTTCCACCTCATCGGCATTGAGCAGCGTGGTGAAATTGTTCGCCCCGCCCACAGCGGTGAGCTGCAGATCTTCGGTGTTGAAGTAATAGCCGCCCAGGTTGAAGCGGATCTTGCCACCGGCAAGGATGGTCTTCACGCCCGCTTCATAGCTCATCGTCGTTTCGCTATCGGCAACCGACAGTTCCCGCCCGAAGGCCAGGCGGCCCTGCACCGAAGGCGCGCGATAGCCACGCGCAACGCGGGCATAAAGATTGACGTCCTCGGATGCGGGCATGCTGGCCGCAATATCCCAGGTCAAAACCTCGTCATCCACCTTGGTGGTCAGTTCCGGCACCGGACCGCCAAATTCCAGGAAGGGGGGCCGCGTATCGATCGGACGGCTGGCGGCGAAATCGCGCTGGTCGTCATTATAGCGGATGCCGCCCTGCAGGCGCAGGCCGTTGTCGAATTCGTAGAATACCGATCCGAACACCGCCCAGGCCTCGCTCACCTGGCGCTGAAGCGCGACCGCAGCCGGCGTGGTGTCTGTCGGCGTGCCGAAATCGAAGCTTTCGATATCCAGCTTCTCGTTGAAGTAGAACACGCCTGCCTGGTAGCCCAGCGGGCCGCCATCGTTCGAGGCGAAGCGCAGTTCCTGCGTGAACTGGTCAAGGCTGGGAACATTGTCCTGGCTTTGCGCAGCAAAGGGGATGAAGCCCGGGTTGCTGTTGTCGGTAAAGCCAGCCCCACAGAAGCTGCAACCGAAGCCGCCGTCGATATCGCCGCGGCTGAACAGTTCTGCATTCCAGTAGCTGGTGACCGAAGTGATCGTGACCGGGCCCAGATCATAATCCAGCACGGCACCCAGATTATAGCTCTTCAGATCCTGGAAATTGAGGCCATCGGCATGCACTTCCTTGCGGTCGAACTTGCTGCCCGGACCATCAAGCCCGATCAGCTTGTTGCTGCCGGGGGCAAAGGCATTGGCGCGGAACACTCGCGCGGTGCCGTCCAGATCGCGATACTGGCCGATCAGGCGCAGCGAGAAATCTTCGGTCGGCTCAAACTGCACCTGCGCACGCAAGGCAAACTCGTCAAAGCCCTCAAGGTTGTTCTTGCCCGGCTCGTCGAGATTGTCGACCCAGTCGCTGCGGCCCTGGTAGAGGCCCGAAACGCGCACCGCCACGGTGTCGCTCAGCTGGCCGCCAGCCGCACCTTCAAGGTTGATCGTGTCGAAGCTGCCATAGCTGCCGCGCAGATAATTATCGCCCTGCCCCGGTTTGACCGTATCGAACTTGACGATACCGGCCGGCGTATTTCGGCCGAACAGCGTGCCCTGCGGGCCGCGCAGCACTTCAACCCGGTCAAGATCGAACACCGGGAAGCCCTTCAGCACCGGGTTTTCCAGCACCACGTCATCATAGACCAGGCTGACCGGCTGCGAGGCGTTGAGGTCAAAATCGGTATTGCCCAGGCCGCGGATGTAGAAACGCGGGAAGGTGCGCCCGAACGAGCTTTCGATGTTGAGGCTGGGCACGCGGCCTGACAGCGCGCGAATATCGGCGCCGGCGCTGGTCGCGACCTGCAGCGCTTCACCGCCCAGCGTGCCAACCGAAACAGGAATTTCCTGCAGGTTTTCCTCGCGCCGCTGCGCGGTCACGATAATCACGCCAACGCCATTGTCGGCCTGGCTTGCGGTTTCGGCATCCTGCGCGGCCACGGGGGCGGCGGTGAACAGAGTGGTGGCAATCGCGGCGCTGGCAGCGGTGCCGAGAAGGCGGGAAGAACGCATGTGGTATGTACCCTGTCTTGCGGGATCGGACTGCTGCCTGGGAAAAAGCGCGCGACCAATCCGGGTGTTGAGACCCAATCTAACGATGAACGCCCTCTTGCGTGATATATGCGCAAGGTCAATTTGATCTCCGCCTCCGGCGCAAATGCGGCGGGAATCGTGGCAAAATTGCTACGATAGTTGGCACTGCCAAGTCCAGCTTGCCCTTGTTCCGCGCAATCCCTATCTGCGCGGTCAAATCCCGTTCACGCGAATTTCCTTGAAGGACGACCCAGATGGCCGCGCAATACGCCTATGTCATGAAGAACATGACCAAAACCTTCCCCGGTGCCCCGAAACCGGTGCTCAGCAATATCAACTTGCAGTTCTATCAGGGTGCGAAGATCGGCATCGTCGGGCCAAACGGCGCGGGCAAGTCGACGCTCATCAAGATCATGGCCGGGATCGACAAGGATTTCACCGGCGAAGCCTGGCCGGGCGAGAACATTACCGTGGGCTATCTTGAGCAGGAGCCGGAGCTCGATCCGGCCAAAACCGTGCTCGAAAACGTGAGGGACGGCGCGCGCGAAACCGCCGATCTGGTTGAACGCTTCAATGCGATCAGCGCCGAAATGGCCGATCCCGATGCCGATTTCGAAAAGCTGGGCGAAGAAATGAGCGAGCTGCAGGCCAAGATTGACGCGGTCGATGGCTGGACGCTCGACAACCAGCTCGAAATCGCGATGGAGGCGCTGCGCTGTCCGCCCGGCGACATGGGCGTGGAAAGCCTTTCCGGCGGCGAGAAGCGCCGTGTGGCGCTCACCCGCCTGCTGATCCAGAAGCCTTCGATCCTGCTGCTGGACGAGCCGACCAACCACCTTGACGCCGAAAGCGTCCAGTGGCTCGAAAACCATCTGAAGGAATATGCCGGCGCCGTGCTGATGATCACCCACGACCGCTATTTCCTCGATAACGTGGTGGGCTGGATCCTCGAATTGGACCGCGGCAGCTACTATCCCTACGAGGGCAACTACTCGACCTATCTGGAAAAGAAGGCCAAGCGGCTGGAGCAGGAAAGCCGCGAGGAATCGGGCAAGCAGAAGGCGCTCCAGCGCGAACTCGAATGGATCCGGCAGACCCCCGCCGCGCGCCAGACCAAAAGCAAGGCGCGTATCCGCAAATTCGAGGAATTGCAGAACGCGCAGGACAATCGCAGCGTCGGCAAGGCCCAGATCGTAATCCAGGTGCCCGAGCGGCTTGGCGGCAAGGTTATCGAGGTGAAGAATATCTCCAAGGCCTATGGCGACAAGCTGCTGTTCGAAGACCTCAGCTTCACCCTGCCGCCGGGCGGCATCGTGGGCGTGATCGGGCCGAACGGCGCGGGTAAATCCACCCTGTTCAAGATCATCACCGGCAAGGAACAGCCCGATAGCGGCACGGTAGAGATCGGCCAGACGGTACATCTGGGCTATGTCGACCAGAGCCGCGATCACCTGAACCCCGCCAATAATGTCTGGCAGGAAATCTCTGACGGGCTCGATTACATGAAGGTCAACGGCCAGGATATGAGCACGCGGGCCTATGTCGGCGCGTTCAACTTCAAGGGCGCGGACCAGCAGAAGAACGTCGGCAAGCTGTCAGGCGGTGAGCGCAACCGCGTGCACATGGCCAAGATGCTGAAGCAGGGCGGCAATGTGCTGCTGCTTGACGAGCCGACCAACGACCTCGACGTGGAAACGCTGGGCGCGCTGGAAGACGCAATCGAGAATTTCGCCGGCTGCGCGGTGGTGATCAGCCACGACCGCTTCTTCCTCGATCGCCTCGCCACGCATATCCTGGCGTTCGAGGGCAACAGCCACGTCGAATGGTTCGAAGGCAATTTCGAGGCTTACGAGGAAGACAAACGGCGCAGGCTTGGCGACGCGGCGGATCGTCCGACACGGCTGGCGTACAAGAAGCTGACGAGATGAGCCGATGCGAGTTGAAGTCTACGAAATCGTCACCCCGGACTTGATCCGGGGTCCCGCTTCTTGATGAATAGCGACAGGTAAAAGAAAAGCGGGATGCCGGATCAAGTCCGGCATGACGTCGGAACTAAACCTCAAACCAGGTGATCGAACAGATCGTCCCAGTCTGGATTAGCTTTCTCGATCAGTTCAAATTTCCATTCGCGCCGCCAGCGCTTGAGCCGTTTCTCGAAGGCAAGCGCATCGTAGATGGTGTCCAGCCGATCGGCCCAGACAAGACGGCCAAGGCCATAACGCGCGCAGAAATCCGAACCCGTTCCCTCACGGTGCTGCGAAATGCGCAATGGCAAATCCGCCGTCACACCCACATACATCGCGCCGCGAAAGCGGTCTGCCATTATGTAAACCCAACCGCCGTGCGCTTCCCTGTCCATATCGACGGGATGGAGGAAAGCTGGATACGGGGTCAAGCCGAAGTCTACCGCGCTGCGCTCCCCTTGTCAGGAGCCCCTTGATGCAAGGCTGGTGGAATCAAGCAGGTCATCGGTGACCTCCATCAGCAGCAATGGCTCTTCGCCCCAATCCGCAAGGGCGTCGACGAAGGCAGCGCGCACTTCGGCGTCATCATAGACCATCCTGGCATCATAAGCCTTTTGCCAGGTGGCCCTGTCAGGCCAGTCAGCCACGCCGATAAAGCGCCCCTGATCATCAAGGTGCAATCGCGAACCCTTTGATCCGTATTTCAGCTGGATCAATTCGGTTCCGCGCCGCCATGCCTCGCGAAATTGCTGTTCGAATCCGGGCCGGACTTTCCACCAATATGCCGCGACAAAAGTCATGGGCGGTTTCCTAGCACAAATCCGGCAAGGCTACAGCGCATTGGCCCGCATTGGCCTCAATAAGGCACGCCCCAATAACGGTAGAGCGCGCTGGCATAGGCGCTATCCCATTCCGGGGCCGTGCCGCCCTTGATGAAAGGACTGTTCTTGAACTTGTCATCTTCGGCCGATACCACGTACCCACCGAAATCCTGATTGTATTCAAGGGCTTTCCAGGGAAGTGGGCGCAGTTCTTCGCCCAGCCCCAGAAAGCCGCCAAAACTCATCACGGCGTATTCAACTCGTCCACTCCGCTTGTTGACCATGAAATGGTCGACCTCGCCAATGCGATCTCCATTCGGGCGAAAGACTTTCGTCCCTTCGACCCGATTGGAAGCGATCAGCCCATGGTCGCTCTGCCCGGCGTCAACGGGCTCACTTTCACGCGGAATTTCCGCAATCGATCCTTCGCCGAACTCGTATTTTTCCGACATGCTGTTCATTGTCCGCTCCTAGGCCAAAACCTGCGAATGAAGTTCGGACGGCTGCGTGACCTTGGCGAATGATTGACCGCCTTGTGCCGGGCGGGCCTTCACAAGGTCGCCAATGGAAACGATGCCCACCAATCGCTTGTCGTCATCTACCACCGGCAGACGGCGAACCTGGTTCTCGCCCATGTTCTGCAGAACGTCGTCAACTTCGTCTTGCGCCCGGCAATAGAGAACCTCCTTGGACATAACCTCCGAAGCATTTGCATCGGGGCCCAGGCCCCTGCCGATTCCTCGCACGGCGATATCCCGGTCAGTAATCATGCCGATCAACCTGTCATTCTCGGACACCGGAATTGAACCAAGGTCATGGGTCGCCATGCTTTGAGCAACGGCCCGTAGCGGTGTGTCGGTCGAAACGGTTTGCACGTCCGAACTCATACATGTGTGAATCTGCATCTTACTCTCCTGTGGTTCTTTGACACTGGAACAACGGAAGGGGAGCGTTGGTTGTTCCAGCTTTTGCCGCAGCGGCCTC
>LOET01000023.1 GCA_001515985.1 Sphingomonadales bacterium BRH_c3 | reverse complement strand
CATGAACCCGACCTGCTGTTCCTCGACGAGCCTACAGCCGGCGTCGATGTTGAACTGCGCAAGAGCATGTGGCGGTTGATCGCGGAGATGCGTCAGCGCGGCGTTACCGTAATCCTCACCACGCATTACATCGAAGAAGCCGAAGAGATGGCTGACCGTGTGGGCATCATCAACCATGGGCGCTTGCTGATGGTGGATGAAAAGGACGCGATGATGAAGCGGCTTGGGCGAACAGAAGCGCATATCACGCTGGCTGCGCCGCTTGCAGCATTGCCCGCTGCGATTGCACGCTTTCCGGTCGAACTTGAGGGCGAGGGCGCCGCCCTTCGCTATCGGGGTGGTGACGGCACTGGCAGGGGCAAGGCAGAAGTGGCTGAACTGGTCAAGGCGCTGATCGCTGAAGGGATTGATTTCACGGGCATCGACCAGCGTGAAAGCAGCCTCGAAGACATATTCGTCTCGCTTGTCAATGAAGTGGAGGCCGCCTGATGCCGTTCAATTTCCGCGGTGCCTGGTCGATTTTCACCCGCGAACTGCTGCGCTTTCTGCGGACGGGATTCCAGTCAGTACTGGCGCCCGTACTCACCACCTCGCTCTATTTCATCGTCTTTGGAGCCGCGATCGGCAACCGTATGCCTGATCTGGGCGGGGTTGAATATGGCGCTTTCATTATCCCTGGCCTGCTGATGCTTACGCTACTTGGTGAAACCACCTCCAACGCCAGCTTCGGCATTTATATGCCGCGCTTTACCGGCACGATCTATGAACTGCTCTCCGCGCCTGTCGGCGTGGCTGAGACGCTGATCGGATTTGTCGGGGCCGCGGCGGTGAAAAGTCTGATCCTGGCCAGCATCATCCTCGCAACCGCGCACCTGTTTGTCGATTATTCGATCGCGCATCCATTGCTGGCAGTCATTTACGTCGTGCTGGTGGCCGCTGCGTTCAGCCTTTTCGGTTTCATCCTGGGCATCTGGGCGGATAATTTCGAGAAGCTCGGCATCATTCCGATGCTTTTCCTCACCCCGCTCACCTTTCTTGGCGGCACCTTTTATTCGATCGATATGCTGCCCAAACCATGGGACACGATCGCGCTATTCAATCCCATCGTCTATCTCGTCAGCGGATTGCGCTGGACGTTTTATGGCAGCGCCGATGTCGATTTCGGCGTGTCGCTTGCCATAACGCTCGGCTTTCTGGCCTTCTGCACCGCGATCATCGCGTTTATCTTCAAGACAGGCTGGCGCCTGAGAGCGTGAGGCGCTAGGCGCGCGGCGCAATGGCACAGCGCTTCAACTTCACCATCCACGCCACCGACGGCAAGGCGCGCACCGGCAGCATATCGATGCTGCGGGGGGAAATCCGCACACCCGCCTTCATGCCGGTGGGAACTGCGGCAACAGTCAAGGCAATGAAGCCCGAAAGCGTGCGGGCGACGGGCGCGGACATCATCCTGGGCAATACCTACCACTTGATGCTGCGCCCCGGTGCGGAACGGGTCGCGAAGCTGGGCGGATTGCACAGCTTCATGAACTGGCCGCGTCCTATCCTGACCGACAGCGGCGGCTACCAGGTGATGAGCCTTTCAGAACTGCGCAAGCTGACCGAGCAGGGCGTCGAGTTCCGCAGCCATATCGACGGCTCCAAGCACATGCTCACGCCGGAACGCAGCATGGAAGTCCAGCGCTTGCTAGGCTCTGATATCGTGATGGCATTTGACGAATGCCCCCGAGCTGACCAGCCGCGAGAGGTGATCGCGCGAAGCATGGAGCTGTCGATGCGCTGGGCCAGGCGCAGCCGTGACGGGTTTGATAGCGGCGAAGATCACGCCAGCCGCGCCGCGCTGTTCGGTATCCAGCAGGGCGCGCTTCACGAAGACCTGCGCCGTATCAGCGCCGACAAGCTTACCGAGATCGGTTTTGATGGTTATGCCGTGGGCGGGCTGGCGGTGGGTGAGGGGCAGGAGGCGATGTTCGCCACGCTCGATTTCGCACCTGACATGCTGCCGCAGGACAAGCCGCGCTACCTGATGGGGGTGGGCAAGCCTGACGACCTCGTCGGCGCGGTGGAGCGCGGGATCGATATGTTCGATTGCGTTCTGCCGACACGCTCGGGCCGCAACGGGCAGGCCTTCACCTGGACCGGTCCGCTCAACCTGCGCAACGCGCGTCACGCGGAGGATACCGGCCCGTTGTGCGAGCGCTGCACCTGCGCCACCTGCGCCACCTATTCGCGCGCCTACCTGCATCATCTGGTTAAATCGGGTGAGATCCTCGGCGCGATGCTGCTAACCGAACATAACCTGTCCTTCTACCAGCAGCTGATGCAGGCAATGCGCGATGCCATAGGGCAGGGGCGCTTTGCGGCTTTCGCTGCGGATTTCCGGCGCGATTATCAGCCCTAAAAATTTGATGTTTACGCAGCACAAGCAGTTTGAATTTCTATTCAACGGTTTACACGTCTAGCTCTTTGACTAGATTCCCTCACAGGGAGTCACACACAGGGGGTCGCACATGACGAGATTGCTGAAGTTTGCCGCCGGGGTCATGATTCTTGGTGCAGCATTGCCTCTGGCGGCACAACCCGGGGTCACAGAGGCTGAGATATTCGGCGCGCGATCGGACGTTATCGATATCAGTCTGTCACCTTCAGGCGAAAAGATCGTCCTCGTCTCCGCCGGGCCAGAGCATACCGAAATCGTCAACGTCATCGATTTCACCAAGGGCGCTGAGATCAAGCCGGTGCTGACCAACAGCGAGAAGATCGTCGACATCGACTGGTGCCAATGGGCCAGCGATGTGCGACTCGTCTGCCAGTTTTCGGGCATGGGCGGCGGGGATGGCGGTTTGTTGGTTCCCTTTGACAGGCTGATCGCGCTCAATTGCGACGGGACCAATGTGAAAATGATCAGCCAGCGCGATTCGCTGCGCGCGCTCGGCTTCAACCAATTCGGGGGTGATGTCCTCGCGCTCGATGTGGCCGGCGAGGATGGCATGATCCTCATGACGCGCAACTTCGTGCCGGAAACCACGATTGGCACCCGGCTCGGCAACGTCCGGAGCGGACTGGGGGTCGAACTGGTCGACACCGCCAATGCGCGACGGCGCTTGCGCGAGCAGCCCGACGATGCGACGATGCGCTACATCGCCGACGAGCAAGGACAGGTGCGGATCAGGATGCAGGCCCAGAGGGATTCGAACGGGCTCCTTACCGGCAACTTCCGCTATTTCTTCCGCAGGCCCGGCAGCAGCAGCTGGTCGCCGCTCGAATCCCTCCTGATTGATGGGCAAAGCACCGAGCGGATGACCCCGCTTGCAGTCGACAGTGCTCGCAATGTGGTGATCGGTTTTGTCAGCAAGGGCGGCTATGACGCGATTGCCGAAGTGACGCTCGATGGCACGGGCACGGGCAAGGTGCTGATGGCGCGCGGCGATGTTGACGTTGACCGGCTGATCCGGATCGGCCGCAAGAACCGCGTGGTGGGCGCAAGCTATGCTACCGAAAAGCGCCAGATCGTCTATTTCGACCAGGCACTGGCGAAGCTCGCCGCCGATCTTGGCAAGGTTCTGCCCGATCAGCCGCTGGTCAACATCGTCGGAGCCAGCGCGGACGAGCAGAAGTTGTTGCTGATCGCATCGAGCGATACGCAGCCAGGGATGGTTTACCTCTTCGACCGGCAGGCTCGCGCGCTTGAGCCGCTGTTGCCGCTTCGCCAGCGGCTCGAAGGGATGGCAATGGGTCAGATGCGCCCCGTAACCTATCCGGCACGCGACGGGACGGTGATCCCCGCCTATCTCACCCTTCCGTCGGGTTCGGACGGAAAGGACCTGCCCGCCATTGTCCTGCCCCATGGCGGTCCTGCCGCGCGCGATGAATGGGGCTTTGACTGGCTGGTGCAGTACTTCACCGCCAAGGGCTATGCCGTGCTCCAGCCCAATTACCGCGGCTCGGCCGGGTATGGCGATGCCTGGTATGGCCGCAACGGGTTCAAGGCGTGGGACGTGGCCATCGGCGACATCAATGATGCGGGCCGCTGGCTGGTGAGCGAAGGGATCGCTGTTCCCGAGAAGCTTGCCATCGCAGGCTGGTCTTACGGCGGCTATGCGGCGCTGCAATCGCAGGTGCTCGATCCCACGCTGTTCAAGGCCGTGGTGGCGATTGCGCCGGTGACCGACCTCGGCTTTCTGGCCGATGATGCGCGCGGGTACACCAATGTACGGATCGTGCGCGAATATGTCGGGGAAGGTCCGCATATCGCCGCAGGAAGCCCGCGCCGCCACGCAGAGAAGTTTTCCGCACCGGTCGCACTGTTCCACGGCACGCGCGATCTCAATGTCGAAGTGCGGCATGCGCAGGAGATGGAGAAGGCGCTCAGCCAGGCCGGCAAATCGGTCATCTACCGCGAATATCCCGATCAACAGCACGCGCTCGACGACAGCAAAGTGCGGGCCGAGATGCTGGCTGACATTGGTACGTTCCTCGACAAGGCGCTGGCGGGCAACTGAGGTGACCGGAAGGCCCTCGACAAGAGGCGCATCCTGCCTCTAGGACGCTGGCCATGACGATAGTCCCTTGGCCCCCGAAGATTGCACTAGATTGGCCGAGGTGCGCGCCGGGGTCGATGCGCTAGACCGTGCGCTGGTGGCAATGCTCGCCACGTGGTTCGGCTACATCCGCGCCGCTGCCCGTATCATGCCCAGCCGTGAAGCGGTGCGCGACGAGGCGAGAAAAGCGGGGGTCATCGCGGCGGCTGTCGCCGAGGCTGAAGCGCACGGCATCCCGGCCGATGTCGTCGGCGATATCTGGGAGCGCCTGGTCGAAGGCTCAATCGTTTACGAATTTGCCGAGTGGCACTGGATCAGGGGTTGACGCCTTCCTGAAGCAATAAAGAAAAAGGGCGGCCCCGCAGGACCGCCCTCTTGCGTGACGATATCGTCAGATCTTAGCGCGAATAGAACTCGACCACCAGGTTCGGTTCCATGGTCACGGGGTAAGGCACTTCGTCCAGCTTAGGCACGCGGGTGAAGGTCACCTTGTCGTTGCCGTCGGGCGAGACGTAGTCGGGAATGTCACGTTCGGGGAGGCTCTGCGCCTCGATCACAAGCGCCATTTCCTTGGCCTTGCTGCCCAGGCTGATGACATCGCCGACTACAATGCGGCGGCTTGCGATGTTGCACTTCACGCCGTTGACATAGATGTGGCCGTGGGAAACGATCTGGCGGGCCGAGAAGATCGTCGGCGCAAACTTTGCGCGATAGACCACCATGTCGAGCCGCTGTTCGAGCAGACCGATCAGGTTCTGGCTGGTATCGCCCTTCATGCGCGACGCTTCCTGATAGGTGCGCTTGAACTGCTTTTCGGTCACGTCGCCGTAATAGCCCTTGAGCTTCTGCTTGGCGCGCAGTTGCAGGCCAAAGTCGCTGACCTTGCCCTTGCGGCGCTGGCCGTGCTGGCCGGGGCCATACGAACGCTTGTTGACCGGGGAATTCGGGCGGCCCCAGATGTTTTCACCCATCCGGCGGTCGAGTTTGTACTTGGCGCTTTTGCGCTTCGACATAAGTCGTATCCTTCAATCAGCTGGATCGCCCCACATGGCGACCATTCAACCCGGCATCGCACCGTCTGGCCGTACACCAGGCGCGGCCACTGCTTCACCGGGGTGCAGGGCCAATTCGCGAAGGCGCGCGTCTAGCAGGATTGCGCACAAGGTCAAGTGGGGAGCAAGGGAAGGTGGATGCACCAGCCCCCTCGACAAATGTCTATCGACCAGCCAGAGGACGCGGCATGAGTGAGACGATTACTTTGCCTGACGAATGCGCCACGATGGAACAAGTGCGTGCCGGAGTGGACGCAACCGATCGCGAGCTGATGGCGCTGCTCGCCCGCCGGTTCGGCTATATGCGCGCTGCTGCACGCATCAAGCCAACTCGCGAGAGTGTGCGCGACGAAGTTCGCAAGGCCGCGGTGATCGCCGCTGCCGCAGCGGATGCACGGGCGCGCGGATTACCAGAGAGGGAAATCGCGGAAATCTGGGATCTTCTGGTCGAAACTTCGATCGCCTATGAACTGGAAATCTGGGACGCGACGAGGAATTAGCCGCGCGGCGGACGCTGCAGCGATGACAGCACGCCGCGCAGTGTCCTGATTTCCAGGTGATTCCAGCCTGGCTTGGTAAGCACGGTGCGTAGCGTGCGCCGGGTTGAGTCCGCCCGCGCATCGGGCAGGAAATAACCTTTTGGCTCAAGCATGGATTCGAGATGGGCTATGAGCGCGTCAAGCTGCTCCTGCGGGGCAGGAGGCAAGTTTGCCTCATCTGCCGTTGGCTGAACCAACCCGGTTTGTTTTGACCATTCATAGGCGCACAGGATCACCGCCTGCGCAAGATTGAGAGAACCGAATTCAGGATTTATGGGCACCGTGAGTACGCTGCGCGCGAGCGCGACGTCTTCGGTCTCCAGTCCCGAACGCTCGGGCCCGAACAGGATCGCGCTCTTGCCCGGCTCTTCATGGATCGCCTGTGCAGCCTCATCCGGCCTCACAACCGGCTTGGTCACTCCGCGCTTTCGCACCGTGGTAGCATAGACATGAGCGCAATCGGCCACGGCCTCTGCGGTGGTAGCGAATACCCTCGCTCGTTCCAGTACGATATCTGCCCCGGCGGCCGCAGGGCCAGCATCAGGATTGGGCCAGCCATCGCGCGGAGTCACGAGGCGCAACTCGGTCAGGCCGAAATTGAGCATCGCGCGCGCTGCCTTGCCTATATTCTCTCCCAATTGTGGCCGGACGAGGACGATAGCAGGCTGGTTAGCTTGTCCCATCTTGCGCCGCTTCCTGCACCGTGCTGGCGAATTCCTTGAAGTCCTTGGCCTCGCTGAAATCGCGATAGACGCTGGCAAAGCGGATATAGGCGACACTGTCGATCTGCCTGAGGCCGTTCATCACCATTTCGCCTATCCGGGCAGAGGGTATTTCGGCATCGCCGGTGGTTTCTACCTGTCGCTGGATTCCCGAAACAAGTTGGTCGATCCGTTCCTGTTCGACCCCGCGCTTGCGGCAGGCCAGGGCAACAGATTGTTCAAGTTTGCCGCGGTCAAAGGCTTCGCGGCGGTTCCCGCTTTTGACAACGGTCACTTCACGCAATTGCACGCGTTCGAAAGTGGTGAAGCGAGCGCCGCAACTCGAACACTGCCGTCGGCGCCGGATCGAGGCGTTGTCCTCCGTCGGGCGGCTGTCTTTTACCTGACTATCGTCGTGGGCACAAAATGGACAGCGCATTCAGATGTTTATTTCTTGATACGTGAGTAGAGTGCAATGCCGGCTCCTGCTGCCAAGCCCAGAGGCCAGCTAACCACAGGCAGCAAAATGCCCGCCACGGCACCAATCGCCGCTCCGGTCAAAACCGGCTTGGTCGATGGGTGCTTGACGCCCTGTTTGGCCATGCCGACGATTTCAACCTTCGCATCGCCAAGCAAGCCGCGGTCTTCAGGTTCATTCTCGCTCATGATGTCATCCTTCCGGGGTAAATAGGGAATGCCGCGCACAGCGCTGACACACGGCCGCGCACGGCCTCCTCTATTTGAGCATCGCCTTCCGGGCCATTCTTGGCAAGCCCATCGACCACTTCGGCGATCAGTTTGCCGATCTTGCGGAATTCCGCCGGGCCAAAGCCGCGCGTAGTGCCAGCAGGCGTGCCCAGGCGAATGCCGCTGGTCACAAAGGGGTTGCGCGTATCGTAGGGTATACCGTTTTTGTTGCAGGTGAGCCAGGCGCGGTCGAGGCCCTTTTCGGCGTCCTTGCCGGTTACGTCTTTGGCGGTAAGGTCAACCAGCATCGAGTGGTTGTCTGTACCGCCTGAGACGATCCGTAGACCGTTTTCCTCAAGGCTTGCGGCAAGTGCGCGGGCATTCTCGACTACGGCATGGGCATAGGCACTGAAATCAGGGCGCAGCGCCTCCTGGAAGGCCACCGCCTTGGCCGCGACAATATGCATCAACGGGCCGCCCTGCAGGCCGGGGAATACCGCCATGTTCAGCGGTTTGGTCAGTTCTTCGTCATCCCACAGGATAACGCCCGAACGCGGGCCGCGCAGGCTCTTGTGCGTAGTGGTGGTCACGACATGCGCGTGCGGGAAGGGCGAGGGGTGCGCGCCGCCCGCTACCAGTCCCGAAATATGGCTCATGTCGACCATCAGCCAGGCACCAACGGCATCCGCGACCTTGCGGAAGGCTTCCCAGTCCCAGATGCGCGAATAGGCGGTGCCGCCGGCGATGATGAGCTTGGGCTTGTGCTCCTTCGCGATTGCCATGACATCGTCCATGTCGATGCGTTCGTCATCCCTGCGTACGCCATAGGCGACGGGATTGAACCACTTGCCGCTCATATTCACCGGCGATCCATGGGTCAGATGGCCGCCCGAATTTAGGTCCAGTCCCATGAATGTATCGCCGGGCTGGAGGAGCGCCAGGAACACCGCCTGGTTCATCTGGCTGCCGGAATTGGGCTGCACATTGGCGAAATTGCAGCCGAACAGCTTTTTCGCGCGCTCGATCGCCAGCGTCTCGACCACGTCTGCATAGTCACAGCCGCCGTAGTAACGCTTGCCGGGGTAGCCCTCGGCATATTTGTTGGTGAAGACGCTGCCAGCAGCTTCCAGTACTGCCTTCGATGCGATGTTCTCGCTGGCGATCAGCTCGATCTTGTCCTGCTGGCGCTTGAGTTCGCTCGCTATTGCAGCCGCGACCTCAGGGTCGGCCTCAGCCAGGCTGTCATGCCAGAAGCGGTGCATGATGTCGGAATTCGCGGTAGGCGCGGTACTGCTCATTGAAGGGGCTCGATCGTATCAGTGTCAAAGGGCGGGTTGGAAAGCTTGTCGACGCGGCGCTGGTGGCGGCCGCCGGCAAATTCGGTGTCGAGGAAGGTGGTGACGCAAGCCTTTGCCATATCGATACCGATCAGCCGCGCGCCCAAGGCAATGCAATTGGCATCATTGTGCTCGCGCGCGAGCTTGGCGGAAAGCGGCTCGGAAACCATGGCGCAACGCACCGCGGGATTGCGGTTGATGCTCATCGAGATCCCCAGCCCGCTGCCGCATAGGCCGATACCGCGTTCGGCGGTTCCATCAGCGAGGATTGCGGCCAGCTTGTAGCCATAGTCGGGGTAATCGACACTGTCGTTCGAATGGGTTCCAAGGTCCGCCACCTCGTGGCCAAGCTCCATCAGCCATTCGGCTAGCTCGGCTTTAAGATCGGTGGCGGCGTGGTCAGAGGCAATGGCAATACGCATGGGGTGCACATAGGGAAGCGGCCCGCCGATTGCCAGCGAGCCGTTCCGAAAATCACCAAGCTATTGGCAAAAAGTCACTGATCCAGGAAACTGCGCATCTTCCGTGAACGGCTCGGGTGCTTCAGCTTGCGCAGCGCCTTGGCCTCGATCTGGCGGATACGTTCGCGGGTCACGCTGAACTGCTGGCCGACCTCTTCGAGCGTGTGATCGGTGTTCATGCCGATGCCGAAGCGCATCCGCAGCACGCGCTCCTCACGCGGGGTGAGGCTGGCGAGCACGCGGGTGACCGTTTCCTTGAGGTTGGCCTGAATCGCAGCATCGACCGGGATGATTGCATTCTTGTCCTCGATGAAATCGCCCAGATGCGAATCTTCCTCGTCACCAATTGGTGTCTCGAGGCTGATCGGCTCCTTGGCGATCTTCATCACCTTGCGCACCTTCTCGAGCGGCATGGAAAGGCGGGCCGCCATTTCTTCCGGCGTCGGCTCGCGGCCTTCCTCGTGCAGGAACTGACGGCTTGTGCGGACCAGCTTGTTGATCGTCTCGATCATATGCACGGGGATGCGGATGGTGCGCGCCTGATCGGCGATGGATCGGGTGATCGCCTGCCTGATCCACCATGTGGCATAGGTACTGAACTTGTAGCCGCGGCGATATTCGAACTTGTCGACCGCCTTCATCAACCCGATGTTGCCTTCCTGAATAAGATCAAGGAATTGCAGGCCGCGATTGGTGTATTTCTTGGCGATCGAGATCACCAGGCGCAGGTTCGCCTCGACCATTTCCTTCTTGGCAATACGTGCCTCGCGTTCGCCCTTCTGCACCATGTTCACGATCCGGCGAAGCTCGGGGAGCGACATGCCGGTTTGGCTGGCGATATCAGCGATCTCGGCACGAATGCGTTCGATCGCGTCGGCTTCCTTCTCTGCAAAGGCAGCCCACTTCTTGTCCTTCTTCGCGTTGTTCGCAAGCCAGGCTTCGTCAAGTTCGTTGCCGACATAGGCCTTGAGGAAATCCATCCGCTTGACCTTGTGACGCTCGGCCAGGCGCAGCATTTGTCCGCCCAGCGCGGTGAGGCGGCGATTGAAGGCATAAAGATTGTCGACCAGAAATTCGATCTTGGTCGCGTGGAATTGCATGCTTTCCACTTCGGCCGTCAGCTCTTCACCCAGCTTTTCGTAGCGGTTTTCCTTAGCCTTGGGGAATTCCTTGCCTGCAGCTAGCGTATCGACGCGTTCGGCTTGCAGCTTCTCAAAGGTCTTGAACAGTTTGGTAATGCGTTCAAACCGCTCAAGCGCCTCAGGCTTGAGTGCAGCCTCCATCTGCGCGAGCGACATTGTGTTGTCTTCTTCATCGTCATCGTCGTCGTCGCGCTTCTTGGACGAACCTTCTTCTCCGTCTTCGTCTTCGCCCTCATCTTCTTCTTCCACGTCGTCATCATCGTCGCGGATAGTCGGGCCGGCGGTTTCCTCGGAAATCTCGCCGTCATCATCATCCTCGGCGCCCTCGGCCAACTTGTCAGGCGGAGGCTCTTTCGAAAGCATGGCGTCAAGGTCGAGAATCTCGCGCAGCTGCATTTCTTCATTATTGAGCGCTTCGGACCACTGGATAATGGCATGGAAAGTAATCGGGCTTTCGCACAGGCCCATGATCATCATGTCGCGGCCAGCTTCAATGCGCTTGGCGATGGCAATTTCGCCTTCGCGGCTGAGCAGTTCGACTGCGCCCATTTCGCGCAGGTACATGCGCACCGGATCATCGGTGCGGTCGCCTGTCACGGTTTTCTTGGCAGATGCAGCAGGAACTTTCCTGGCGGTTTTCCCGCTATCTTCGTCGGCGTCATCGTCGGTGTCGTCGTCGATGGCCAATTCATCGCCTTCGGCGTCCTGCTCGACGTCGGCCTCCTCGTCATTCTCGACGATCTGCACGCCCATTTCCGACAGTGCGGTCTGGACATCTTCGATCTGGTCAGGACTCATCTCGCCTGACGGGAGCGCTTCGTTGAGCTCGTCATAAGTGACGTAACCCTTCTTCTTCGCCTTCGAGATGAGTTTCTTGATCAAAGATTCGTTGAGATCGATCAGCGGGGCATCATCGTCCTTGCCGTTGCCACCACCGCTCTTTGCTTTTGACGCCATAGGTCCGTGTCAGTCCGTTTTCATGTCGGAGACCGGCCCGTCAGCCGGCTCGCGAGAAAT
Source organism: Sphingomonadales bacterium BRH_c3 (assembly GCA_001515985.1). Classification (GTDB taxonomy): domain Bacteria; phylum Pseudomonadota; class Alphaproteobacteria; order Sphingomonadales; family Sphingomonadaceae; genus Erythrobacter. The sequence continues at coordinate 33,665 of LOET01000023.1, read as the reverse complement.
TTCCATGTTTGCCGCGACTGCGGCCTTCTTGCGCCCGAAGTGTTTCAGGCGTTCATTCAAAGCGGATAGCCGTTCTCGCAATCGGGTCTGTTCAGCGAAAGCCCCTTCCGGGTCATTATCGAACCGGGCCCTTGCTGCTTCAAGCGCAACAAAAAGGGCCGGTCTTTCGACCAGCAGCGATACAGCTTCAGCCAATTCCTCGCGCGCATCAACCGGGTTGGTGCCTTCTCTCAGGAAAGCGTATCGATTTTGATCCGGTGGGGCAGGAAGGCCTTTCTCCGCTGATATGGCGATGTCGGCCCGCGAATCAAGCGTTTCTGACAGTTCCAGCAAAGTTTCGACAGTTTCATGCATTTCCGGTTCGAGCCGGGCAAGGCGGCCAAGCGCCTCCGTATGGCGCAAAATTTCGCCCGGATGGCGCAGCAGGCCGTGAAGTACTGCACGGGCAAGGTCATTGCGCGCGCCGCCCGCCAAAGCCTTGCGCAGGCGGGCCGCTACATCGCCTGACAGGCGTGGCGCCGGTTGTTGCCAGCCGGGCCTGGCCGTGCCGTTCCATTGGCGCTGCGGACGCGGGGGGAAGGCAAAGTCGGAAAAGCGCTGCAACAATTCGCGCCGGTAAAGCGCGCGAATATCGGGATCCTGAATGGCGTCAGCGTGCACGATCAATCGTGCTTTCAACCCAGCCTTGTCTTCAGGTGTGCGCAGTTCCTGCGCATCGCGTTCGTAAGCCCACAATGTGTCGAGCAGGCTGGCAGGCGTTGACAGCAGCTTCTCCATTGCAGCCTTGCCTTGCTGCCTGATCAGATCATCGGGGTCCAGCCCGCTTGGGAGATGCACTATTGAGAGGCTCTTGCCCGGTTGCAGCATCGGTAGCACCCGGCCGATCGCGCGCATCGCCGCACGCTGGCCCGCAGAATCGCCATCAAAGCACAACACCGGGACATCGGCCATGCGCCAAAGCATGGAGAGTTGGATTTCAGTGAGCGCGGTACCAAGCGGCGCAACGACATCGGCAATCCCGGCATTGGCGAGCGCGATCACATCCATATAGCCTTCGACCACCACGATGCGGTTGGTCTGGCGGCTTGCAGGTCCGGCGCGGTGCAAATTGTAAAGGGTGCGGCCCTTGTCGAACAAAGGCGTGTCGGGAGAATTGAGATATTTCGCCGCGCCTTCCCGGTTTTCAAGAATGCGCCCGCCAAACGCAATTACCCGCCCGCGCGCGTCATGGATCGGCAGCATCAGCCGGTCGCGGAAACGGTCGTAAGGCGGCTTGTCATCCACGCTGATGAGCAGGCCGGTTTCGACCAGCATCGCCTCGTCAAATTGCGACAGCGCACCCTTCATTGAAACCTTGCTGTCTGGCGCATAGCCAAAACCGAATTGCTCGACGATACGGCGGCTGAAACCGCGGGTGCGCAGATATTCACGCGCGCGCTCACCATCGGGGCCATGCAGATTCCCGGCAAACCATTCCTGAGCCGCCTCCATCGCATCGACCAGCGTGGCGCGCTTTTCGGCTTGCTGCGCCTCGCGCGGATCGGGGCGGGGCACTTCCATTCCCGCCTGCTGCGCCAGTTCTTTCACCGCATCCATGAACTGCAAACCGCGCTGGTCGGTCATCCAGCGGATCACATCGCCATGCGCCCCGCAGCCGAAGCAGTGATAGAAGCCCTTCTCGTCATTGACGGTGAAGCTGGGCGACTTTTCGTTGTGGAACGGGCAACAGGCCTTCCACTCGCGCCCCGCGCGCTGGAGCTTGGTCGTGCGCATGATGACGCTGGAAAGCGTCACCCGTGCGCGCAATTCGTCAAGCCACTGCGGGGAAAGTGCCATGGTGCGTCAATGCGCGCCTGAGCCAGACGATTCAAGCTCGAGCTGTGGACCAGCCTGTTGGCAGTTCAGGAAAGGGCGGCTTTTACCAGCCCGCTTGCCTTACCCATGTCGAGCTTTGCACCATGGCGTGCCTTGAGCTCGGCCATAACCCGGCCCATGTCCTTGATCGAGCTGGCATCCAGCTCTGTCTTGATGGCTTCGATCGCCGCTGTTGTTGCGGCTTCGTCCATCATGGCGGGGAGGAATTCCTCGATCACGGCAAGTTCGCCGCGTTCCTGGTCGGCTAGTTCCTGCCGGCCGCCCTGTTCATACATCTCGATCGATTCGCGCCGCTGCTTGGCCATTTTCTGCAAAACTTCGATGATCAGATCATCGTCTGCTATCTCCTTGGACGAGGTGCGCATTTCGATGTCGCGGTCCTTGATCTTGGCGCCGATCAGCCGGAGCGCGGCAGTGCGCTCTTTCTCGCCCGCTTTCATGGCGGCAATGGTGGCGGCTTTGATGTCATCGCGAAGCATGAATTGGTATCCTTTGGTTGGTGCTTGCTGGGGCTGATAGGGCCAAATCGCGAAAATGGGAATTGTGCCCCGATTAGTCGTTATTTCAGCGCAAGTGCGGTTGACGCGGCAGGAAGGGATGGCTAGCGGCTCAAGCTTAGCGACATTGCCGGAAAACCCCTGACTCGGAGAGCCCCAAATGGCTTCTGCTGCCTCTCGACCTGCGCAACCAAAAGGTGCGACGGGTTGTCTCGTTCTGGCCGATGGCGCGGTGATCTGGGGCAGGGGATTCGGCGCCACCGGCGAAGCTGTGGGCGAGGTGTGCTTCAACACCGCGATGACCGGTTACCAGGAAGTGATGACCGATCCCAGTTATGCAGCGCAGATTGTCACCTTCACCTTCCCGCATATCGGCAATGTCGGCACGAACCCGGAAGATGTTGAAAGCAAGGTTGAAGGCGCGGTGGGCTGCATTGTGCGCGAGGACGTGACCACGCCGAGCAGTTTCCGCAGCTTGCAGGGCTTTACTGAATGGCTGGCGGCAAATGGGAAGATCGGCCTGTCCGGCGTCGATACGCGCGCGCTGACGCGCCGCATCCGTATGAACGGCGCGCCCAATGCGGTGATCGCCCATTCGCCGGATGGCAAGTTCGATATCCCCGCGCTGCTCAATCGTGCGCAAGGCTGGGCCGGGCTGGAAGGGATGGACCTGGCGCAAGTCGTCACGCGCGAGACCCACGAGGAATGGACCGGCGGGATTTGGCACCTGGGTGAAGGGTATGCGACAATGTCGTCACCCCAGCGAAAGCTGGGGTCGGGTTCAGACCAGGACGAGAGCGATCCCAGCGTGCGCTGGGATGACGGTAGCCCGCATGTTGTCGCGGTGGATTATGGCGCGAAGGACAATATCTTCCGCAACCTCGTCCGCGCCGGGGCAAAGGTGACCGTGGTCCCGGCCAAGACCTCGCTCGAGGAAGTGCTGGCGCTGGCTCCCGATGGCGTTTTCCTGAGCAACGGCCCCGGCGATCCGGCCGCGACGGGCGAATATGCCGTGCCGGTGATTCAGGGCCTGTTAGAGCGCGATGTGCCCCTCTTCGGTATCTGTCTGGGGCACCAGTTACTGGCCCTTGCGGCGGGCGCGAAGACAGTGAAAATGCACCAGGGCCACCGCGGCGCGAACCATCCGGTTCAGCGCGTGGGTGAGGGCTGGGGCGACACGAACGGCCTGGTCGAGATCACTTCGATGAACCACGGCTTCGCTGTCGATGTCGACACGCTACCGCCCGAAGTCGAGCAGACGCACGTCAGCCTGTTCGATGGCTCGAACTGCGGGATTTCGATCAAGGGCAAGCAGGCGTTCGGCGTGCAATACCACCCCGAAGCCTCACCCGGTCCGCAGGATAGTTACTACCTGTTCGAAAAATTCGTGGGGATGCTGGGGTGAGGCGAACCAAGCTCATCTGGTTTGCGCTTGGAGCAGGTTCTGCCGCGTTTGCTGCTGTGCTAGCGAAATCTATTGGACCGTATACCGAACAACCGACCATCGCGCATCTTGAACTTGTCGAACCAGTAGCAACTGGAGTTGAAATTCGCGACGAAGACATGATTGCGAACCGGATCGGCAAGCTGGCTCGTGATTGCGGCGCTCATTATTTTGAGACCACTTTCTTATCTACCGACCGTGCGCCAACTCTTGAAATCGCGCTAACGCCGGAAAATCAGCACGCGACCGAATGTATGATGGCGGAGGCCTCCGCGCAATCAATTGACATGAACATTATCTACCGCAAGGCGACCAATGCCCAAACGCACTGACATCTCCTCGATCCTCGTTATCGGCGCCGGCCCGATCATCATCGGCCAGGCCTGCGAGTTCGACTATTCCGGCACGCAGGCGATCAAGGCGCTCAAGGAAGAGGGCTATCGCGTCGTGCTGGTCAATTCGAACCCGGCCACGATCATGACCGATCCCGAATTCGCCGATGCGACCTATGTCGAGCCAATCACGCCAGAAATCGTCGAAAAGATCATCGCCAAGGAACGGCCTGACGCGCTGCTGCCGACCATGGGCGGGCAGACCGCGCTCAATTGCGCGCTGTCGCTCAACAAGATGGGCGTGCTGGAGAAATATGGCGTCACCATGATCGGCGCCGATGCTGAGGCGATCGACAAGGCCGAGGACCGCCAGAAATTCCGCGAGGCGATGGACAAGATCGGGCTCGAAAGCGCGCGCAGCGGCATCGCGCACACGCTGGAACAGGCGCTTGAAGTGCTTGAGACGACCAAGCTGCCCGCGATCATCCGCCCCAGCTTCACACTGGGCGGCACCGGCGGCGGCATTGCCTATAACAAGGCCGAGTTCGAGCGGATTGTGCGAGAAGGGCTCGACGCATCGCCCACCACCGAAGTGCTGATCGAGGAATCATTGCTGGGATGGAAGGAATACGAAATGGAGGTCGTGCGCGACCGCCATGACAATTGCATCATTATCTGCAGCATCGAGAATGTCGATCCGATGGGCGTGCACACCGGTGATTCGATCACGGTTGCGCCCGCGCTGACGCTGACCGACAAGGAATACCAGATCATGCGCAATGCCAGCATTGCTGTGCTGCGCGAGATCGGGGTCGAAACTGGCGGCTCGAACGTGCAATTCGCGGTCAATCCCGCCGATGGCCGGCTGATCGTGATCGAGATGAACCCGCGCGTATCGCGCAGCTCCGCGCTCGCCTCAAAGGCGACCGGCTTCCCGATTGCGCGCGTCGCTGCGAAGCTCGCTGTAGGCTACACGCTGGACGAGATCACCAACGAGATCACCGGCGCTACGCCCGCCAGCTTCGAGCCCACGATCGATTACGTCGTGACAAAGATCCCGCGTTTCGCCTTCGAGAAGTTCAAGGGCGCCAAGCCCGAACTTGCGACCGCGATGAAATCGGTTGGCGAGGTCATGGCGATCGGGCGCAATTTCCAGGAAAGCGTGCAGAAGGCGCTGCGCGGGCTCGAAACCGGGCTTGACGGGTTCAACCGCGTGCCTTCGCTCGAAGGCGTATCACGCGAAGTCGTTACCGCCGCGCTGAGCAAGCGAACGCCCGACCGGCTGCTCTATGTCGGGCAGGCCTTCCGCGAGGGGATGAGCGTGGAGGAGATACACGCGCTCACATCCTATGATCCGTGGTTCCTGCGCCAGATCGAAGGCATCATCGCGGCGGAAAAACGGATTTCGGAAGATGGGCTGCCGCGCGATGCAGCCGAGTTGCGGCGGCTGAAGGCGATGGGCTTTTCGGACAAGCGGCTCGCCACGCTGGCGGTGCGCTCTGTCGGTGTCGCGGGCGGGCTGGGCGAAACGCAGGCGAAGCGTTCGGGCCTGCTGCACGATGCGCTCCAAGCGATGGCAGGAGCCACCAGCGAGGAGGAGGTGCGCCAGCTTCGCAACAAGCTGGGAGTCCATCCGGTGTTCAAGCGGATCGATAGCTGCGCGGCCGAATTCGAGGCAATTACGCCCTACATGTATTCGACCTATGAAGCGCCCAGCTTTGGCGAGCCGGAGTGCGAGGCTGACCCATCGGATCGCAAGAAGATAGTGATCCTTGGCGGCGGCCCCAACCGGATCGGGCAGGGTATCGAGTTCGACTATTGCTGCGTCCATGCCTGTTTCGCACTGGCGGAGGCCGGGTTCGAGACGATCATGATCAATTGCAACCCGGAAACAGTCTCGACCGACTACGACACGTCAGACCGGCTCTATTTTGAGCCGCTGACGGCGGAAGACGTGCTCGAGATCCTGCGCGTCGAGCAGTCGAAGGGCGAGCTGGTAGGCGTGATCGTGCAGTTCGGCGGGCAAACCCCGCTCAAGCTGGCGCAGGCGCTGGAGGATGCGGGGATCCCGATCCTTGGCACATCGCCCGATGCGATCGACCTTGCAGAAGATCGCGAGCGTTTTGCCAGGCTGGTCAACAAGCTCAAGCTCAAACAGCCTGAGAATGGCATCGCCTATAGCCGTGACGAGGCCGCGGCGGTGGCGGCGCGGATCGGCTATCCGGTATTGCTGCGTCCCTCCTACGTGCTGGGCGGGCGAGCGATGGAGATCGTCGACAGCGAGGCGCAGCTTGACGATTATATCCGTACCGCCGTGAACGTATCCGGCGATAGTCCGGTGCTGGTCGATCAATATTTGCGCGACGCGATCGAGTGCGATGTCGATGCGCTGTGCGATGGCAAAGAAGTGCGGGTTGCCGGGGTAATGCAGCACATCGAGGAAGCTGGTGTCCACTCGGGCGATAGCGCCTGCACCCTGCCGCCCTATTCGCTCCCCAAGGATATCATCGACCAGATGGAGCAGCAGGCTGATGCACTGGCCAGGGCCTTGGGGGTCGTAGGCCTGATGAATGTCCAGTTCGCGGTGAAAGATGGTGAGGTTTACCTGATCGAGGTCAATCCGCGCGCATCGCGCACCGTGCCCTTCGTCGCCAAGGCGATCGGCCAGCCCGTGGCCAAGATCGCGGCGCGGGTGATGGCAGGTGAAATGCTTGCCAATTTTGAACCCTTCAAACGCGATCTGCCCTATATGGCGGTGAAGGAAGCGGTGTTCCCCTTCAGTCGCTTCCCGGGCAGCGATCCGGCCCTTTCCCCCGAGATGAAATCAACCGGCGAAGTGATGGGAATCGATCGCAGTTTCGAGGCCGCTTTCTTCAAAGCCCAGCTTGCTGCCGGGATGATCCTGCCATCTCAAGGCACGCTGTTCGTTTCGGTAAAAGACAGCGACAAGCCGCATATCCTTCCGGCGGTGCGCACGCTGATCGAACAGGGCTTCTCTGCCATCGCCACCGGCGGAACGCAGGCCTATCTGGCCGAGCAGGGACTGCCGGTGGAGCGCATCAACAAAGTGGCCGAAGGGCAGCCGCATGTGGTGGACCGGATCATCGATGGAGACGTCGATCTGATCTTCAACACGACTGAAGGGTGGCAGAGCTTGCTGGACTCGAAATCGATCCGTGCATCAGCGCTGACGGAGAAGATTCCCTATTACACAACGGCAGCGGCATCCATCGCGGCGGCAAATGCAATTAATGCAGTAAATGCAAGCCAGCTTGAAGTCCGCTCGTTGCAGGACTATTATAACTAGCGAACATTAGCTCTTTCCCCAAATTTCGACGCTCCCAAGGTTGCCTCGGCAGAAGCAGCCACGTCCGAAATAACTCTGAATATCAAAGGGAAGGGCGCTGGAGGAAAGACTGGATGGCTACGATGGAAAAGGTTCCGATGCTGGCTGAGGGCTATGAGCGGCTGACGGCCGATCTCAAGGTTCTGCGCGCGGAACGCCCGAAAATTGTCGATGCGATCGAGGAAGCTCGCGCGCATGGCGACTTGTCGGAAAACGCCGAATACCATGCCGCCAAAGAGCGTCAGGGCCAGGTCGAGGCGCAGATATCTGAGATCGAAGACAAGGTCAGCCGCGCCCAGATCATCGATCCCACCATGCTATCGGGTGACAAGGTGGTGTTTGGAGCCACTGTGACGCTGCTCGATGAAGACGACAAGCCGATAAAATACCAGATTGTCGGCCAGACCGAAGCGGACGCGAACCGGGGACGGATTTCCTACAACTCGCCTATCGCCCGCGCGCTGATCGGCAGGCAAGTAGGCGACGAGATCGAGGTCACGGTGCCATCGGGCGACCGGTTCTACCTCCTCGACAAGATCGAATTCATCTGAACCGGGTGGGCAGGCGACCTACTGGGTAACTTGCTCAAACCGGTGCCCTTTTCATCGTCCGCCGGGCCTATTCTTCCGGCTCGAGCAGGCGGTGGAGATGGACGACCACATATTTCATTTCGGCATCGTCTACTGTGCGGTGCGCATTGGCGCGCCAGGCCTCAACCGCGTCGTCATAATTGCTAAAAACGCCCACGACATGGACGCTTTCCGGATCCTGGAATTCCAGTGAACGGGGGTCCTTCACGCGGCCTCCCATCACCAGGTGCAGCCGCTGCTTTGCCTCATGTTCAGCCATGATCTTTCGTATCTCCTTGGGGAATCGCGCGCGCCATAGCCTAGCCTGCGGCTCAGGCAAGCAAAAGCGGGACGATCGGGAGATCAAGAGCCCGCTGGCACAGATTCAGTCAGCTGCAAGATCTTGCAATTCGCCTTCATTCTGTGCCGCTTCATCTCGGCGTTCAGAAGCGCGCTCGTACATAGTCAGGGCAAAGGCAATTGCGGCATCGGTGGCAATCCGTCCCAGAAAACCGGTGGCGGTGGCCGCCTTGCGCCCTCCGCGCGACATAGTCCCCAAGGCTAGCCCCACGGCGGCGGCTGCTCCAATCACCAGCAGGGGATTGGCTTTGACAAAATCGATCGCTTCGTGCGCTGCGTCGCGGGCATATTCGCTCGCTGGGCGGTTCGTGAGGCGCTGCTGCGCCTTCTCGATTCGTTCGCGCAAGGCTGTTCGATTTGCTTCACTGGTCATGATAGTCATCCGCTTTCGGGTTTGCTTCTTGAACGCTGGCGCCGGCCTCGTCGGACGATTCTGTTATCTGAGGCCCTCCATCGTCGCCCTTGGTCGCACCACCAACCATTGCGGCAATCGATTTGCGTGCCAGCCACAGCGCTGCAGCCGCTCCGGCAACTCCCGCGATCGCCGTGATCAGGCCACGATTGGCGCGCGCAGCGCTCCCGGCGCGGTCAGCCAGGTCAAGTGCATCATCGACCACCTTGTCGGCCAGTTCGGTGCCGATCCTCTTGCCGGAAACGGCTTCGCGTACACGCAAGAACTGGCCGAAAATGATCGATCGCGCCGTGTTACGCATCGCCCGATCCTCGGATAACTGTCGCTTGAGGTCGCTCATTCGTCGGCATCCTCGTTCGCGTTGTTGAATGCTTCTCCAATTTCGCGGGTGGAGGTTTGCATGCGCATCACAAGGATAAAGGCGCCAAGCAGCAAAAGGCCCACGACAATCGCTGTCGCGCCCCATGCGGTGACATGAGGAGTCAGGGCGATGACAAGGCCTACCACCAGCGCAATGAGCGCAAGGTGGATGAAGGCCAGTGCGAACAGGCCTGACAGCACCGCTGACTTGCTACGATTCGCCGCAAACGCGAGTCGGGTTTTCTGGAATTCGACTTCAGCCTGCACGAAGTTGCGGCTGTCTGAAACCAACGCCGCGACATCGTCGAACAGCGAAGGCCCGGAAGGCGGACCGGTACGCTCGTCACCGCGCACGGCGGCTTCGAGTTCGTCATCTACATCGTCGGGGCGCGGATCAGATCGATCCTCATCTCGCATTTTCAGCCCCCTTTACGAAACGATCAGCCGCGCCCGCCGCGGAACAATCGAGCAACGAGGAAGCCGAAAATGGCGGCAATGCCGATCGCGGTCCCAGGGCTTTTGCGTACGAGTTCGCGCGCGTCCTCGCCAATCTCCTCCACGCTCTTGGATTCGAGCTTTGCGCTGGCTTCCTGCAGGCTGCGCGATGCTTTCCGGGCATACTCGCCATATTGTTCGCCAATCCTCTCGTCGATCTGTGGCGCAGTGTCGGCCACTATTTTGCCGAGAGATGCCAAGGCATCGCTGGCACGGGCCTTGCCTTCAACGGCAAGTTCGCCGGCCTTCGCCTTGGCTTCGTTGCCATAGGTCTTGGCTTCGGCAACCAGATCGGTACCTTTGTCTCGAACCTGTTCGCGATACACGCCAGCACGTGCGCCAGCTTCTGCCTTCAGTGCGGCGGCGCCTGCACGAGCTTCATCAAGCGCCGCATTGAAGCGCGATTTGGCTTCTGCAGTATTGTTGATGGCCGCTTCGGGCTTTGTCGCCTTCTTGGCGGTGGCTTTCTTTGGGGTCTTGCTTTTGGTCGTCTCTACCATGATCCGTCCTTTGCCTTGTAGTTCGATTATATCCGGCAAGAATACGTTTGCCGAACTGTTTTATAAGGTAACGCGGCTTGCGCCGCGATGTTCCGGCGCATAGAGCGCTGCCAATCCCCGATATGGTGGTGTCTTAGCCAATTACAACACATCAAGCCAGGAGCTTGCCCATGACCGCGATTATCGATCTGCACGGCCGCGAAATCCTTGATAGCCGGGGCAACCCGACGGTGGAAGTCGATGTGCTGCTGGACGACGGAAGTTTCGGACGAGCTGCGGTTCCATCCGGCGCGTCGACAGGCGCGCATGAAGCGGTTGAACTGCGCGATGGGGATAAGGCCCGCTACAAGGGCAAGGGCGTGCTTAAGGCGATCGAAGCAGTAAATACCGAGATTGCCGATACAATTCTGGGCCTTGATGCGGAAGACCAGCGCGATATCGATCTTGCCATGATCGAGCTTGATGGCACGCCCAACAAGAGCCGAATTGGAGCCAATGCGATCCTCGGCACCAGCCTGGCCGTGGCCAAGGCCGCAGCCAATGCGCGCGGGCTGCCGCTCTATTCCTATCTCGGCGGGGTTGCCGCACACGTCCTGCCGGTGCCGATGATGAACATCATCAATGGCGGTGAACATGCCGACAACCCGATCGATATCCAGGAATTCATGATCATGCCGGTGGGGGCCGATTCTCTGGCGGAGGCGGTACGCTGGGGTTCGGAAATCTTCCACACGCTGAAGAAGAACCTTTCGGACAAGGGACTCTCGACCTCGGTCGGCGATGAAGGCGGCTTTGCCCCCAATCTTGCCAGTTCTCGCGCAGCGCTGGATTTCATCATGGCTTCGATCGAACAGGCCGGGTTCAAGCCCGGCAGCGAAGTAGCGCTCGCGCTCGATTGTGCGTCGACCGAATTTTATGCTGATGGCCGCTATGACATGGCGGGTGAGGGCACATCGCTGTCAAGCGAGGAAATGGCGGACTATCTTGCGGCACTGTGCTCCGATTATCCGATCCGCTCGATCGAAGACGGGATGGGTGAAGATGACCTAGAGGGCTGGAAGATCCTGACCGACAAGATTGGCAGCAAGGTCCAGCTGGTGGGTGACGATCTGTTCGTGACCAATCCAAGACGGCTTGAAATGGGAATCGGCAAGGGTCTTGCCAATTCTCTGCTGGTGAAGGTCAACCAGATCGGCTCGCTCACAGAAACGCTGGCTGCGGTCGAAATGGCACACCGTGCCGGCTACACTTCGGTGATGAGCCACCGCTCGGGCGAGACTGAGGATTCGACGATCGCCGATCTCGCGGTTGCGACCAATTGCGGGCAGATCAAGACCGGCTCGCTCGCGCGGTCTGACCGGCTTGCCAAATACAACCAGCTGATCCGGATTGAGGAAGAGCTGGGCGCCAGCGCGGTCTATGCCGGTGCGCGGTGCTTCGGAAGGCTGGCTGGCTAAGCTCCGAAGCGCTGCTGCAACTCAAGCAGGGCGAGCGCGGCCTTGGCAGCTTCGCCGCCCTTGTCCTTCTGCGCAGGGTCGGCGCGGACCAGCGCCTGCTGCTCGTTCTCGACCGTCAGAATGCCATTACCGATAGCGATCCCGTCCATCGTCAGTGCCATGATCGCGCGGGCGCTTTCCCCGGCGACGATCTCGAAGTGATAGGTTTCGCCGCGGATCACCACGCCGATCGCCACGAAGCCGTCATACTGGCCGCTTTCGGATGCGAGCGCGATCGCTCCCGGAATCTCGAGCGCGCCGGGCACGGTGATGACTTCCACCTTATGCCCCGCAGCTTCGATGGCAGCGCGCGCGCCGGCGATCAGCAGGTCATTGAGATGACCGTAGAAACGGGCTTCGACGATCAGGATGCGTGCCATCGGTTTACTCCGGGATTGGCATGAGGCTGGCGATGTTGAGGCCAAAGCCTTCGATCGCCACAACATTGGGCTGCGAGTTGGTGAGCAGGATCATTTCGTGAATATTGAGATCGGCCAGTATCTGCGAACCGATCCCCACATTGCGCTCTTCGTCGCTATCGCTGTAAGTGCCGGTAGCCGAGCGATCGCGCAGGATCACGATCACGCCCGAGCCATGCTCGCCCACCGCCAGCATCGCGCGCTGGAGCGTGCGCTTGCGCGGGCCGGGTTGGCCCAGCACATCGTCGAGAACCGAGATGGGATGAACACGGGTTAGGGTGGGTTCTCCCGGTACGACATGCCCCTTCTGCAGGACATAGGCCTCGCTGCCGTCAACCTTGTTGCGATAAGTGAGGAGGCGCCATTGTCCTCCGTAATCGGATTCAAAGCTGCGTTCGTCGACCCGCTCGACCAGGTGATCGTTACGGCGGCGGTATTCGATCAGATCACGGATAGTGCCGATCTTGAGGTCGTGCTTGCGGGCAAAGCCGATCAGATCGTCGAGCCGTGCCATCGAACCGTCTTCGTTCATGATCTCGCAGATCACGCCGGAAGGATTGAGCCCTGCAAGGCGCGAGATATCGACCGCCGCTTCGGTGTGGCCTGCGCGCACCAGCACGCCACCATCGCGCGCGGCAAGCGGGAATACGTGGCCGGGCGTCACTATATCCTCCGGTCCCTTGCTGGAATCGATCGCTACCGAAACGGTGCGCGCGCGATCAGCCGCCGAGATTCCTGTGGTTACGCCTTCTTTCGCCTCGATCGAGATCGTGAAAGCGGTCTGCATGCTTTCCTTGTTGTTGCGGCTCATCGGTTCAAGCCCGAGCTGCTCCACGCGCTTGCGAGCGAGCGCCAGGCAGATCAGCCCGCGCCCATGCGTCGCCATGAAGTTTATCGCATTGGGCGTGGCCATTTGTGCAGGGATGATCAAATCACCTTCGTTCTCGCGATCCTCATCATCGACCAGGATATACATGCGGCCATTGCGCGCCTCGTCAATGATTTCCTCGATTGAAACGAGGGCGGGGCGGTCGTCGCTTTGCAGCAGGAAGTTTTCCAGCTTGGCAAGCGTCTCAGCAGTTGGATTCCAGCTGGCCTCTGTGCAGTCGCGCAGCGTATTGGCATGCAGTCCCGCAGCACGGGCCAGGCCGGCACGAGTAAGTTTGCCTCTGTTTACGAGATCGCGGACTTGTTCAATGATCGTAGTGCTCATACGCGAATTGTAGCACATTATAATGTGACCGCAATATCAATTTTAACACGCTAATGTGATTTGGCCAGCGATGGAATGTGCCGCCAGGCTGCCGTATCCAACTATCTAGGCCGTCCAACCTGCAATGGTCGTTCGGTGAAGCTCACGCCGGTACCCTTCGTAACCACCAGTTGCCTTGTGCAGGACAGAGCGGTTGTCCCACATAACAAGCATGCCCGGTTCCCACCGGTGGCGGTAGATAAACTCCTCCCGGCCTTGCCATTCTGCCAGTTCTGACAAAAGCCCGATGGCATCTGCCTGAGCCATGCCTTCGATTCCGATAATATAGCCTAGGGTAGAAAACAGCGCTTCCTCACCCGTTTCGGGATGGCGTTGCACCAGTGGATGAAGCTGCGTGGCGCGCGCGCTTTCATCTGGCCGAATCGCCATGCTACGGCCCCGGTCCTTCTCACCATAAGCGCCTTCAGGTGCATAGGCCATCTGGGCGCTATGGATCGCGATTAGCGTCCGCAGATACTCCTTGCGGTGGTCAGGCAGTGCTGCGAATGCCGCAACCTGATCCGCGAACAATGTGTCGCCACCGATTGGCGGAATCTCAATAGCGAGCAAACAGGTCCCTGCCGGCGGAGCTGCAAGAAAGCTCCAGTCGCTATGCCAGTTTTCGGCAAAGAGGGGTGTCTGCTCGTCGGCCTCGCGCAGGATTGCAGCAATGTGTTCACGACCTTCGATGGGAGCGAAGAACGGATCCTCGCCGAATCCGCCCATCGCAATTGTGAAGCGTTCAAGCGCGTCATCGTCCATGCTCTGGCCAACAAAGGCGAGCACTTTATGCTCAAGCCATGCTGTTCGGATCTCGGCAATCAGCGCAGGCGAGAGCTCTTCCATCAGGTCAATTCCAGAGACGCGCGCGCCGCAGATCTGGCCTGACGGAATCACGGTGAGCGTCATCCGCCTGGCTCGCCTTCAATGTCCCGGTCGGATTGCGGCGGCGTGTAAGGCGTGGTCTCTTCGCTCCCGCGCCCAGCCATTTCCTCGACCACGGCTTCTTCCGCTTCGTTTTCGGGCGCCTCGGTTTCATCGATCAGCACTGCGCTGACAATGGTTTCGTCTTCTGACACGTTGAACAGCCGCACGCCTGCGGAGCTTCGTCCGATCACGCGGAATGCCTTTTCGGCAGCATCTTCGTCATCGGTGAGATGGCGCAGGCCAAGCGGCAGGCGGATCAGCTTGGCCTGGTCGGTTACCAGCATCAGTTGTTGGCCGTGGCGAACCGGGAAGCTCGCCACCACCGGGCCGTTGCGCTTGATATTGTCAATGTTGACGATGCCTTGGCCACCGCGCCCGATGCGGCGATATTCATAGGCGGACGAAACCTTGCCATAGCCATTGGCGCAGACAGTAAGGATGAATTGCTCATTCTCGACGAGCTCCGCAAAGCGCGCGGGATCGAGTTCGGGCTCGCCTTCTTTCTCGGCCTTCCACGGCGCGAATTTCACATATTGCTCGCGTTCGTCTGCGTCGGTGCCGACACGGTGGAGGATCGAAAGCGAAACAACTTCGTCATCGGCCTTCAATTTCATGCCCCGAACGCCGGTTGACGTGCGCGAGGTGAACTCGCGGACATCATCACCCGCAAAGCGGATCGCCTTGCCCTGGCGCGTGGCGAGCAGCACATCATCGGTGGCCTCTAGCAAGGCCACTCCGATCAGCTTGTCATCGCTGGCATCGTCGAACTTCATGGCATATTTGCCGTTCGATGGAATGTTGGTGAAGGCGTCCATGCTGTTGCGCCTGACGTTGCCTTTGGCAGTGGCGAATACCACCGAAAGCGCACCCCAGCTTGCTTCGTCTTCCGGCAGCGGCAATACGGTGCGGATAGTCTCGCCATCTTCCAGGGCAGGAAGCATGTTCACGATCGGCCGACCGCGCGTATTGGGTCCGCCTTCGGGCAGTTTCCAGACTTTAAGCCGATAGACCTTGCCCGATGTCGAGAAGAACAGCACGGGATTGTGCGTGCTGGTAACAAACATCTCCCGCACGGCATCTTCGTCCTTGGTGGACATGCCTGCGCGGCCCTTACCCCCGCGGCGCTGCGCGCGGAAAGTGGAGAGCGGGGTGCGCTTGATGTAGCCATCATGGGTGACGGTGACGACCATCTCGTCGCGCTCAATCAGGTCCTCGTCTTCGAGCCCATCCCATGCGGGAGCGATTTCGGATACGCGCGGCGTCGCATAGGTGGCGCGGATTTCCTCTAGCTCTTCGCGCATCAAGCCGTACAGCTTGGCGCGGTCCGCCAGAATCGAGAGGAATTCCTCGATCGCCAGGGAAAGCTCTTTCAGCTCACCGCCAATCTCATCGCGGCCAAGCCCAGTAAGGCGATGCAGGCGCAGATCGAGGATGGCCTTTACTTGCCGCTCACTGAGGCGATATGTGCCCCCCTCTTGATCGGCATCAGGGTCAATCGCTTCAATCAGGCGGATATATTGGGCGATATTGCCAATCGGCCAGTCACGGGTGAGCAATTTTGCCCGTGCTTCGGCGGGATTGGACGAACCACGGATTATTGCGACCACTTCGTCAAGGTTCGAAACCGCAACCACCAGGCCCAGCAATATATGCGCACGGTCGCGAGCCTTGTTGAGTTCGAACTTGGTGCGCCGGGTGATGACCTGTTCGCGGAACTGGATGAAGGCCTGGATGATGTCACGCAGGGTGAGCACTTCGGGGCGCCCCCCCTTGATCGCCAGCATATTGGCCGGGAAACTCGCCTGAGCTGGCGTGTATCGCCATATCTGGTTGAGCACGACTTCGGGTGACGCATCACGCTTCAGATCGATCACCACCCGCACGCCCTCACGCGAACTTTCGTCGCGAATGTCGGAAATGCCTTCGATCCGCTTGTCCTTGGCCGCCTCGGCGATCTTCTCCACCAGCCCCGATTTGCCGACCTGGAAGGGAATCGAAGTGAAGATGATCGACTGACGGCCTTCGCTTTTTGCGCCCCGCGTCGCTTCGATCTCGTGCCGCGCGCGCATAAGCACCGATCCGCGCCCGGTGGTATAGGCGGCCCGCGCGCCCGATTGTCCCAGTATCAGGGGGGCGGTCGGGAAGTCTGGCCCCGGGATATATTCGATCAGTTCCTCAGTCGTGATTGCAGGGTTATCAATGAACGCCAGGCAGCCGGCGATCACTTCGCCCAGATTGTGGGGCGGAATATTGGTAGCCATGCCCACCGCGATCCCACCTGCACCATTGACGAGCAGATTGGGGAAGCGCGCCGGCAGGACCGTAGGCTCACGGCGCGAACCATCATAGTTATCGGCGAAATCGACCGTATCCTTGTCGAGATCGTCAAGCAGGCTATTGGCGACTCTGGCAAGGCGCGCTTCGGTGTAGCGCATCGAGGCCGGGGGATCGGGATCCATCGAACCGAAGTTCCCCTGGCCATCGACCAGTGGGACGCGCATCGACCAAGGCTGCGTCATGCGCGCCAGCGCGTCATAGATCGCACTGTCGCCGTGGGGGTGATAGTTACCCATCACGTCACCCACGATCTTGGCGCTCTTGCGATAGGGACGGCCCGCAACAAAGCCACCTTCCTGGCTGGCGAACAGGATCCGGCGATGCACCGGCTTCAACCCGTCGCGCACGTCAGGCAGCGCGCGGCTCACGATTACGCTCATCGCGTAATCGAGATAGCTCGCCTTCATCTCATCGACGATGTCGATGCGTTCGAATTCACCCAGTGGGTGAGGCGGCGGAAGGGTTTCGGTATCGTCGGTCAAGATGGGTCCGATCTAGCGCTGAGTGCGGGCTAAAGTCTGGTCCTTTATGTAGGCGCAGGCAGGTGCTTTCGCCACCGCTTGCCCGGCTCAAAAACCGGGCACAGGGTGTTTTTTCCACACATAGGGGCCCTTCTGGCACTTAAGCTGGCGCGAGTTTGCTGCGAGTTCCATTCAAAGCGCGTTCAGCACATTTGACATAGGGAGAATTGCAAATTCGGCAAAGGCAGGCCATGGCACCGCCCGCATGTAATAATCCAGACGCCTGATCGAGGCGTTGTATCTTTGGTTTCAGGAGGCATCACAATGCGTTTTCTCATTTCCAATTCGCGTACCCGCAGGAAAGCCGGCTCGCATTTCGCTATGGCGATCGCGCTGGCGACTGGCACTGCGATGCTGAGCGGCGTGGTTGCAGAGCCTGCACAGGCTCAGCGCGAAAAGAAGGATCGCAAAAAAGAAAACAAGCCGGAATATTCGAAGGAGTTCATCGAAATGTTCCAGCCTATGCAGGAAGTCGTCAACGCAGAAGGCGGCGATATTGCATCGATCAGCCCACAGTTTGGCAATCTGATTGCCTTGTCGGTTTCGCCAGATGAAAAGATCGTGGCCGGCGGACTGATTTACAACGCTGGTGCAAAGACCGGTGACCGGGCTGCGCAGCTCGAAGGAATGAAGTTGATGCTTTCAAGCGGGAAAGTGGAAGGCGAGAATGTCGGGCGTTACAACTTCATTTCCTACCAACTTGCCAACGCTCTGGGGCAGCATTCAGATTCGCGTACCTATCTACAGCGAGCGATCGATGGTGGTTTCACAGCCGACAACGTATCCAAGCCGATCATGCAGATCGCAATGGCGGAAAGCTTCATTACCGAAGAACGTTTTGCGGAAGGTCTCGACTATCTCTCGAGAGCAATCAGCGAAGCCAAGGCGGAAGGCCAGCAGATCGATGAAGCGTGGTATCGCCGCGGCTTGAGCGTGGGCTACAACAACGAGGTTGTGCCGCAGGTCTATGACTTCGCTGCGGGCTGGGTTAAGGATTATCCTTCGCCCACCAATTGGCGCGACGCGATCAACATCGCCCGCAACCTCAACGAGTTCGATTCTTCTGCGATGCTTGATCTGCTGCGCCTGTCACGGCGTGTCGATGGGCTCCAGAACAAACAGGAATTCATCGCTTACGTCGAAGCTGCCGATCCGCGTCGGCTGCCCAAGGAAGTGAAGCGGGTGATCGAGTTCGGCTACACCTCCGGTCGGGTTAGCCGTGACGATATCTATCTCTCGGATTCGCTGAAAACCGCCGACTCTCGCATAGCTGCTGACCAGGCCGAACTGCCGGCACTGGAACGCGATGCCAATGCCGCTGGCGCGGGATTGCGCACGGTCGTAGCGGCGGGTGATGCCTTCCTGAGCTATGATCAACATGCCAAGGCTGAAACCTTCTACACCAAGGCGCTTGGGATACCCGGCGTTGATACGAATATGGTGCTTACCAGGCTTGGCATCGCCCAGGCTGAGCAGGGCAAATTCGATGAAGCTCGCGCAAACTTCGCCAAGGTTACGGGCCCACGGGTTCCGATTGCGAAACTATGGACCGCCTATGTGGATCAACGCGATAATGCTGCGCCTGCAGCACCGGCAGAACCGGCGGCTGCTACCGCAGTTGACAGTCCTGCCTGACTTCGAAGGCTGATTGCCGGATCAAGCGCGGTCCCTTCGGCGGGGGCCGCGCTTTTTGCGGTCAATTCTTCAACGCAAGCGCTTGACGTAGACCTGGCCATCCGAGCCGCGCTTCATTTCGAAACGATCAAGCGAGCGGATCAACTCTGATAGCCGGCGAAAGCCATAGTTGCGGACATCGAAGCTGGATCGGTTGCCGGCGATCTGGCCAACTTCCTGCAGTTTGGCGAAGCCTTCATCGTCGCGGTTCGAGGCCTTCCAGGCCCCGCCAAGAAGCTCGATCAGTTCCTCATCTACCGCGTTCTCGCCGGTTCCTGCAGCCGCGCCACCGGTTCCTTCGCCCTTGATCAGTTTGCCAATGTCGATGAAACGCGTGCACGCGGTGCGCAGTGCTTCCGGCGTCTTGGCATCGCCAAAACAATAAACCGGCAAACCATCTTGCCGAAGCCGAGTAATCAGCGGGGTAAAATCGCTGTCGCTGCTCATGATCCCGAAGCCGTGGACCTTGCCCTGGTAAAGCAGGTCGACCGCGTCGATCGTCATCGCCATGTCAGTGGCGTTCTTGCCGCGAGTAAGATCGAATTGCTGGTGCGGGCGAATGCCAAAGCGATTGGTAATATCGGCCCAGCGCTTGAGCGCATCCTTGGCCCAGTTGCCATAGGCGCGGCGGATGTTCACCTGCCCCAGCTCAGCCAGGACGGTAAGCACGGCATTAATTCCGCCCGGATCGACATTGTCGGCATCAATCAACAGGGCGATGTTCTTGGCGTTAATTTCGGACATGTCGCATTACTTGGAGTTAACGACACGCCCGGGCAAGCAATTATTCGGTCGGGTGGAACTTGCCATCGGCCTCGTTGAGGATGTGCAATATTCCATCCGAGATCGCGAAATAGGCACCGTGCAGCTTGAGTGTGCCATTTGCTTCCTTCTCGCTCACATATGGGAAAGTCCGCAGATTTGCCAGGCTGACCTTCACTGCAGCCTGCTCCATGGCAAGCTCAGCTGCCCGGCCCGTTGTGCCCAAATTGGCGGCGATCGGTTCTCGTACCGAATCGAGCATGTCAATCCAGCGTGCAACGAAGCCGCCATCGCCCACCTCGCGACCATGCATGCCCTGTGTCAGAGCAGCCTGGCAGCCGCCGCACATGCCGTGGCCCAAAACCACCAATTCACGAATCTTGAGGAATTGCACCGCAAACTCAAGCGCGGCCGATACACCGTGCCGTCCTGGAGTAGTTTCGAATGGCGGTACAAGCGCAGCCACATTACGAACCACGAAAATTTCACCGGGATCAACGTCGAATATCTGGGTCGGGTCAACCCGGCTGTCAGAGCACGCGATAACCATGACCTGGGGGCTCTGCCCTTCCTTCAGCTGCTCCCAGCGCCCGTGCTGTCTACGCCAATCGCCGCCCCGGAAGCGACGATAACCTTCAATCATTTCGGCAAAGCTTTTCATACCATTATTGCTGCAATCAAATGATGGAATGGGCAAGGCCCAAATTTGATGTTTGAACGGTTGCGGGCTGCGAGCGACAAGCCTAGATGGGCGCCATGAATGATCTCTCGACCAAATTGTCGGGCAGCGAGACTCCGCGTCCCGCGCGGCAACGCAAGCCCGACTGGATCCGGGTGAGGGCTCCCGTCAGTGAGGGTTATAATGAGACACGCAAGTTAATGCGTGAACTCAACCTCAACACGGTGTGCGAAGAGGCGGCCTGCCCCAATATTGGTGAATGCTGGACCAAGAAGCATGCAACGGTGATGATCCTGGGCGATGTCTGCACGCGGGCCTGCGCCTTTTGCAACGTCAAGACCGGTATGCCGCGCATGGTAGATCCGATGGAGCCAGAGAATACTGCGATTGCCGCAGCCAGGATGGGGCTGGAGCATATCGTCATCACCAGCGTCGACCGCGACGATTTGCCCGATGGCGGGGCAGGGCAGTTTGTGAAAGTGATCAAGGCACTGCGGCGCGAGACGCCCGGTACAACGATCGAGATCCTCACGCCCGATTTCCGCGGCAAGATGCGCGCTGCTGTGGAGGCCATTTGCGAAGCCGGCCCAGACGTTTACAATCACAACCTCGAAACTGTTCCAAGGCTGTATCCGACCATCCGGCCCGGTGCTCGCTACTATGCCTCGCTGCGCCTGCTGGAAGAGGTGAAGCGCCACGATCCGATGATCTTCACCAAATCTGGTATCATGCTGGGCCTGGGCGAGCAGCGGCTTGAAGTGCATCAGGTGATGGACGACATGCGCAGCGCCGAGGTGGATTTCATCACCATGGGGCAATATCTCCAGCCGACACCGAAGCATGCGACGGTTGAGGAGTTTGTGACGCCTGATGCATTCAAGGCCTTTGGCTCGATCGCTCGCGCCAAGGGTTTCCTGCAGGTCGCTGCAAGTCCGCTGACGCGCTCGAGCTATCACGCTGGCGACGACTTTGCGCAGATGAAGGCCGCCCGCGCCGAGAAGCTGGCCAAGGCACAAGTTCGCCAGCAGGCCTGATGCCAGGTGTCCGTGAGACCAGGCGATTGCCATATAGCGCCGAGCAGATGTTCGATCTGGTGGCTGATGTAGGTCGCTATGCCGAATTCCTGCCTTGGGTGATTGCCACGCGCGTTCGCTCCAACACTGAAACCGAAATGATTGCCGACATGGTGGTCGGCTTTAAATCACTGCGCGAAAAATTCACCTCGCGGGTCGAAAAGGATCGCCCGCATATGATCGATGTTCATTACGTCGATGGCCCGCTGAAAGACCTCGACAACACATGGAAATTCCGTGCACGCCCCGATGGCGGTTGCGAAATAGATTTCTCCGTCGAATTCACGTTTAAAAGCCGGGTGTTCGAACGGCTCGCCGGACAGTATTTTGACCGCGCTTTCCACAAGATGGTAGCTGCGTTCGAAGCGCGCGCCGACGAGGTCTACGGAAGCAGCAACTCGAGTGCGCACAGCGTCGCCTGATGGCGAACACCAGCGCGGTCGAGGTCGTTGAACAGCTTGAGTTCGCCTTCGGGCTTGTCGTCGCCATTACGGGTTGCCCGGGCAAAGACAACCGTGCCGACCGGCTTAAGCTTGGTTCCGCCGTCGGGCCCGGCCACCCCGCTGATAGCTACCGCCACATCGGCATTGCTGCGCTCTAGCGCGCCCTTGGCCATGGCCCAAACGCACGCAATCGACACTGCGCCGAATGTCTCGATAATGTCGAGCGGGACACCAAGGCTCTCCATCTTGGCCTCGTTGGAATAGGTTACGAAGCCGCGATCGAGCACAGCGGACGAACCAGGCACTTCGGTCAAGGCTGCCGCCACTAGGCCGCCAGTGCAGCTTTCGGCGAGTACGATCTTGCGCCCAGCCGCAGCGTTTTGGTCAACCACCTTGCGGGCCAGCTCCTCAATGTCGGCGGGCAACAGCTTACCTGTGTCTATCATGCCTCTATGCCTCCTAGTAACGCTCAAGGCAGGCCACTGCCTGTGCCGCAATTCCTTCTCCGCGACCAGTAAAGCCAAGCCGCTCGGTTGTCGTCGCCTTGACGCTGACCTGTGTCAGATCAACGCACAAGAGCGCGGCCAGTTTCTCGCGCATCGCATCCCGATACGGGCCAATTCGCGGTTCCTCGCAGATGAGCGTCACATCAAGGTTGGAAATCCGGTACCCGGCGGCATTGACCAGAGTCACCGCATGTTCGACAAACAGGGGGGAGGGCGAACCCTCCCATTGCGGGTCCGAAGGGGGAAAATGGGTGCCGATGTCGCCATCTCCGATCGCGCCCAGCAGGGCGTCGACAACGGCGTGAAGTGCAACATCGGCATCGGAATGCCCGGCCAGACCGCGACTGTGCGGGACATGTACCCCGCAGAGCCAGAGTTCCTCACCTTCAACGAGCCGGTGGACATCGTATCCCTGACCAATCCGCATTGGGGGAAGTGCAGCCATCAAGTCCTCCGCAAAGGTTACTTTCCTAAGCAGTTCGTCGCCTTCGACAAGTGCGACATTGCCGCCCGCTGCGATCAGCACCTGTGCATCATCCCCAGCGTTAGGTTCGCCCTGCCACGCGCGATGCGCGGCCAGGATGGCGTCAAATCTGAATGCCTGCGGGGTCTGCACGCGCCGCAATTGCTCGCGCGCGGCCGCACCGCTCATCATATTGCCAGCTGCAATCGCCAGGCTGTCGACTACCGGCAGAACCGGGATCGCCCCGGCATGCTGGCCAAGCGCAGCGAGCAGGCGATCGATCACGGTGCGGGAAAGGCCGGGACGCGCGGCATCATGGATGAGCACCCGCTCCGGAGTTTGAGAGGCGAGCGCCTCTAGCCCGCTACGCACCGATTCCTGGCGTGTGGCGCCGCCGGTGACGAGGCGGCAGCTATCGAGCCCGGCCAGAGCGAGCCGGGCGAGTTCCTCGGCGTCGTCGGCGATCACGACTACCACTTCGCTGGCCCCACTATCCAGCATTGCCTCTACCGAGTGGCGCAACAAGGGCTTGCCGCGCCACCTGGCAAACTGCTTGGGCAAATCGCCACCCGCGCGCAGGCCTTTGCCGGCCGCGACCACGATGGCCGCAAAGGAAGGGGGAGTGGAGCTATTGTTCACGGGCGCTCGCGCTTAGGGACTGGACGAGCCAAGTGCAATCCACTATGCGCTGCCCAAATTTTAGGCAACTGCATCAATTCATGACTGCGCTCCCAACTCCGCCGGCCTTGAAGCCGATAAAGATCGGGCCTGTCACCATCGACACACCGGTGGTGCTTGCGCCGATGACGGGTGTCACTGATCTGCCTTTCCGGCGGCTCGTGCGGCGCTATGGTTCGGGCCTTAATGTCACGGAAATGATCGCCAGCGAGGCGGCAATTCGCGCTACGCGGATCAGTATTCAAAAGGCCGAATGGGATCCGGCGGAGGAGCCGGTATCGATGCAGCTGGTGGGCTGCGATCCGGCCAGCATGGGCGAAGCCGCCAGATTGCAGCAGGGCAATGGTGCGGCGATCATCGACATCAACTTCGGTTGTCCTGTGCGCAAGGTCGTGGGCCAATATGCCGGCAGTGCGCTGATGCGCGAAGTGCCGCTGGCGACGAGGCTGATCGAGGCGACAGTCAAGGCAGTGGACGTGCCGGTAACCGTGAAGATGCGTATGGGCTGGGATCACTCCAGCCTCAATGCCCCCGAACTGGCCAGGATTGCCGAGGATCTGGGGGTCAAGATGATCACCGTCCATGGCCGTACCCGCAACCAGATGTACAAGGGGCATGCCGATTGGGCATTTGTCCGCAAGGTCAAGCAGGCGGTTTCGATCCCCGTGATCGTCAATGGCGACATCTGCACGATCGACGATGCGGCGCAGGCGCTCGAACAATCGGGCGCCGACGGATTGATGATCGGGCGGGGCGCCTATGGCAAGCCGTGGTTGCTGGGTCAGATAATGCATTGGTGGAAGACCGGCGAAAAGCTCGAGGGCCCGGATTTCGACGAACAATACGCAACCTTGGTCGAGCATTATAACGACATGCTCGAACATTATGGCCGTGAAACCGGGGTCAAGATCGCGCGCAAGCATCTGGGCTGGTATACCAAGGGCATGCATGGCTCGGCAGAGTTTCGCAATCAGGTCAATTTCATCGACGATGCCGACCAGGTTCTGGCTGAACTGGAACGCTTCTACGTTCCGTTCCTGCGGCGCCGTGCTGCGTGAACCGGGTGGCTGACGTCGCTGGCGCCATCCCCGACCACGCGGCGCAGATCGGCGGCCTGGTATTCGCCGTGCTGCTGATCGACGGTCGCGGCAGGATCGCGCAAACCAACCACGCCGCAGAAATGCTGCTGGGCAAAAGCGAGAAGCGGATGTCCCGGCAGTGTTTCACTGAAGTTGTCACTCTTCACGACGAGCGCGTGCTCGATCACCTGGCCCGGCCCGACGCTTCGCTGGTTGCGCGCGACATAAGCCTTTTTGTCGATGGGCAGGAACACCGCGTGAATCTGACGCTCTCGCCGTTGTCGGCCTTTCCCGGTTGGCGCGTTGTCACGCTTTCCGAAACGGGGCATGATGATGCTTCGGGCGAGCAGGAGGGTGAAGCCGCGAGCCTTGGTGCTCCGGCAATCCTCGCGCATGAAATCCGCAATCCGTTGGCCGCGATCCGCGGTGCGGCGCAGCTGGCCGCGCGCAGGCTCGAGCCCAAGGACCGCGGCCTCGCCCGCGTGATCACCGATGAAGTTGACCGGATCGCAAGGTTGATCGACCGGATGCAGCAGCTCGGGCGTTCGACGCCAGAGGAATTGGGGCCCACCAACCTGCACGAAGCGATCCGTTCGGCGATCGCCACAGTGCGAGCGGCGGGAACCGAAGGCATCGAGATCCACGAGGAATTCGATCCCTCATTGCCGCCGGTACTGGCCAATCGCGACGCGCTGGAACAGGTGCTCATCAACCTCATCTCCAATGCGCGCGATGCGCTTTACGGAGGCGAGGTGGAAAATCCGCAGATCAGTGTGCGCACTCGCTTTGTCAGCGGGTTTGCCTTCAGCGCGGTTCGCCTTGGACGCACAGTGAAACTGCCGATCGAGATCACCGTGACTGATAATGGTCCCGGCATCGATGAAGCGCTGCGCGATCACATCTTCGAGCCCTTCGTCACTTCGAAGAAGTCGGGTCAGGGGTTGGGGCTGGCACTAGTGCGCAAGCTGGTGCGCGACATGCAGGGGCGCATCGGGCATGAGCGCGATACACGCGAAGGCTTGACCCATTTCCGCATTCATCTTGCGGTCGCATCTTGGGAGAAGGGCGCATGAGCGGATCGATCCTGCTGGTCGAGGACGACCGTTCTATCGCCACCGTGATCACGGCAGCGCTGGAGGATGAAGGCTTCTCGCTGCATCATTGCGAAAGCATCGCGGCGCGCGATCGCCTGCTGGCGGAGCATCGCTTCGATGCCATGCTGACCGATGTCGTTCTGGGCGACGGCGACGGGATCGAGACGCTCGATGCCGTGCGCGCGGCAGACCCGGAAATGCCGGTGATCGTGTTGTCCGCCCAGAACACACTCGATACCGCAGTTCGCGCAAGCGAAACGCACGCCTTCGAATATTTTCCCAAGCCGTTCGATCTCGACGAGCTTGTGCGTGCGGTGAAACAGGCTGCCGGCCAGCGTTCTGGCGCGGAGCCGGCACCTGCTACCGAAGGTGACGGCATGCCGCTGGTCGGGCGCAGCCAGGCGATGCAAGGCGTTTACCGCATGATCACGCGGGTTTTGCGTAATGATCTGACCGTGCTGGTGACCGGCGAATCGGGCACTGGCAAAGAACTTGTTGCCGAAGCGATCCACCAGCTCGGCGCGCGCAAGTCCGGCCCCTTCGTTGCGGTCAACACTGCTGCGATCCCTTCCGAACTGATAGAGAGCGAGCTATTCGGTCACGAGAAGGGTGCATTCACCGGCGCCGTGGCGCAGGCGATCGGCAAGTTCGAGCAGGCCAATGGCGGCACCTTGTTCCTTGACGAGATTGGTGACATGCCGGCGGAAGCGCAGACCCGCCTGTTGCGGGCCCTCCAATCGGGGCGGATCCGCCGGGTTGGCGGACGGCAGGAAATTTCCGTCGACGTTCGTATAATAGCGGCGACCAATCGCGACCTGGCCCCGCTGATAGCCGAGGGGAAATTCCGCGAAGACCTGTTCTACCGACTTAATGTGGTACCGATCGAGATACCGCCGCTGCGCGAGCGGCGCGAGGATATCGAGGTGCTTGCCCAGCACTTCCTGAACCTCGCAGCTGAAGATGGTTTACCGCGCCACCAGATTACGCGCGATGCACTGGGGCGTCTTGAACAGCGGCATTGGCGCGGCAATGTGCGCGAGTTGCGCAATGTCATCTATCGACTTGCGCTGCTGGCGCGCGAGGATGTGATTGAGGGCAAGGTACTAGACGAGATCATCGGCCCTGAACGCGAGGCCGCGCCTGCCGATCGACAGATCGACTTCGGAGCTACGCTGCAATTGTGGCTCGCCGCCAATCATCCGCCGCCTGGAGCGCTCTATCATCATGCGCTTGCTGCATTCGAAAAGCCGCTGATGGAATATGCCCTTATGCAGACCGGCGGCAACCAGTTACGCGCGGCAAAGCTGCTTGGAATCAATCGCAACACCTTGCGCAAGCGACTGGGCGAACTGGCGATCAACGCTGACCGTTTCACCCGGCCAACCTGACCCGAGCGACAAAAAACAACTTGCATAACTGCAACAATACAGTTGTATCTATGCAACTATGCAGCCACCCGCAGGTCAAGTTCTAAAAGGTGCTCCGCGATGGTGGCGTCGGTTCTCGCTCACCGCTCGCCGTGCAAACCTGTTCGTGTGGCTCGAAGTGGCTTCGGCATTGGCGTTACTGGTTGCGGTTTGGAGCGCATGGTACGCCTTTACCAATGCGCCGCCCGACGGGACGATGCTGCCATCGCCCCAAGTCTCATTTCTATTGGTCGCTGCCTTGATTCCTGCGATGGCCCTGGCGGTGCTGTTCGGTAGGCGCCTGGCGATGCGCCGCGCCGCTGGCAGCACGGCACGCTTGCATGTTCGTCTGGTGTTTTTTTTCTCGCTTATTGCAGCCGTCCCAACGCTGCTGGTGGCAGGATTCGCGGCCTTCCTGTTTCAATCGGGCGTCGACTTCTGGTTTTCTGATGAGTCGCGCGGCCTGATGAACAATGCCAATGAGCTGGCTCAGGGTTATTATGACCAGAACCAGCGCGATGTTGCGGAAGAAACCGTCACCATGGCGGGGGACATGCGGTACTATCTCCAGCGGGGATCGCTGGCTGAAGAGGGCTTTGCCGATGTCTATGCCTATCAGGCGCAGGCTCGCGAAATCTCGGAAAGTGCGATTCTGCAACAATTGCCCGATGGCTCGCTGCGCACAGCGGCAATCCTGAATTTGGCTGAAGGCAGCCGTCCGCTGGAATTCAGCAAAATGGCTTTGCCCAAGCTCGACAATGGCGAGTTGGTGGTGGTTGAAGGCAGTTCGGAACGCATCGCGGCCCTGGCACCGATCGATCGCGAGGCCGGGATATATCTCTACAATGCGCGCAGCCCCGAAGAAGATTCGTTCAACTATTGGGAAAAGGCCCGTTCGGTTGCCGCGACCTATGAAGTCCTGACCAAGCGGGCGAGGGCGCTCCAGCTGCGCTTCAATCTTGCCTTGTTCGTTGTCAGCCTGGCGCTGGTTGGGATCGCGGTTTGGTTCGCGCTGCGTTTTGCAGATCGTCAGGTTCAGCCGTTGACCGACCTGGTTGCGGCTGCGCGTGAGGTGGGTTCAGGCAATTTCTCGATGCGGGTTGCGGGGCGCACAGGGGCGGATGAAATTGGCCTGCTGAACCGCGCCTTCAATCGCATGACTTCGCAGCTTGAGAAGCAAACCCAGGCGCTCGTCAACGCCAATCGCCAGATCGACGATCGGCGAGTATTCATGGAAGCGGTGCTGGATTCAGTTACTGCAGGTGTGATCTCGACCGATCCAAAGGGTCAGGTGCAATTGATGAACGGGTCTGCGCAAGCATTGCTCCAGCAACACGGTCAGCAGAGTTCGGCAGTCGGTATGCAGCTGAGCGATCTTTCTCCGCAAATCTCGGCAATGATCGAAGCCGGCCTACGCAGCGGGATCGTAACTCACTCCAATAACAATGAATTGCTGACGCTCGCAGTCAAAATTGTGCCCGAAAATGGCGGTCATGTCATAACGTTTGAGGATATCACTCGCCAATTGCTCGACCAGCGCCAGGCGGCATGGTCGGATGTCGCGCGCCGGATCGCGCATGAAATCAAAAACCCGCTTACCCCGATCCAGCTTGCCACCGAGCGGCTGAAACGGCGCTATCGCCGCCAGATAAAAAGCGATGGCGAACTGTTTGACGAATTGACCAACACCATTGTCAGGCAGGTAGGCGATCTCAGGAAAATGGTTGATGAATTCAGCTCTTTCGCACGCCTGCCCAAGCCGACTTTCCGCCACGAAGACGCGCTTGACCTGGTACGTCAGGCGCTGTTCTTGCAGGAAGTGGCGAACCCGCAGGTGAATTTTGTGCTTACATACGATGATCTCGAAACCGCCGCGATCAATTGCGACCGCCACCAGTTCGGCCAGGCGATGACCAATGTGATCAAGAATGCGGTTGAAGCTGTGGAGGCACGCCAGCGCAATGCCGAGCCCGATTTTCGCGGCAATGTGTCAGTGACTATGAGCGACGATCTGTCGCATCTCACAATCACTATCGAAGACAATGGTGTTGGCCTGCCGCAGGAACGCGACCGCATAACCGAACCCTATGTGACAACGCGGGAAAAGGGCACCGGACTGGGCCTGGCGATCGTCAACAAGATCGTCGACGAGCATGGCGGCGACATGAGCTTTTCCAATGGGGAAGCGGGGGGAACGCGCGTTGTGATGCGGTTTGCGCGCGATCCGCTGGAACACGGATCTGGCAAAAGAAACGAAAGCAATGAACAAAGGGAGATGCCGTAATGGCACTCGAAATCCTGATCGTTGACGATGAACGCGACATTCGCGAGCTGGTTGCCGGTGTACTGAGTGACGAAGGCTATATCTGCCGCACCGCAGCTGACAGCACAAGCGCACTAGCCGCGATCGACGAGCGCCGTCCCAGCCTGGTATTGCTAGATGTATGGCTTCACGGCAGCCAGATGGATGGGCTTGAAGTGCTTGACGCAATCAAGGCTCGCGAACCCCAGCTGCCGGTGATTATCTTTTCAGGCCACGGCAATATCGACACGGCGGTGTCTGCAGTCAGCCGCGGTGCGATGGACTTTATCGAAAAGCCCTTTGAAGCCGAGCGTCTGTTACTGCTGGTCGAACGGGCCACCGAGACTGAACGATTGCGGCGTGAAAATACCCAGCTTCGCGAAGGATTTTCGCGCGGCGAGGAATTCACCGGCAATTCGTCGATCATCAATGCAGTGCGAGCAACCCTCAAGCGAGTCGCCAGTACCGGCAGCCGCGTGCTGATCTCCGGTCCGGCGGGCGCGGGTAAAGAGGTTGCCGCCCGCCTGCTGCATAGTTGGAGCCCGCGTTCCGACCATGCATTCGTGATCGTCAACTCCGCCCGCATCACCCCGGAACGCTTTGAGCAGGAGCTTTTTGGTGAGGAAGCAGACGGTAAACTCGTGCGGCCCGGACTGCTTGAGCTGGCCGATGGTGGCACGCTGTATCTAGACGAAATAGCCGATATGCCGCTTTCAACCCAGGCGCGCATACTGCGCGTTCTGACCGAGCAAAGCTTTGTGCGCGTTGGCGGCAGCAGGCAGATCGGAGTTGACGTTCGGGTGGTTTCTTCGACTTCGCGCAACCTGGCGCAGGAAATGGCCGACAAACGTTTTCGCGAAGATTTGTTCTATCGGCTCAATGTGGTGCCGGTTTCGATTCCCTCACTGGCCGAACGGCGCGACGACATTCCGGCGCTGGCTGAACATTTCTTCACACGCTACGCCAGCGAGCAAGGACTTCAGCCGCCAGAGATATCCCAACCGGCAATGGCGGCATTGCAGGCACATGACTGGCCCGGCAATGTGCGCGAATTGCGCAATGTGGTCGAACGCACGATTATCATGACCCCGCGCGATGAATTGAGCATGGTCGAGCCGCAGATGCTGCCAAGCGAGATTACCGGCGCCGCGGGTGAGCCGGTTGGCCCAACTATCTCCGATGTCATGGGCGTGCCCTTGCGTGAGGCGCGCGAAAGCTTCGAACGTGAGTATCTGATGGTGCAAATTCGCCGTTTCTCGGGAAATATTTCGAAAACGGCGAGTTTCATCGGTATGGAGCGCTCTGCCTTACACCGAAAGCTGAAGCTGCTGGGGATGACTGATCGTAAGGATTAGGCGCAGTCCCGTTTGGCGCATCAACCGCCGCCGCGCGGATTTTACGCGATAAACTCCATTGCCCAAGGCGCTGAAAACCGTCATTGTGCATGACTGACACGGCGCCATGCCGGAGCAATCCGATCTGGCGCCAGATCGCGGACTGCAAAAAGCAGCCGCCAATAACAGGAGTATATCAATGTCTAGTGGGCGAATTCTCTCCGCACGTGCCCCGTCGGAAACTCCGGCCAAACCCGATAATTCCGGCAAGCAAGCCAAGCTTCAAGACGCATTTCTCAACTTGCTGCGAAAGAACAAGTCACCGGTCACGGTGTTCCTGGTCAAGGGCGTGAAACTGCAGGGTATTGTCACCTGGTTTGACAATTTCTCGCTGCTTTTGCGGCGCGATGGCCAGTCGCAGCTGGTTTACAAGCATGCGATCTCGACCATCATGCCTGGGCAACCGATCGACGCTGAGCAGTTCGCCAGCCAACACGGCAATGCCCGGCAACGGTTGTTGCAGGATGTTTTTCTTTCACGCGTCAGCGAAGCGGAAGTCCAGGTAACCATGTTCCTGGTCAACGGCGTGATGCTGCAAGGGCGGATTGCCGCCTATGATCTGTTCTGTGTGCTGCTTGAGCGCGACGGTTTCGTGCAATTGGCCTACAAGCATGCTGTATCGACCATTCAGCCCGCTTCGCCGGTGGATCTGGCCGATGATGACTGGGATGGCGACGACTGAGCTTCGACGATGATCTTCTGGGCGAGGTGACGCGCGGCGCGCGCGCACTCGTACTGTGCCCCGATATCCGGGGTCAGTCCTACGCTATCGACGCAGCCGAGCGGCTTGAGGAAGCCTGCGGGCTGGCGCTGGCGATTGGTGTGGTGATCGCCGATGCGCGGGTGGTGCCGGTGCGCACCATGCGCCCGGGCACGCTGTTCGGTTCAGGACAAGTCGAACAGATCCAGGCCGATTGCGAATTGCACGAAGCCGAGCTGGTCATTGTGGACGGCGCGCTGTCGCCGATCCAGCAGCGCAATCTTGAAGAAAAGCTCAGGCGCAAGGTGATTGACCGCACGGGCCTCATCCTGGAGATATTCGGCGAGCGTGCCGTTACCGCCGAAGGGCGGCTGCAGGTCGAATTGGCACATCTCGATTACCAGCAGAGCAGGCTCGTGCGCAGCTGGACGCACCTTGAGCGGCAGCGTGGTGGTTTCGGCTTCCTTGGCGGCCCCGGCGAAACCCAGATCGAGGCTGACCGGCGCATGATCCGCCAGCGGATGGCGCGATTGCGCAAGGAGCTGGAGCAGGTCCGCAAGACCCGCGGCCTGCATCGCAAACGCAGGGGCCGGGCACCCTGGCCGGTCATCGCGCTGGTGGGTTACACCAATGCCGGCAAGTCGACCCTTTTCAACCGACTGACAGGCGCGGAGGTTATGGCCGAAGACCTGTTATTCGCCACGCTTGATCCAACTATGCGCGCGATTGAGCTGCCAGCAGTCGAAAAGGCGATCCTGTCAGACACAGTCGGTTTCATTTCGGACCTGCCAACCCAGCTGGTCGCAGCTTTTCGAGCTACGCTTGAGGAGGTTACTGGCGCGGATATCATCCTGCACGTTCGCGATATGGCTAACCCGGCCCATGAATCGCAGAAAAAGCAGGTGCTGTCCGTGCTGGCAGAGCTTGGCGTAACTGACGACAATGGGGAGAGCACCATTCCGATCATAGAAGCCTGGAACAAGGTTGATCTGGTGTCCGCGTCGCGCGCAGATGAACTGCGCGAAATGGCCGCGCTTCAGGGTGATGCCTTGGTCATTTCAGCGCAGACCGGCGAAGGTATAGACGCGCTGCTCGAGTGGATCGGCTCGATCCTCACCAAGGAATCGCGCGTTGTCGAGCTGGAATTACCTGCGAGTGATGGTAGGCGCATCGCCTGGCTCCACGCTAATGGCGAAGTACTGGCAGAACAGGAGCTTCGCGGGGGCAGGGAAGGGCCGCTGAGGCAATTCACGGTGCGGCTCAATCCCAAGCAATTGGGACAGTTCGCGCGGTTATGACTTGTTTTCTGTGGCCTTGACCCGCTGCCAAAGTGCTTCCTGCTCATCCAGTGACAGCGCGGAGAAATTCCCGTCGGCCAACTGTTCCATACCGCGAAAGCGCCGTTCGAACTTGCGATTGGCGCTGCGCAGAGCCTCCTCGGCATCTATGCCATGTGCGCGAACCAGATTGACCGCAGCGAATAGGAAGTCACCCGCTTCCTCAAATCGTTCGGAACCTGAGGTGGCAGCCGCAAGTTCCTCAAGCTCTTCGTTTATTTTTTCAATTGGGCCACTTGGATCGGGCCAATCGAAACCGGTGCGCGCGGCACGTTTCTGTAGTTTCTGGGCCCGCATCAGCGCAGGAAGCGCATTTGCAACACCGTCGAGGGCGCTGCTGGCACCTTTCTGTTTACGTTCAGTTGCCTTGAGCGCTTCCCAGCGGCTATCTTCCATCTGGCCGCTTTCGCCGCCAAAGATGTGCGGATGGCGCGCTTCCATCTTGTCCGATATTGCCTTTGCAACGTCCTCGAATGCGAAATGTCCGGCTTCTTCTGCCATTTGGGCATGAAAAACTACCTGAAGCAGCAGATCGCCGAGTTCCTCGCGCAATTCGGTTATATCGTTACGCTCGATGGCATCGGCGACTTCGTACGCTTCTTCAATCGTGTACGGTGCAATGCTGGAGAAGTCCTGCTTCATATCCCATTCGCAGCCGCCTTCAGGATCACGCAACCTGGCCATAATCGCCAGCAGGCGGGTGGTTTGCTCGATCACGCCAGGATTCCCCACGTCACCCGATTTCGCGAATGGATAATATATATTATGTTAAATATAAGATGGATGCTCGTTGGCATACTGGTGCTATCCCCCCGGGCCTACGATACTGAAAAGCAAGGCTACAGCGGTAAAGATCGCAGCCCATATCAGACCCATACGCAAGGCTTTACTCCAACTGAGACGATATGAAGCCAAGGCACTGCCAGCCAAGAT
>LOET01000022.1 GCA_001515985.1 Sphingomonadales bacterium BRH_c3 | reverse complement strand
GTCATGCCCATGTAATTGTAGGTGCCGAGCAGGATGGTGTCGCGCCCGTTGCAGATCGCCCGTGTGGGGGAGAGTACCTTTTCCATCACGAGGTTGAACGGATCTTCCACCCCGCTGGCGAGCAATCCCTCGCGCATGGCGATGAGGTCGTCGAACTTGGAGAAGAGATCGCCTGCCTGGCCGGTCTGTTCGCTCATCGTCGCGGCCTTCTTACTGGTCTTGCAGCTTGGTCACCGCATCCACCAATTGCCCGAAATTCTCGATCTCGGCCTGCTGGTTCATGCTGATGATGATGTCGAATTCGTCTTCAATTTCAGCGACGAAATCCATCACTGTAAGGCTGTCGAACTCAAGATCGCTCGCAAAGGTCGTCGCTTCGGTGATTTCGACGCCCTTCTTGTTGAAGGGTTCGATCAATGAGCGGATCCTGGTGTCGACTTCGGCGCGGTCCATCGGGGGCAATACCTTCTTTCAATATCTGTGCGCGGCGCGTGCCACGCGATTGCGGCGGAAAAGCGGCTCTTGGCAGCAATTGTCAAGCGTTGCCGGCTTTGTGACGGGTTTGTTGCACCGGCTGGTCAATCGGGCAACAGCTCCTTCACGGCATTCATGAACGGCAATATGGAAATCGGCTTGGCGAGATATCCCGATGCGCCGGCCGCGCGGATCCTCTCTTCGTCACCCTTCGCGGCATAGGCCGTTACGGCCAGGACGGGGATCGAGCGCAGATGCAAATCGCGCTTGGCCTCTTCGATCAAATCCAGGCCGGAAACCTCGGGCAACTGGATGTCCATGATGATCAAGTCCGGCGAAAGCTGTCGCGCCGTATCGAGTGCAGTCGCCCCGTCGCCCACCGGCGCCACCTCGAAGCCATTGGCCTTCAATACGTCGCAGAACAATTTCCGATTAAGGTCGTTATCCTCGACAACCAGTATTCTCTTTGCCACTGCCCTCTGGCACTCCCGTCATTTCTGCCTAACTAGATTAACGACATGCGCGCCACAATTCACAATCCCACCCAATCCCCCGATGCGGCCACTCTTGCACTGGCTGCGCTCGGCTGGATTCTGCAGGGCGAAGATCGCGCCGAGCGGTTTCTGGCCCTGACCGGGCTTGATCCCGATGGCCTGCGCGCGAGGCTGGGCGAATCGGCGCTGCATATGTCAGTGCTCGAATTTCTGGCGAATCACGAACCCGATCTGCTGCGCTGTGCGGAAGCGTTGGCCGTAACACCTGAAGAGCTGGTCATTGCCGGCAAGGAGCTATCCCGATGAGCCGCCCGCTTGTGATAAGCGACTGCGATGAAGTGCTGTTGCACATGGTCGCACATTTCAAGGAATGGCTCGAAGAGAGCCAGGGTGTGCACTTCGAGCTCAAGGGCAACAATTTCAACACCGCCATGCGTTGGGCCGATAATGGCCAGCCGCTTGAGCAAAAGGACATCTGGCGCTTTCTCGGCGGATTTTTCGATACCGAGATGCACCGTCAGCTGCCGATCGAAGGTGCGGTAACGGGGATCAATCGCCTTGCCGAAGATGCCGATGTGGTGATCCTGACCAATCTCAATGATGAGCGGCAGGAGCGGCGCACGCGCCAGCTTGCCGATTGCGGGATCCACGCCAGGGTGTTCACCAACCAGGGCCCCAAGGGGCCTGCCTTGCAGGCAATTCTCGAGGAGCTCGCGCCAAGCAGGGCGATCTTCATCGACGATCTACCGCAGCACCACCAGTCCGCTGCGGAAATTGTACCAGGGGTGAGCCGGTTGCATCTGTGCGGAGAGCCGATGATCTCGGAGCATATCGATTGTGCCCACAAACAAGGCCATGCGCACGCGCGAATAGACAATTGGGCAGAAGCATTGCCCTGGCTACTCGAAGAACTGGAAAGGGATCCACGATGACTATCGAAGCACGCCTGCAGGAATTAGGGATCACCTTGCCCCAGGCAGCGGCGCCGGTCGCCAGCTATGTGCCGGTGGTGGTGCAGGGCGGGTTTGCCCATGTCTCGGGGCAATTGCCATTTGTGGGCGGCAAACTTGTGACCGGGCGGCTGGGTGAGGATGTAAGCCTGGAAGATGGTATGGCGGCCGCGCGGGCTTGCGGCTTGATGATCCTGGCCCAGCTCAAGGCCGAACTCGGCTCGCTCGATAGGGTGGCGCGCGTGGTCAAGCTGGGCGCTTTCGTAAACTCAACCGGCGATTTTACCGATCAGCCAAAAGTAGCCAATGGCGCTTCTGACCTGATGGCCGAGGTGTTCGGCGATGCCGGCAAGCATGCGCGGGCTGCGGTGGGCGTGCCGGTGTTGCCGCTTGGCGCCGCGGTCGAAGTAGATGCGGTGGTCGCGCTCAAAGGTGAGTAATCGGCAGGCTCCCGCCTGGCTCACCGAGTGGGAATATGCCCACCGCGGGCTGCATGGAGATGGCGTGCCCGAGAATTCGCTGCAAGGCGCGCGGCTGGCGATCGAGCGCGGCATGGGGATCGAATGCGATACCCAGCGCAGCGCCGACGATCACCCGATGGTGTTTCACGATTGGGATCTGAAGCGGCTGACTGGCTTGCAGGGCGATTTCGGCGGCAGGGCCGCGGACGAACTGAGAGCGTATCGCTATCTCGAAAGCAATGAACACATTGCCTCGCTGAAGGATCTGTTGGCGCTGATCGGGGGCCGGGTTCCGCTTCTGATCGAGATCAAGTCTAAGCGCGGCTATCACGTAGAGCGAAGCTGCGCGATCGTGAAACAAGCGCTTGAGGCATATTCCGGGAATCATGCCGTAATGAGCTTCGATCCGCGCGTGGCGCGCTGGTTCCGGCGAAACTCGCCGGAAACTTGCGCCGGTCTGGTGATGCGCGAAGACGAGCATGGGCAGACGCAGAAACTGTGGCAGCGGCGGCTGGCGCTGTGGTTCGCGAAACCCGATTTCCTCGCCTATCATATCGCGGCGCTGCCCAATCCCTGGGTCAGGGGGCTGCGCGCCGGGGGGCTCCCCATCCTCACCTGGACGGTCAATTCGCCTGAAAAGCGTGCTCGCGCGCTCGAGCATGCCGATGCCCCGATCAGCGAAGGGGCGGGGCTGGCATGAGCGAAGGCGATCCCCCTGGCGAATTGACGGTGCGGCTCGCGCCGTCGGTGGGCTCGCTTCCCGCCGATCAGTGGAACGCGCTTGGCAGTGATCGCAATCCCTTCATGAGCCATGAATTCCTCTCCGCGCTGGAAGATTCCGGCAGCGTGGGAGAAGGCACGGGCTGGGATCCGGTGCCGATCGTGGTGATGGACGCTGAAGAGCGGCTGCTTGGCGCTCTGCCGAGCTACGTCAAGGGGCACAGCCAGGGCGAATATGTGTTCGACCATGCCTGGGCTGATGCGCTGCAACGGGCCGGTGGGCGTTATTATCCCAAGCTGCAGATTGCCGCGCCATTCACCCCTGCCAATGGACCGCGGCTGCTGCTGCGCGATGAAAGCCTTGCGCCTCACCTGCTGAAAGCGGCAGAAACGGTGTGCCTGCAGAATGGGTTTTCCTCGGCCCATGCGACCTTCATTGAGCCGGAGCAACGCCATCTCTTCGAACAGGCTGGCTGGTTGATGCGCAGCGATATCCAGTTCCACTGGGAAAATCGCGGTTATGCGAGTTTCGATGATTTCCTTGGCGAGCTTGCTTCGCGCAAACGCCGCGCGCTGCGCAAGGAACGCGCCGCCGCGCAGGAAGGGGTCAGGATCGAACGATTGTCGGGCGATGACATCCGGCCCGAACATTGGGATGCATTCTGGGGTTTCTATCAGGATACCGGTGCGCGCAAATGGGGCTCACCCTATCTCACGCGTGAGGCGTTCACACTGATTGGCGAGCGGATGGCAGACCGGGTTGTCCTGATCCTGGCCTATATGGACGGATTGCCGATTGCGGGCGCGCTCAATTTCCTCGGCAAGGACGCTTTATACGGTCGCTATTGGGGCTGCAGCCTGGACAAGCGCTTCCTGCACTTCGAGCTGTGTTACTATCAGGCGATCGAAATTGCGATCGAGCGCGGGCTGGAACGGGTAGAAGCCGGCGCACAGGGCGGGCACAAGCTTTCGCGCGGATACGAACCGGTCAAGACCTGGTCCGCTCATTGGCTCGCCGATCCCGGATTTCGCGCCGCCGTGGCCGATTTCCTCGCGCGCGAACGCCAGGGCGTGGCGCTCGACCAGAATTATCTTGTCCAGCGTACGCCCTTCAGGAAAGCTTGATCAGGCGGCTCTGCGGCGCTCGTTCGCCAGCCATTCGCGGGCCTGGCGCTGTGCTTCGGCAATCTCGCGCGCGGTCATCTCTTCGGAGATGTCAGCGCGGCACCAGGAGGCCTCTTCGTGGCCTTTGGAGGCCGCGAGGTTGAACCACTTGTGCGCTTCTATCAGATCGCATTCCATGCCGTGGCTTCCGGTCGAATAAGCAACACCCAGGTCGAAGTAGGCGGTGATCTCGCCTTGCGAAGCGGCAGCGAGGCATTGCGCGATAATGCGGTTTGCTTCGGCAGTGTTCAGCGTGCTGGCTGATCTAGCGTCGATACCCTTGAGATCCATTGTTCGGTCCCCCATTGTTTGAGCAGATCCGCTCCCCTGCCGATCCGCCTGGGGAGAATTCGCCTGAACATGGTCAACAATTCGTTAACGCGAAGCGGAACTTTTTGTCCTTCCCGCAGACTGCTGCATGTTTGCCGCAGGTTAATCCTCAGTCTTTAATGGTGGGCAAATCGAAACGGCTTGTGCGTGCCATGGGCCGCGCCTATAGGGCCGCGCAGAGGGTCACCCCCTCGCCACCGTAAATGCGGGGTAGCAGGACATGGAACAGTCAGGCACGGGATGACTTGGTTGAGAGGACTACATGGCCACTGCGGCATCTGAAGAAATCGACATTCTCGAAAAGGCGAAGCGTATTCTGGGACCGGACTACACACCAAGTGAGGACGAGCCCTACATGAACGAAAGGCAGCAGAGCTATTTTCGCACGCTGCTGCTCGAATGGAAGCGCTCAATCTATCACGCGGCGGATCAGACCTTGCAGTCGCTGCAGGATGGCCCGATCCGCGAGCCTGATCTGAATGATCGCGCTTCGAGCGAGACCGATTGGGGCATCGAATTGCGCACGCGTGACCGGCAGCGCAAGCTGATCTCGAAGATCGATGCGGCGCTGCGGCGGATCGATCAGGGTGAATACGGCTATTGCGAAGTGACTGGCGATCCGATCGGGCTCAAGCGCCTGATCGCGCGCCCGGTAGCAACCATGACAGTTGAAGCGCAGGAAGCGCATGAGCGGCGCGAGAAGATTTCGCGCGACGATTGACCTGTATTGCGCCGAACTGTGCCTTGAATCGCGGTTAGCCTTTCTTTAGCAAACACCAGATATAAGGCACGATTGCGCCGGCAATCCGGTGTGTGTGAATGGTTAACCGAGAATGCGGGGGCAAACCGAAACATGAGCGGTGTCCAGAGGCGCAGTGTCGAACGCGAGGGCGTCTTCCTTTTGGCGGATGCACGCGTGGGGCGGGATCCTGCGCAGCATCGGATCAAGGTCCGCAATCTTTCCCAGCGTGGCTTGATGGGCGAGGGTCCGGTTCAGGTTACCAGCGGTACGCGGGTGTCGATCGACTTGCCTGAGGTAGGCAGTGTGGTCGGCACCGTTGTGTGGGTGCAGCAACCGCGGTTCGGCGTGGCCTTTGACGAGGAAGTCGAACGGCTGAGCGCTTGATCTGAGGCCGCCAGTCGGCCGGGCCATCCATTATCCGTCCAACAGCCGCCGACCAGCGCGAATTCAGTTATGTGGCCGTGCGGTGTTATTCATCGCTGACCCGCGCCTCCCAAGCTGCTAACCGGTTTGGCAATGCGATTCTTGTTCGCCATATCTGTCTTTCTTCTGGCTGCCTGTGGCCCCAGCGGGCCAAAAGGCCCGGTTCAGGTGGTCATAATCGGGGAATCGGGCGAACTTTCGGATACCGGTGTGCGGCTCTCGCCAGCCGGCCAGCATTTGCGCGCGGCGACCGCTGAGGGGCTGGTCGCACTTGATGCCAGCGGGCAGATTGTGCCTGCGCTGGCCGAACGCTGGATCATCACCGATGACGGGCGCAGCTATATCTTCCGCCTGCGCGATTCGGAATGGCCTGACGGCGAAACGATCAGCGCCAATCAAGTGCGTCAATCGCTGCGCGCTGCATTGCGCAGCCTCAGGGGCAGCTCGCTCGGCCTGGACTTGCAAAAGGTTGAAGATGTGCGGGCGATGACGGGCCGCGTGATCGAGATGCGGCTCTCAAGCCCGATGCCCGATTTTCTTCGCTTGCTGGCCCAACCTGAGCTGGGGATAATGCGCGGCGGAATGGGGGCTGGCCCGATGGAGGCGAGCCCGGATGACGCAAGCGGCGGAATCAGGCTTGTGGCCTTGCCGCCGCAACGGCGGGGGCTGCCCGCGCGCGCGCAGTGGGAGGAATCCGCCCGCCCGCTTATAGTGCGCGCCATGGCGGCACCCGATGCGGTCGAAGCATTCTCTGTCGGGGAGGCCGATCTGGTGCTTAACGGCCAGATTGCCAGCTTTCCACTGGCCGACACCGGGCCGCTCACACGCGGGACGATCCGGGTCGACGGCGCGCACGGCCTTTTTGGCCTGGTTGTCAGGAACGACGATGGTTTCCTGAGCGATCCGTCGCGCCGTGAGGCCCTGTCGATAGCGATTGATCGCGACGGGCTGATGCAGCCGCTCAATATTGGCGGCTGGCAGTCCGCAACATGGATCGTTCCGCTGGGCTCGCTTGGCGAGAGCGGCCCACAGCAGCTCCGGTGGGAGAACCTTTCGCTGCAGCAGCGGCGCGCTTTGGCGCGCCAACGCGTTGCAGCTTGGGAAAGCGCGCAGGGCAGGCAGGCAGTGGTCCGGATCGCCTTGCCTGCCGGACCGGGAAGCGATGCCTTGTTTGCCCAGTTGTCGGGGGACTTCGGCCTTATCGGAGTGACCGCAGTACAGGTTCGCCAAGGTGAAAGTGCGGATCTGGAACTGCGCGATCGGCTTGCGAGGTATTACTCGCCGCGCTGGTATCTTGACCAGTTCAATTGCAGTCTCCGGCTGGGGTTGTGTTCGCCCGAAGCGGATGAACTGGTTGCGCAGTCGATTGCGCTGACCGATCCTTCCGCGCAAACGCAACTGCTGGTCCAGGCGCACCGTGTCCTGATCGGTAGAGAGGTGTTTATCCCGCTCGGCGCGCCGATACGATGGTCGCTGGTTCGCGGCGACGTATTTGGTTTCGAGGCGAATGAATGGGGCCTGCATCCCTTGTTCCCGCTGTCCCTCCCGCCTAATTAGCGGGAACAGGAGAAAAACGTGCCTGATCAACAACGCCCGCGGCCAGTCGGCCTCAACCTGCCTGTCGGCAGCGATCCGCAATCGGTTCGCCAGCGGGTGGAAGCGCTGGAATTCTTGCTTGAGCGCAGCTTCCGTATCCCGGGAATAAATTTCCCCGTGGGACTCGATGCGATTGTCGGCCTGGTCCCGGTGCTGGGTGATGTCGTGACTGCGGCGATGGGTGCCTATCTGGTGTGGGAAGCGCGCAATCTCGATCTGCCCAAATGGAAATTGTGGCGCATGGGGGCGAATGTGGCTTTCGACGCTGCACTGGGCTTTGTGCCGCTGGTGGGTGATGCGGCTGACCTGCTGTTCCGATCGAACACCCGAAACCTCAGGATTATCAGGAAGCATCTCGACAAACACCATCCAGCGACAAGGGTGATCGAGGGGTAGTTTCATTTGTGAACCTCCCGCGCTAGGCATTTTGCATGACGCAGGACGTAACCTATTCCAGCTAT
Source organism: Sphingomonadales bacterium BRH_c3 (assembly GCA_001515985.1). GTDB lineage: Bacteria > Pseudomonadota > Alphaproteobacteria > Sphingomonadales > Sphingomonadaceae > Erythrobacter. The sequence continues at coordinate 5,646 of LOET01000022.1, read as the reverse complement.
CTCGATCTCGATCGCATCCTTGGTGCGCAGCATCCCGCTTCCGATGCACATGACGAGATGCTGTTCATCATTGTTCACCAGGCCAGCGAGCTGTGGCTCAAGCTCTGCCTGCACGAGCTGACTGAGGCGCGAGAGCACGTTGCGGCGGACAATTTACGCCCGGCTTTCAAGATGTTGGCGCGTGTGGCGCGCGCGCAGGGCCAGCTGATCCAGAGCTGGGACGTGCTCAGCACCATGACCCCGCATGACTATTCCACCATTCGGCCGCACCTGGGCTCGTCGAGCGGGTTTCAATCGTGGCAATACCGGATGATGGAATTCATGCTGGGCGGGCGCAATCCCGACATGATCGCGCTGCATGACAAGCTGCCCGAAGCCGCCGCAATGTTGAGGCAAGAGTCTGAAACACCAAGCCTTTATGACGAGGCGGTGAGATTGCTCTCACGGCGCGGATTCGCGATCGACAAGACGGTGCTTGAGCGGGACATAACGGCACCCTACGCGCACTCAATCAGCGTCGAATCCGCCTGGGCCGAGATTTACCGCCGACCGCAGGAGCATTGGGATCTCTATGAGCTGGCGGAAAAGCTGGTCGACCTCGAATATCATTTCCAGCGCTGGCGCTTCGGCCACCTCAAGACGGTCGAGCGCATCATCGGCTTCAAGCGCGGAACGGGCGGAACGCCGGGCGTGCCCTACCTCGCCGGGGTGCTGAAGCAGGCCTTCTTCCCAGAACTGCTGAGCGTACGGACCGCGATATGAGCAGCTGGAAATCCGCCCGCCGCATTTGGGACATTTCGCAGCGGCTGCGCCCGGGCCTGCCGGTGTGGCCCGGAGATACCGCATTCGGGCAGGCGGCCACCTGGCAGATCGGGGAGAGCTCTCCGGTCAATGTCTCGGCGCTCACCATGTCGACCCATTCGGGCGCGCATGCCGATGCCCCGCTCCATTACGATGCTGCCTCGCCCGACATCGCATCGGTCGAACTCGATGCCTATATCGGTGAATGTCTGGTGGTCGATGCGCGGCACAGCAAGGGCGCCGTGCTGGTGGGTGACCTTCCCCATCTGGACAGTGTGGACCGCGTGCTCTTCCGCACATACGAGCGCTTTCCGCATGATGAGTGGGTCACGCATTTCACCGCCATCGCCCTTGAAACGATCGAGTGGCTGGCGGCGCAGGGCGTGAAACTGGTCGGCACCGATGCCCCTTCGATCGATCCGCAAAATTCGAAAACGATGGATGCGCACAAGGCGGTGCTCAAGGCGGATATGCGCGTGCTCGAAGGGCTGGTGCTCGACGATGTGCCGCCTGGGCGATACGAGCTGATCGCGCTGCCGCTGCCGATCGTCGGCGGAGATGCCTCGCCGGTGCGAGCGGTGCTGCGGGAATTGGCCGATGCTTGAGCGGGCAAGGGAACTCGATGCCGCCGATCCGCTGAGCGAATATCGCGAGCGATTTCTGCTGCCCGAAGGCGTGATCTATCTCGATGGCAATTCGCTGGGCGCTCTGCCCAGCGCGACGCCCGCCCGGCTCGAGCAGGTAATCCGCGGCGAATGGGGCGAAGGGTTGATCCGCAGCTGGAACGATGCCGACTGGATCGGCGCGGCGCGGCGCGTGGGGGGCAAGATCGCCCCACTGATCGGTGCGCAGCCGCATGAAGTCGTTGCCGCTGACAGCACCAGCGTCAACCTGTTCAAGCTGATCGCCGCCGCGCTCGACATGCGCCCCGGCCGCAAGGTGATCCTGAGCGAACCCGGCAACTTCCCCACCGATCTCTACATGATCGCGGGGCTTGAGCGGCAGGGGCTGGCGCAGCGGCGGCTGGCCGATCGAGGGCAAATCGCCGAAGCATTGGGCGATGACGTCGCGCTGCTGCTGCTGACCCATGTGCATTACAAATCGGGTGACGTGTTCGACATGGCGGCGCTGACCCGTGCGGCGCATGAGGCAGGCGCGCTGGTGCTGTGGGACCTGTCGCATTCAGGCGGCGCGCTGCCGGTCGAACTCAATGCGTGCCGGGCCGATTTCGCGGTCGGTTGCGGCTACAAATATTTGAACGGCGGGCCGGGTGCGCCTGCCTATGCCTTCGTTGCCGAGCGCCATCATACAGCGCTCAACCAACCGCTGACCGGCTGGTTCGGGCACGCAGCGCCCTTTGCTTTCAGCGACGATTATGCGCCCGCACCGGGGATCGACCGGCTGCAATGCGGTACATCGCCGATCCTGGGGCTGGCGGCTCTGGAGGTCGGCGTTGAGCTGATTGCGGAGATCGGGGTCGAGCGGCTTTACGCCAAATCGCAGGCGCTGTCGGAATTCTTCCTCGAAGCCTTGCGCCAATGGGGCCTCGATCTCGAGCTCGCCAGCCAGCCGGGCAGTGCGGCGCGCGGCAGCCAGCTCTCGTTCCGCCATCCTGAGGCTTACGCTATCTGCCAGGCCCTCATCGCACGGGGCGTGATCGGCGATTTCCGCGATCCCGATATATTGCGACTGGGCTTTGCGCCCGCATACTTGCGGTTCGCGGACATGGCCGAGGCCGCGCGGCATTTGTCCGAGGTGATAGCGAGCGGGGAATGGAATCGGCCCGAATTCTTGCAACGCGCAGCAGTCACCTAATTCGTCATTGTGCGGAGTGGGCAGGGCAATCGGTTGGGGGCCGGTTTTCGCTCCTCGCAATGACGAGTTCGAGATGTTCAGGCAATGGGCAGCAGTGACTCGAATGTCTCAAATTGCGCCTCTAGCTGCCCGTGACGCTGGCCCATTTTGAATAGTCGCATCAATCATCGGAAGTGGGCCCACTTCGCCCACGCTTTTGACCGTGATCAATTACAGCTTCCCGCATAAGTGCCAGACAGGGCAAATTGAGGGAGAGTGCTGCGGCCAGGACCCATGTATTGCAGCTTCCTGTTGTCGCAAATTGGTTTTGCCTCGCTCCTCCCGAAAGTGTGGCTCAACATATTTCGATAAGGAGGGTTGATCATGAACAAGGTTGCCATTTCAGGTCTGGCCGTCATTTCAATGCTGGCCCTGGCCAATCCCCAGATTGCTGTAGCGCAGGCGGAAAGTTCGCAGGAAATCACTGTGATCGCACCCCAGGTTTCGGTGCAAAAGCAGGAAAATGAAGACGCCGGCTTTGCCAAGGTCATGGTCTACACCGCAAAGCGGCAGGTGAGCTTTGCGGACCTTGATCTCACGTCTCAGGCTGATGTGGACAAGCTGAAACATAGGCTTCGCGAAGCAGCCAGAGCGGGCTGTGACGAGATTTCCAAAGACTATCCCCAGGTCAAGGATAGTAGCTGTGTACGCATAGCAATGGACAATGCGAACGCTCAGGCGGAACGGGTGATCGAAGCTGCCAGCGGCAAATGATTGTTACCAGGCTTGCTTGCGGAGGCCCCGCTCACTCTTCCAGTTCGATATCCCAATAGAGATAGTCGAGCCAGGTTTCGTGCAAGTGGTTGGGCGGGAACAGCCGCCCGCGCTGCTGCAATTGCCAGCTGGTCGGGCGGATCGGCCTTTCGTGCAAGTGCATCTGTGCCTGTTTCGGCGTGCGCCCGCCTTTCCTGGCATTGCACGGCGCGCAGGCGGTGACGATGTTTTCCCATGTGGTTTTGCCGCCTATTCGGCGCGGGATCACATGGTCGAAGGTCAAGTGGTCATGCGCGCCGCAATACTGGCACTGGAAACTGTCCCGCAGGAACAGGTTGAAGCGTGTGAAGGCGGGAAATTCGCTTTGCCGCACATATTGCCGCAGCGCGATCACGCTGGGGATCTTCATGTCGAGGCTGGGCGAATGCACTTCGCGCTCATAGCTGGCAACGATATCCACCCGGTCGAGGAACACCGCCTTGATCGCGGTCTGCCACGGCCACAGGCTGAGCGGGTAATAGGACAGCGGAGTGTAATCGGCATTGAGCACCAGCGCGGGGCAGGACGAAAGGTTCCGCGTTGGATCCCCGCCCGGGCTGCGGTATCGCGCCGCCTGGTCGATCAGTTCGGCCTTAAACACTTTGACGCCACACGGTCATGTGTCCTCCCTGATTGATCTCACAGAATCACTTGCCGATGAAAGCGTCAACCCCGTGACAAAATGTGTTTCCACAAGCATGGTTTGACCCATGCGGCAGTTTACCGGAAATTCGAGTCAAGCATGATCGTCACCAGATTCGCGCCCAGCCCCAACGGTATGCTGCATCTGGGGCATGCTTATAGCGCAATTATCGCGCATGATCTGGCCAAAACGGCGGACGGGCGTTTCCTGCTGCGGATCGAGGATATCGACGGCGCGCGCAGCCGGCCCGAACTGGCAGAGGAATTTCGGCGCGATCTCGCCTGGCTGGGGCTCGAGTGTGAGGAAGTGCCCGCGCAATCGGGCAGGCTGGAAAGCTATCAGGCGGCAGCGCAGCGCCTGCTCGATAGGGGCCTGCTCTACCGTTGCACCTGCACCCGCCAGCAGGTTGCGGCGGCCAGCCTGCGCATCGGGCCTGACGGACCGGTCTATGCCGGCACCTGCAAGCGAAGCGCGCCCGATCCGTCGCGGCCCGCCGCCTTGCGGCTCGATATGGACAAGGCCATCGCGCTGGCGGGGCCGCTTGAGTGGGAAGACGAGATCGCAGGGGTAATCCCGGCCGATCCAGGCCAGTTCGGCGATGTGGTGCTGGTGCGCAAGGATGAGCCCGCCAGCTATCATCTCGCGGTCACGCTCGACGATGCGGCGGACGGGGTAACGCTGGTGACGCGCGGGGCAGACCTGTTCGATGCGACGCATATACACCGTCTGCTGCAGGCACTGCTCGATCTGCCCGTGCCGCGCTGGCACCACCACGCCTTGCTGCTCGACGAGAGCGGGAAGAAGCTGGCAAAACGCAGGGGCAGCACTTCGCTTGCCGATCGGCGCAAGGCGGGTGAAGACGGGGTGTTGCTTGCAGCGCAACTGCGGTTGCAGCGTTTTCCTGCTGGTATCTCGCTCTCGAAGGCCTAAATGGAGCGCATGACAGTTCTTCTTATCATTGCGCTCGTAGTCCTGATGGGACTGGTGGTGTTCTCGCTGGTCCGCGGGATCGTGGCTTTCCTGCAGACGACCAAGATCGATCTTGAATCGGGTGAAGGCGAAACCGTCAAGGAAATGCAGCTGATGCAGAACCGGGCAATGTTCGCCCGCATCAAGTATCAGGCGCTGGCCGTGGCGGTGGTCGCGATCATCCTTGCCATCGGCCAGTAGGCGCGAGTTGCGCGCGGCCTGTGGTCAAGCTCAACAAGATCTACACCCGCACCGGTGATGATGGATCGACCGGGCTGGTCGATGGATCGCGCGTGGCCAAGGCGTCGCTCAGGATTGCGGCGATCGGCAAGGTCGATGAGGCCAATAGCGCGATCGGGCTTGCGGCCGCCGCACTGGGCAAGGGTGCACATGCCGATGCCCTGTTCCGCATCCAGAACGATCTGTTCGATCTTGGTGCCGATCTTGCCACACCTGCGGCGGATGGCGATTTCGCGCCCTCGGAAATGGTCCTGCGCGTGGTTCCGGGCCAGGCCCTATGGCTCGAACGGGCGATCGACGGGCTCAATGAAAATCTTCAGCCTTTGACGAGCTTCGTGCTGCCCGGTGGCAGCGAAGCGGCGGCGCGCACCCATGTGGCGCGCGCT
>LOET01000021.1 GCA_001515985.1 Sphingomonadales bacterium BRH_c3 | reverse complement strand
CAGTGTAGTATTTTGCCCCGCGTGGCATATTATAATTTACATATACAGTTAGGCATATCAAAACTGCACCAACCGAACCAAAGAGGGAAGAAGAAAATTTTGACGTTTCTGAATTTATCAGATGAAGCGCAAGAATTCCAAATCCGATAGAGAAAAAACCTCCGAAGGCATCCCAGCTTTCATTTCCCAAAATTGGTGAAATTGGATTGAAGCTCAAAATTCCAAGGAAAGCGAAAATTACCCATTGAATTTTCCGACATCTTAGTGCCCAAAAGCCGCATGTAAGTGCCAGCGGGAAAGCCGTCGACCTCGCGACAATATATACCTCCTCATTCCAAACTCCTGGGGAAGGGAAAAGGACAAGAGCCCCACCGAGCATCGCAAGACCCATGATATTCTCTATACGTGGCGAAAATGGCTCCCGGTCTGTATCGATTGCGCTATCCTTGACCCGCATACTGCTCTCCGTGACATGCGAAACATCGAAGTGCCCTCGGACAAGTCCCGTGCCAAGGTCGGTGGACTTCGTGCCGGCTCTTTCGCGTTCCTGTCTCTCATTGACCCTAGCGTTTGCGCAAGTTCTGATTACGAGCATTATGACCGCTTCGGGGTCGTTTTCATAAGGACAGATTTTGGCGCATGCGGCGCTTTAGCTGCCGGTCCGCTTTCAGGGTCGCCGCAGATTGCGTCATTTTACCGCTGGTGGGGGTTTTGATGAGCTCCAAAAACGATGTAAGCTGATAAAATGAGCAAAGAACTTGCACAACAACTCTATCAGGTAGGCAGGTCCCACGCACTTTCTGCCTTTCAGTTGTATCAGGCAGCAATTCGATACGCTGAAGAGCATGGTCTAGAAGATCCGGAACACTTCGCCTTCAACGGCATCTTCTCCTTGTCCACTCATTATCTATTGGGCCTCGGACTTGAACTCATGCTCAAAGCGGCAGTCTGTTCGGTTGAAGCAGAAATTTCTCCGAATGACCTCAAGCGGTTGGGCCACAATCTCCTCGATGCGGTAGATCGCGTAGAGAGAGGAGGTTTCGAGCATGACATGGCCGCCGTTCGCAACCTAGCCGAAATTATGCAGCAGCCATATCTTTCTCACTGGTTGCGTTACGAACATCCTGATCAATTTCCTCTGCCGGGGGACCTTGATCAGGTTCAGGAAACATTTCGTCTCTTTGACGAAGCCCTTGAGGCCAAGCTCGAAAGGTAGTCATTTTGGGGAGCGGCGGCACTCGTCAGCTCGTTTGGGTTAGGGCCCGCTGTAAATCGCATTGGCAGCGATCTCCTACCCCCCCCAACATAGGGTCGATCCCAGGATCACGGCTTGTTACTATGAAACCATGAAAGCGGACTTGCGTCTTCTTCGCGGTCAATGAACCTTGTCAGGCCTCGCCTTCGCTTCGGCTTTGAGCTTCTCAATGCGCTCCGAGCACACCTCGTGCACGACGCGGCCAAGTTCCTCGACCTGAGAGCCGAGCCACTCAAGCTCATCCTTCGTCACGCGGTAGTGCTTCGAGTAGCGCGCCTTGACGTAAGCGTCCTTGAGCTTCTCGAACCGCGCGCGATCCTTCTTCAGTTCGCGCGGCCAGACATAAGTGAGGCGCGGATCGATCCGCTCAGCCTGTGTGCGCAGAAACGCGAGATTATGAACATGAGGGGTGTAGAAGGTCATCACTAGTAGCACGCAGTGATAGAGGCCTTCGGTAGCCTGATGGTATTCAAATGCTGCGTGCTTGTTCATGCCCTCATCGACGGCATACCTTGCAAGCTTCGCTCGACCTTGGGCCGCCGTCATCCATTCCACAAAGTACTCCTGCGCCATCTTCAGAGCCTGCGTCGGCGTCTTCGGCTTGGGCGTGTGCAGCTCGGTGTCATCGGACTGGTAGACCGCGATCCCTTCGGCCTTCACGTCCATGAAGAAATACCGCCCATGGGCGAGCCCGTCGTTCACCTCCTGCAGAGTGTGGACGATAAAGTTGACCGGCGTGCGCAGTGTGCCGGTCACTCCGTACTCACGCATCAGCCGCTCATCGAGCTTGGCCCAGTACTTCACCCTGTCTGCCAGCCGCTTGTCGCTGACGATGATCAACAGATCGAAGTCCGACTGATAGCCCTTGGCGGTATGCGGCTCATCGACCCAGGTGCCGCGGGCATAGCTCCCGTAGAGGATCACCTTGAGGATGCGTCCGGCCTTCTTCCACTCGTGTTTGGCCAGCGCGAAGGCGTCGTCGAACTCCTCGAAGATCAGCTGCACCACGCGCTCCAGCTCGCGCTGCTTTTGCGGGGGCAGATGATCAAGGTCGGTACGCATCGTCCGACCAGTCTAGCAAGCTGTTGAGCAACTTGCACCTCTCCGGCGATCATCATCCGCACCGATGACGCCAAACAGGACGCATCAGCGGTTCCGTATGTGGGCCGCTGCGCGGTTTCGAGTGACGTCAATACCAAGAACTGGGGATGGTAGCAGAAACACGACACGTCGCCCCAGCAGGCCTCCCGCAAGCGACCAGCATCGGCAAATGCGCGCCGCCCCTCAAGACCAAGCCCTGCGGGCGGCGCTGTGAGCGCCGGTCTTGACCGCCGCCGCCCATCCGCCGGGATCGAATCGTGCGCCGGGACGGAAGAACGCATCCGCACCGAACCAAAGAACGGACAGGAAAGCGGAGCGAGCGCTACGCTTCTATCGCCGTTGTCCGCCTTGGCCCGACCATAGCCCCTATTTGCGCGCGCTGATACGAAGCGAAGTCCAGCGAAGACATGCGTGGTTCCGCTGTCGCCTGGCATCGCCGATTCTGGTGCGATGCCCCGCAAGCCGCGTCATCATGAACCCACCGCGTCCAAGCAGCTCGAACAACTGCTCGGCGAGCCATGGCCGTTCCGGGGTCGTCCGCCCAAGCACGATTTAGAGCGGTGGAGCGTCAGCGACGATTGGCCAGCACAGATTTCAGTCACCGATGCAGAGGTAGCGGTGTTCGAGGCATGGTTTGGCGATGTCTTCGATGAGCTTCTCGGCCCGGTCTGACCGCTCAGAATTCCGTCTTTCGCTTGAGGAACTCTTGCATTGAGTACCTCAACGGAGCATGCTGGATTACACGAAGTCGTTGCCGTGCGACCTTCAAAAACACGCCCTACGTAACGGCAGCGGCGTGGCGCATCATGGCCGACAAGGAGCACACGATGGCTGGAGAGGTCACTGACGTTGAGGGCATGCTGAAGGATAGCTCCTTTGGCGTGTACATTCCGCAGGAGATTGATGTGAAAGCAATCCGCGCCAAGCTTGGCATGACGCAGCCGGAGTTCGCTGGGCGCTTCGGCTTCTCGGTCAAGACGCTCCGGCATTGGGAGCAAAAGCAGCGCGTGCCTGAGGGCCCGACGCGCGCCTATCTTCTCGTCATCGACCGTGACCCTGACGCGGTGCAGCGCGCCTTGGGGAGCGCAGCATGACCGACGCTGCCTCCAGCTCCGTTCCGCTGCGCGCCGCCCTGTATCTGCGCGTTTCCACCGCGCGGCAGGCCGAGCACGACGTATCGATCCCCGATCAGCGCAAGCAAGGGGAAGCCTATTGCGCTGCGCGCGGCTACCAGCTGGTGGAGACATTCGTGGACGCAGGCGCGTCCGCCACAAACGATCGCCGCCCTGAGTTCCAGAAGCTGATCGAGGCAGGCACAGCAAAACCCGCCCCGTTCGAGGTCGTGGTGGTCCATTCGTTCAGCCGGTTCTTCCGCGACCACTTCGAGCTTGAGTTCTATGTCCGCAAGCTGGCGAAGAACGGCATCCGCCTCGTATCGATCACCCAGGAGATGGGCGACGATCCGATGCACGTCATGATGCGCCAGATCATGGCGCTGTTCGACGAGTACCAGTCCAAGGAAAACGCCAAACACGTTCTTCGCGCCTTGAAGGAGAATGCGCGGCAGGGGTTCTGGAACGGCTCACTGCCGCCGATCGGCTACCGCGTTGTCGCCGCCGAGCAGCGCGGGGCCAAGATCAAGAAGAAGCTGGAGATCGACCCGCTGCACGCCGAGACGGTACGGCTGGCGTTTCGGCTGGCGCTCGCGGGAGACGGCACTTCCGGCCCCATGGGCGTCAAGGCCATCACCAAATACCTCAACGAACGCCGCATCTTCACGCGTGACGGCGGGCGCTGGGGAATCGGCACCGTTCACCGCATGCTGACCCGCCAGACCTACATCGGAAGGCACGAGTTCAACAAGCGGAGCAAGTCGAAGGCGCTTAAGCCCGCAGACGAAGTTATCCCGGTGGCGGTGCCGCCAATCATCGATCAGGCGACGTTCGACGCCGTGCAGGCGCGCATGAAGGCGCGCAACCCCAAGGTGACACCGCCGCAGGTTGTCGGCGGTCCCACGCTGCTGACCGGTCTGATCCATTGTGCCAAGTGCGGCGGAGCCATGACCATCCGCACCGGCAAGGGTGGTCGCTATCGCTACTACACCTGCTCGACCAAGGCTAGGCAGGGGCCGACCGCATGCAGCGGCATGACCGTGCCGATGGAGAAGCTCGACACGCTGGTAGCAAAGCATCTGGAGGGGCGTTTGCTTGACCCAGCAAGGCTGGAGCAGGTGCTGGCGGCCGTTCTCGACAGGCGGCAGGAGCGCACAGAGCGCCGACGCGAGCACATCGCTGAGTTGAACAAGCGCGCCACGGAAACCGAGCTACGGCTCAAGCGGCTCTACGATGCCATCGAAAGCGGTGTTGCTGACCTCGATGATCCAGACCTCAAAGAGCGGATCGCCAGTCTCAAGGCCATTCGCGACCAGTCGCGCGCCGATGCCGACCGCGCATCAGCAATGCTGGAAAGCGCAGGTCAAAAGGCGATCACCGCGCCGATGCTTGCGAAGTTCGCGCAGACCGCTCGTCAGCGAATCCGTTTGCCCGGTGGGGGTTATCGCCGCGACCATCTCCGTGCGTTGGCGCAGCGGGTCGAAGTCAGCGACGGCGAGGTCCGCATCATGGGATCGAAGTCAGACCTGCTGCGGACGCTTGCTTCAGGCGGTTCGGGAACATCGCCGGGCACAGTGCCCAGCTTTGTTCCAAAGTGGCGGAGAGGGTGGGATTCGAACCCACGATAGGGTTTCCCCTATACCGCATTTCGAGTGCGGCGCATTCGACCTCTCTGCCACCTCTCCGCATTCAGGGTGCGCTTGTCGGGCCAGTGGCCCCGGTCGAAGCGAGCGCCGCGGTTAGCCCAAGCCCTGCGCCTTGCCAAGCCCCAAATCGCGCCGAAACTGGGGACTTCGCACAGCACACATCTTGTTTCGCAACTGCGAAAGCCCATATCCTGCCCCACCATGGAACGTGCTGTGTTCTTTTCCAGCCAGGCGGGCCGCACAATCGAGGCGCCGCGCCACGTCAAGGCCCGCTTCGGGATCGGCGATATCGTGCGCCACAGGATGTTCGATTTCCGCGGCGTGATCTTCGATATCGATCCGGTCTTCGCCAATAGCGAGGAATGGTACGAGGCGATCCCGAAGGAAATCCGCCCTGGCCGAAACCAGCCCTTTTATCACCTGCTGGCCGAGAACGATGATAGTTCCTACGTCGCCTATGTCAGCCAGCAGAATCTGCTCGCCGACCCGTCAGGAGAGCCAATAGATCACCCGCACATCGCGCAGCTGTTCGAGCAATTCGATGGCGGGCGTTACCGCATGCGCCGCGCCCTCACCCACTGATATCGCGCATTGGCGCTCTAGGCGGCCGGTTGCGGCACCATTCGAGCCCTGAGCTGGATATTGACCCATTTGCCCACGATCAGGCGATAGGAGGTCATGCCGAACGCATAGCGATTGATGCGGGTTTCGCCCGTCAGTGTAACCGGATCCCCCGGCTTCAGTTCACCCGGCGGCCGGTCAAAGCTTACAGCCAAGGTGACCTGCCGTGTAACGCCGCGCGCAGTCAGATCACCTGTCACCTTGCCGGACACGGGCGTATCAAGCGCCATCTCCCGGCCGATAAAGCGAACGGTCGGATATTTCTCGACCCAGAAGAATTTCTCGCCCTTGAGGCGCTTCAAAGTCAATTCATCGCCAGCGGTCAGCGCACGCGCATCGATCGACACATCGAGAGCGATATCCTGCGGCCTTGCGCGATCGAGCCGGACCGTGCCCGAAACCGAAGGAAAACCGGCGTGCTTGCTGCCAATGCCCAAGAAGCCGACCTTGGCCGAAAGCTTGCTGGCAGCCGTATCAACAGTGTAAAATTCGCCCCCCGGTGTCGCTGCACCAATCAGGATTGCTGCCAACAAGGTCAGCAAGTTGCGGGCTACCGTCATCAGAGCATTATACCTCTTGTGAAGGGCTGCTTGCAATCGCCATGCGCCAGGCTGTGCATCGCACCGTGACACCCAGCGTTTCCGCCATCCTTGTTTCCCTGTGAATTGAACGCTGCCATGGCTGGTGCGGTTCCCGCCGCTCGCCTATCAGCCTGACATGGCCAAGCTCTATTTCTACTACGCCAGCATGAACGCGGGGAAGAGCTCAACCTTGCTCCAGGCAGCGTTCAACTATGGCGAACGGGGCATGCGGGTTTCGCTGTGGACCGCCGCGATTGACGACAGGCCGGGCTTTGGCGCGATCAGCAGCCGGATCGGCCTTTCCAGCGATGCGCATCGTTTCACCGCCGAAACCGATATTCTCGAATTCGTGCTGCAAGAGCATTCGCAAGGCCGGGTTGACTGCGTGTTGATCGACGAAGCGCAATTCTTGACCGAGGAACAGGTGTGGCAATGCGCGCGGCTGGCCGATGACACCGGCACTCCCGTGGTGTGCTATGGCCTGCGCACGGATTTCCAGGGAAAGCTGTTTCCCGGTTCGGCAGCGTTGCTGGGAATCGCCGATTCCTTTGTCGAGCTGAAGGCGATCTGCCATTGCGGGCGCAAGGCGACGATGAACCTGCGGGTCGATGCCGATGGCAAGGCAGTGAAGCAGGGCCAGCAGACCGAGATTGGCGGCAATGACCGCTATGTGGCTTTATGCCGCAAGCATTTCAGCCAGGCGCTGGCATAAGCCGCGCGACGGCACTACCTACCCTCAATGACTGACACCATTCTGCTGGCGGCAATCCTGATCCCCTGCCTGATCATTGCCATCGTATTTCACGAAGTGGCGCATGGCTATTCTGCCTTGTTGCTGGGGGATACCACCGCGCACGACCAACGGCGGCTGAGCCTCAATCCGATCCGCCATGTTGACCCGGTGGGAACTTTGCTGGTGCCCGGCATGCTGGCCTTGGCGGGTGCGCCGGTGTTCGGCTGGGCAAAACCCGTACCGGTACGGCAGGACCGGCTCGACAATCCGCGTTACGGCATGATGGCAGTGGCCGCTGCCGGCCCGGCGACAAATTTCGTGCTGGCGGCGCTGGGCGCAATCGCACTGGGGCTCAGCATGCCCGATGGGGCGCAATTGCTGGCTGGCGATGGCAGTATGCCGATGCTGACGGGGCCGGATGGCGTAAACCATTACCTGTCGACGGGCCTGTTTTTCTTCATCCTGATCAACGTCTTCCTGGGCGTGTTCAACCTGTTGCCTATCCCGCCCTTTGACGGTTCGCACATTGTCGAGGGGCTGCTACCGCCCGCCCTCGCCCGCAGTTATCGACAATTGCGGCCTTACGGGATGCTGCTGTTCTTCGGATTGATTGCGATGACCTGGTTTGCCCCGCAATTGGGCGTGCTCGAAAACACGATCGGACCGCCGATCAACTGGACGCTAGACAAATACCTTGGGCTGGCAAGCGCGGTTGCTGACCAGTGATCCCGCATGGCTGGCTGATCCTCGACAAGCCGCGCGGGCTCGGCTCGACCCAGGCGGTCAGTGCGGTCAAGCGGGTGCTGCGCCAGGGCGGTTATTCCAGGACCAAGGTTGGTCATGGCGGCACGCTCGATCCGCTGGCCGAAGGTGTGCTGCCGATCGCGCTGGGCGAGGCGACCAAGCTTGCCGGGCGGATGCTCGATGCGAGCAAGATCTATGAATTCACCATCGCATTCGGCGAAGAAACCGATACGCTCGATACCGAGGGCGCGGTTGTCGCAACTTCCGACCGCCGCCCGCCAATGGCGGCAATTGCGGCGGTGCTGGAACATTTCACCGGCGATATCGAACAGGCGCCGCCTGCCTACTCCGCACTCAAGGTCGATGGGCGCCGGGCATATGATCTGGCGCGGGCTGGTGAAAAAGTGAATATGAAAATGCGGGCGGTGAAGATCCACTCGCTGGTTTTCGCGGGCGAACGCATTGATCAGCAGCTGCGTTCAACTTTTCAGACGACTACTGGCCGCCCCGATCCCTTCGACCCTGGTCCGCCGCTCGAGCGGGCCGACAGCGTGACGCTGGTCGCGCATGTTTCGAAGGGCACCTATATCCGCAGCCTGGCGCGCGATATTGCGCATGCCCTTGGCACGGTCGGCCACGTCACCTATTTAAGGCGAATTAAGGCTGGCCCGTTCCACGAGAATCAGGCGATTTCACTGGACAAACTCGAGGAAATCGGTAAGGGCGCGCCTCTTCAAGACCTACTCCTGCCGCTCGAAGCGGGGCTGGACGACATCCCGGCTCTTCAACTCGATCCGGAAAGTGCGCAGGCGGCCCGCCAGGGCCGGGTTATTTCCGGGCTGCCCCAAACCGACGGGCTCTATTTCGCAAAGCTGGGACAAACCCCGGTGGCGTTGATGGAAATCATCGGTGGCACGGCGAAAGTCGTGAGGGGTTTCAATCTTCCAGATGTCGCAGAGTAAGAGAGTACACATATGTCGGTAACTGCCGAAAAAAAGCAGGAAATTATCAAGGACAACGCCCGAGACAACAAGGATACGGGCAGTCCGGAAGTGCAGGTCGCGATCCTCACAGAGCGCATCCGCAACCTCACCGAACATTTCAAGGGCCATCACAAGGACAATCACTCGCGTCGCGGGCTTCTGATGATGGTCAACAAGCGCCGCACCCTTCTTGCCTATCTCAAGAAGAAAGACGTCGAGCGCTATAACGCCCTGATCCAGAAACTGGGTCTGCGTAAGTGACGCAATGAGCACGGCCCGCTTCGGCGGGCCGTTTGCGTTTGCGCCACCCTGAACTTGTTTCAGGATCCATCGGGCCGCAGCGCCTGGTGGAAAATGGATCCCGGCCTTCGCCGGGATGACGAGAATGGGTCAGGCTTCGCAATAAGGCGAAGTCGGCCAAGGGCCGCGACAGGCCCCGCACCGGACCGGGACGGCTTGCCCGGAAATTGTAGGCCCCGTGACGCAATATGGCGCGCGGGTTCGTTAAGGAAAATCAATGTTCGACACGAAAACCGTATCACTGGAATGGGGCGGCAAAACCCTCACTCTGGAAACCGGCCGCATTGCCCGTCAGGCTGACGGCGCGGTCCTCGCCACTTACGGCGAAACCGTAGTGCTTTGCGCGGTAACTGCCGCAAAGAGCGTCAAGGAAGGGCAGGATTTCTTCCCGCTCACCGTCCACTATCAGGAAAAATTCTCTGCTGCGGGCCGTATCCCCGGCGGCTTCTTCAAGCGTGAACGCGGCGCGACCGAAAAGGAAACGCTGATCTCGCGCCTCACCGACCGCCCACTGCGGCCGCTGTTCCCCGAAGGTTTCTATAACGAAATCAACGTTATTTGTCAGGTTCTCAGCTATGACGGCGAGACCGAGCCCGATGTGCTGGCGATGATCGCTGCCTCGGCCGCACTGACCATTTCGGGTGTACCTTTCATGGGTCCGATCGGCGCTTGCCGTGTTGGCTATGAAGACGGCGAGTACACGCTCAACCCGGCGCAGGCTGCGGCCGCCGACAGCGCGCTCGACCTGGTTGTTGCCGCCACTGACAAGGCCGTGATGATGGTCGAATCCGAAGCCAAGGAGCTTTCGGAGGAAATCATGCTGGGCGCCGTCATGTTCGCACATGCCGAATGCCGCAAGGTGGTCGGCGCGATTATCGATCTCGCCAAACAAGCGGCCAAAGACCCGTGGGAAATCGCAACCAGCGACAATTCCGCGATCAAGGATCAGCTCAAGAAGTTGGTCGGCAAAGATATCGCCGCCGCTTACAAGCTGACCGACAAGTCTGCCCGCAGCGAAGCGATCAATGCGGCCCGCGCCAAGGCAAAGGAAGCCTTCGCCGATGCCGATGGGCAAACGCAGATGGCTGCTGGTAAGGTGGTCAAGAAGCTCGAATCGGAGATCGTTCGTAGCGCCATACTCAAGGATGGCCAGCGGATCGACGGACGCAAGGTTGATGAAGTTCGCCCGATCGAGGCGATCGTCGGCTTCCTGCCGCGCGCGCATGGTTCGTCGCTGTTCACCCGCGGGGAAACGCAGGCAATCTGCACCACCACGCTGGGCACCAAGGATGCCGAGCAGATGATCGACGGGCTGGAAGGCCTGACCTATCAGAACTTTATGCTGCACTACAATTTCCCCCCCTATTCGGTGGGCGAAGTGGGGCGTTTCGGCATGCCGAGCCGCCGCGATGTTGGGCACGGAAAGCTTGCCTGGCGGGCGCTGCGCGGGGTGCTCCCTTCCAAGGAGGACTTCCCCTACACTATCCGCGTTCTGTCAGACATTACCGAAAGCAATGGCTCGTCCTCGATGGCGACGGTGTGTGGCGGCTGTCTCAGCATGATGGACGCAGGCGTTCCGATTACGCGCCCGGTTTCGGGCATCGCGATGGGCCTGATCCTGGAAGGTGACGAGTTCACCGTGCTGTCCGATATTCTGGGTGACGAAGATCACCTGGGCGACATGGACTTCAAGGTGGCTGGCACCGAAGCTGGCATCACCTCCTTGCAGATGGACATCAAGGTTGCCGGCATCACGCAGGAAATCATGACCAAGGCGCTCGAACAGGCGAAGGCCGGCCGTGCGCACATCCTGGGTGAAATGGCCAAGGCGCTGGGTTCGGCCCGTAGCGAACTGTCAGCCCATGCCCCGCGTATCGAGACGATGCAGATCGACAAATCGAAGATCCGCGACATTATCGGCACTGGCGGCAAGGTAATCCGAGAGATCGTGGCCGAAACCGGCGCCAAGGTGGACATCGACGATGAAGGCCTGATCAAGATCTCCTCTTCAGACCTCAGCCAGATCGAGGCCGCCCGCAAGTGGATTGCCGGAATCGTGGAAGAAGCCGAAGTCGGCAAGATCTACGACGGCAAGGTTGTCAACATCGTCGATTTCGGCGCTTTCGTGAACTTCATGGGCGGCAAGGACGGCCTCGTCCACGTTTCCGAAATGAAAAACGAACGCGTGGAAAAGCCGACCGATGTCGTTTCCGAAGGCCAGGCGGTAAAGGTCAAGGTGCTCGAGATCGACAACCGCGGCAAGGTCCGCCTGTCGATGCGTGTGGTTGACCAGGAAACCGGCGAAGAGCTGGAAGACACCCGCCCACCGCGCGAACCGCGTGAACCGCGCGGCGATCGTGGAGATCGGGGTGACCGGCGCGGACCGCGTGGCAACCGCGATCGTGGTGGTGACCGTGGGGGACGCCGCGACCGTGGCAGCGATCGCGGTAGCGACGGCCCCGCACACATCCCTGACTTCCTGAAGGACTAGACCCTTCGGCATGATGACAGCAGGGGTCGCGGGTTCGCCCGCGGCCCTTTTGCTTTGGAGAAACCCATGCTTCCCCGCGAAACGATTGCAACAGCGCAGATTCCCGGCGGTGACACACTCACCCTGGTCAGCCACGGGCGTGACTTCATCATCATGCTCGGGCGTGACGAGTTGATGGGTACCCGCATGCAGTTCAGTGAAGAGCAGTTGGCCCTATTGACGCTGGAACGCCTCACCGCACCCGCACCGCGCATATTGATTGGTGGATATGGCATGGGCTTTACCTATCGTGCCGCGCTGGCAAAGCTGCCCCCCAAGGGGCGGATCGTAGTGGCAGAGGTTGTGCCGGAGATAATCGACTGGGCGCACGGCCCGCTCGCCCATCTCACCGGCAACACCCTTGCCGATCCTCACGGCGAGGTCGTGCTATGCGATGTGGCCGCGATAGTCGATGACGCCAATGACGGCACTTGCGACAAGTTTGACGCGATCCTGCTCGACGTCGACAATGGCCCGGACGGGATCGTGCGCGACGGTAACGAGCGGCTTTACACCCGGACCGGCATCGCCCGCATGCGCGACGCGCTGAAGCCGGGCGGGGTTCTGTCGATATGGTCAGCTGCGCCCGACCATAAATTCACCGGTCGGCTCAAGGATGCGGGGTTCCTGGTCGATGTGCAAACTGTCCGCGCGCGCCCCAACAACAAGGGGCCGCACCACACGATCTGGTTCGCCACGAAGGGTCAAAAATCGTAGATCAGCGTAAACCTGCTGAGAGTATCGGTCTTCACCGCGCCTTCGGGCGGATTGCTGTCATACTCGATAGCGTAGGAAAAGCGTGTCGTAACTTTGTCGCTGATCTTGGCGTTGAGGCCGGTGACAAGATTCACGCTGGTGTTGCTGGAATCAACGATGACCGTTGCCGAACCGCCGGTTTCCGCCACTGCATTTGTATCGTGGGTCAATTTTAGCCGGTCAGTGATGTTCCAGTCGAAATCCACGCCGACCAAGCCGGCGATCCTGCTTACGCTCTCGCCATTCACGAAGTCGATGATGCGATAGGCCGGGCCAACTTTCGCCGATAGCTGCAAGTCGGCTTCGTCTATAATTCGGTAGCCAATGCCGCCTGACACTACGTAGCGGGCGGAAAAGCCCTGGAACCGGTCGCGCTCGTATTGCGCGAGCCCGAAAACAAACAGACTGTCGGAGATGTTGTAGTTGGGCTCATATGCAAATGAATATTGTTCGCGCGAGGTCACGCCATTGCTGCGCTGATAGTCCGCGCGCCCGCGCAGCTTATGCGCCCAATTTATCCCTTCACGGTTGAGCGAGATCGCCGCTGTACCTCCTGTATTGGATGAATTGCCCGCGCTACGGAAAGCGCCAAGCTCCCCCTTGCCGTCCCAATTTTCGAAGAATCCTGCGCTTCGGATCGATTCCTGCTTATGTTTCGCCTGTTCGGCTGCAAGGCGGGCCTGTTCAGCGTCATATGCGGCAAGCAGCGCATCAAGCTCTGCCGCATCGCCGGGGTTTGTCTGCCGCGCAAGGTGGATAACGGTGCGCACGGTCTTTGGATCGCCACTTTCGATCGCGGCATTTATTATGTCCTTCACCGGCCCAGGCAATTCGGCCAGCGCAGGCGCAGAAAGGCTGACCGCAAAAAGCGATGCTGCGAAAATGAAAAATCGCATGATCTTTCCCCCTTGCCCGTACAAAGGTCTGGCATACAGCCGGTTCCGGGATTCCCCGCCCTCAGGCCAGTGTGCGCGGCACGCCCATGAAGTCACGCTTGCCCAACGGCACCCCTTTATGGCGCAAGATGTCGTAGAAGGTGGTGGCATGAAAATAGAAGTTCGGTTGCGAAAAACTGAGCAGGAAGTTCTGTGCAGAGAATTCCATCAATCGCTTGCCCCCCAGAACGAAAGCGATTGTGTTGTCGGCCACTTCCTCAAGCTGTTCGGGCGTGACTTCAGCCAGTTCATCCTGTGTCTGCGCGATCTGCGCACGCATTGCATCCCAACTGCGAGGCAATTCGGTAAAGTCAGGTGAGAACTCGCCAGTGGGCAGCTGATCGATGATAAAGGCCGAGTGCACCCACACGGCGCGCGCGTGCCATGGTAGATCCCACATGGTGTCGGCAAGCCTTGCCTCGATCAGTTCGCTATCGGCCAGACCGTGTTCGGCCACATGCGCCTGTGCCTTGTCAATCAGTCCAGACATCCCGCCAAGAATCTGCTGGCAGGCGGGCACGATAGCTTCGTAGAGTGAAAGCGACATGGTCGTCCTCGCAATATGAAATGGCCCGGCGATCCTTGCAGACAACCGGGCCATGAACCAGGGCTCTTAACGGACCCGCGGCCCGCCAAACGGCAACGGCGGAGGAGGTCTGCGCGCACCACGCGGCAGCTGCGCTTGATACGCGCGCCCGCAATGGTCAACACAATACGGATAACCAGGATTCACCGCTTCGCCGCAGAAGTGAAAATCAGGTTCGCCCGGGTGCCCCATCGGCCAACGGCAAACCTTGTCTGACAAATCAAGCAGGCTGGTCTTGTCAGCAATTGCGGGGCTCGGCTTGGCCGGCACAAGGCGGCGCGGCGGTGCGGGCGGGATTGGCGGTTGCTGATCGCCCGGTCCTTGACGCAGAAATCCGCCCGGGCCGACCGACACGATCTTGGGCAGGTCCGGCGTCGGATTGGGCACCGGTTGCGACGGAATATCGGCACTGTGATCTGTCGACACAGCTTGATTTGTCACCGGCTTGGCAATCGGTTTTGACGCTGCCGGTTTAACCAGCGGCTTCTTGACAGCGGCAGGTTTTGCTGCGGCCTTTCCGGCCGGTGCCTTATTGTCGTTCGCCTTGACGGGCGAAGGGCGCGATTTCAGCCCCAACCGGTGTGCCTTGCCGATCACGGCATTACGGCTAACCGCGCCCAGTTCATCGGCGATCTGGCTGGCGGTGGCCCCGCCTTCCCACATCTTCTTCAGCGTTGCGATACGCTCGTCGGTCCAACTCATCTAAATTCCAGTTCCTATGCTCTTGCCTGTGAAACCAATGTTCCCAGCAAGACAAAAAAGCCCCTGATGCTTGTCACGGCAGCCGCATCGCACTAGGCGCGCCTGCATGGCCAATCAAGCACCCGCTGCCAGCCCCAAATCAGAGGCCCCCTTCGATAAAGCGCTTGCGGGCGAAGGGACCCGCTTTCCGCCGCGCGGCGAGCCGGTGATTACCGGGATCAACCGCATTGGCTTGTGGAGCCTCTATATGAAGGAGGTGCGCCGGTTTCTCAAGGTGCACACCCAGACAATTTGGGGTCCGGCAGTCACAACGCTGCTTTTTCTGGTCATCTTTACCGTTGCGCTGGGTCGCGGCGGACGCGAAGTGCTGGGCGCACCATTTGCCGATTTCGTTGCGCCGGGCCTGATCGTGATGGGAATGATGCAGAATGCCTTTGCAAATTCATCCTTCTCGCTGCTTTCGGGCAAAATCCAGGGCACGATCATCGACCTGCTGATGCCGCCGCTTTCCTATGGCGAGTTGATGACCGGAATCATCGCCGCGGCAGTTACGCGGGCGGTAATAGTGGGCGGCGCGGTAGGGTTGGCCATTGCGGTTTGGCCAGGTGTAAGTCTGACCATTGCGCATTGGTGGGCGGTCATCTGGTTTGGTCTGATGGGCTCGATGATGCTGGCGCTGATCGGGTTGGCGACTTCAATCTGGTCAGAGAAATTCGACCACAACGCGGCCATCACCAATTTTGTCGTCGCACCGCTCTCGCTGTTATCCGGCACATTTTACGTAATCGACAACTTGCATGGCGCTTTCCAGGCGGTGAGCCGCGCCAATCCCTTCTTCTATGTCATATCGGGCTTCCGCTACGGGTTCCTGGGCGAAAGCGATATCGGCGCAGGATCAGGCGCAGTGGTGCAGGCCGCGCTTGGCCTGGGTGCGCTCAACCTGCTGATGGCGTTGGTTGTTTATCGCGTGCTCAAATCTGGCTGGAAACTGAAAGATTGAGCCTACATCCAGGGGATGGCACTCACAGATCGAGCCGCCAGTGCTCGGTCACTTCAAGCTTGCCGAAATCTTCCTGCTCTTCGCTAGCTATCAGTCGATATCCTTCGGCCAGATAGATCTTGCGCGCGCTGTCCAGCGCGGCGTGGGTCATCAACACGATACCTTGATAGCCTGCGTGGCGGGCAAATTCGGTGCAGCGCCGCACCAGAGCTGACCCAACGCCCAAGCCGCGCGCTTCCGGTTCGGCGTAGAGCAAGCGCAGGCGAGCCGTGCTTTCATCTTCCGCGCAGAGAAAGACGCCGCCAAGAATTCTTCCTTCGCATTCAGCGACCCAGCAGCCTTCCTTGCCTGGTTGGAAATCGCGCAGGAACTTACCGGCGATGTCATAGATCATCGCCTCCATGGCGCGACCCCAGCCCCACTCTTCGGCATAGAGGGCCGCCTGCCGCCCTGCGATGTGGCCCAGGTCACCTGCCCGGAAAGTGCGCAATGTCCATTGCTTCGCTTCAGTCATCGAGGTCGCGCTTGACCTTGGGATCGCGCAACAGTTTTTCGATCCGGTCAGCTTCGTCGAAACTTTCGTCAGCGCGAAATTTCAGTTTGGGCGCGAATTTCAGGCCAAGGCGTTTGGCCGCCTCGCGTTGCAGATACGCGGTGTTCTGCCTGAGCGCAGTGACGATCTTGTCCTCTTCCATGCCCAGCAACGGCTTCACATAAACGATCGCATTCCTGAGATCAGGTGTCATGCGCACTTCCGTGACGGAGATATTGGCTGCGCTCACCACCTCGTCATGCACCTCCTGCCGGGCGAGCAGCTCGCTCAGGATATGGCGCACGCGCTCGCCCACCTTGAGAACCCGCACAGATTGCTGTTCCGCAGTGAATTGCTGCCGCGCCATCAGGAAAAGCTACACTTGTAGAAGTTCTTTCGCACCCCCCGACAATGCGAAATCAGGTATCCCATTACTTCATCGAGATAGCCCGCGATCAATCCGCCCTGCACGCCTCCACGCCAGGTGCACATCTCGCGCCTGACCGTGAAGCGCATGCTCGCCGTCTGCGACGCTTCATCCCAGCCCGTGAACTCTGAGCCGAGCAGCGCCGTGTGCGGCGACGAGCTTGCGTCTTCCGTCTCGAAACCCAGGCTCACAGTGTCCGCTCACGCTCCTCGACTTCGAAGACTTCGAGATTGTCGCCAGCCTTGATGTCGTTCGTGTCACTCAGCACCACGCCGCATTCAAGGCCTGTGCGCACTTCATCGACATCGTCCTTGAAGCGCCGCAGCGAAGCGATGGTGGTGGCCGAAACAATAACATCATCGCGGGTAAGACGCGCGTGGAGGCCCTTGCGGATAATCCCCTCGAGCACCAGCAGGCCGGCAGCCTTGTCTCTCTTGCCTGCCGGGAAAACCTGCTTGACTTCGGCACGCCCGACGACCGTTTCGATCCGCTCGGGGCCAAGTTCACCAGCCATCTCTTTCGCGATCTCTTCGGTCAGGTGATAGATCACATCGTGATACATCATCCGCACCTTGTCTTTCTCGAGCTGCTGGCGCGCCTTGGGATTGGGGCGGACATTGAAGCCGATGATCGGCGCGCCCGATGCCGCTGCCAGCGTAACATCGCTTTCGGTAATCGCGCCAACGCCCGCATGCAGCACACGCACCTTGATATCGTCATTCGAGAGGTTGTGCAGCGCAGAGTTGATCGCTTCGACAGAGCCCTTCACATCAGCTTTCACCACTACCGGAAATTCGATCACATCGCTCTTGAGGTTGGAGAACATTGTGTCGAAGTTGGTCGGAGCAAGCGCCGTGCGCTTTTCGGTTGCCTTGGCCTGGCGGAATTCGGCCACTTCGCGGGCGCGCTGCTCGTTTTCGACCACGGTCAGACGTTCGCCGGCATCAGGCACGCCGCCTAGGCCCAGCACTTCGACTGGTGTCGATGGCCCTGCTTCCTTGACCTGCTTGCCCTTGTCATCGACCAAGGCACGCACTCGGCCGCTTTCCGTGCCAACCACGAAGGTATCGCCGCGCTTCAGCGTCCCGCGTGTGACGAGCACCGTCGCCACAGGGCCGCGGCCCTTGTCAAGCCGGGCTTCGATCACTGTCGCTTCCGCTGCACGTTCGGGGTTCGCTTTCAGCTCGAGCAGTTCGGACTGTAGCAGGATTTTTTCGATCAGCTCGTCAAGCCCGGTTCCGGCCTTGGCGGAAACTTCCACATCCTGCACATCGCCGGACATTTTTTCGACAACCACCTCATGTTCAAGCAGGCGATTGCGGATATTGTCGGGCTTCGCTTCGGGTTTGTCGCATTTATTGATCGCCACAATCATCGGCACGCCAGCTGCCCTGGTGTGTTTGATTGCCTCGATCGTCTGCGGCATCACGCCGTCGTCAGCCGCCACCACCAGCACCACGATATCGGTCACGTTAGCTCCGCGCGCGCGCATTTCAGAGAATGCTTCGTGGCCGGGAGTGTCGAGGAAGGTCAGCTTGTCACCACCCTTCGTGTTGATCTGGTAGGCGCCGATGTGCTGGGTGATGCCACCGGCTTCGCCCTTGGTAACATCGGTGCCCCGCAGTGCATCGAGCAGGCTGGTTTTGCCGTGATCGACATGGCCCATGATTGTGACCACCGGCGGGCGCGGCTTCAGCGTTTCCTCGGGATCCTGGTCCGTCGAAGTGTCGATATCGACATCGCTTTCCGAAACACGGGTGATGTTGTGGCCAAATTCCTCGACCAGCAGTTCGGCAGTATCCTGATCAATCGTCTGGTTGACGGTCACCATCATGCCCATGTTGAACAGGGCCTTCACAAGGTCAGCACCCTTTTCCGCCATGCGGTTGGCGAGTTCCTGGACGGTAATCGCTTCCGGTACCACGACGTCGCGTGACTGTTTTTCGCGCGGAACCGCCGGCCCGCCATGCAGGCGACGTTCCTTTTCCCGGGCACGCTTTAGCGCGGCGAGCGAGCGGGCACGACGTCCCTCGTCCTCGTTAAGAGCCTTGGTAACCGTCAGCTTGCCCGAACGTCGCTTGTCCTTGCCGTCGCCCCGAGAGGGCTTTTCTTCCTTCTTCTTCTTTTCCGGACGCTTGGGCTCAGGCCGTTCTACCGGCGTGAACTTGCGTGCGGCAGGCGTCGGTGTCCCCGGATCGGCGGGCGCTTCAGCCGGTTCGGCCAAAGCTTCAGCGGCATCCTGGACTTCCTGGACAACGCGCTTCTGCGCATCTTCCTCAGCCTTCTTTTCCTGCGCACGGTTTTCCCCGGCGCGCTTCTTTTCTTCCTCGGCAGCTTTCCTGGCCTGCTCATCGTCGCGTTTGCGCGCTTGCTCGGTCAGCCTAAGCCGTTCTTCCTCGGCCTCGCGCTGAAGGCGCGCGACTCGCTCTTGCGGTGTTTCCTTGGACGTAGCAGGCTTTTTGACCGGGGCCTTGACCGCTACGGGAGGTGGCGGCGGAGGCGGCGGGGGCGG
>LOET01000020.1 GCA_001515985.1 Sphingomonadales bacterium BRH_c3 | reverse complement strand
AGTAGACCACAGTGGGTGCGGCTGCGGTTGCAGTGATGGGGCTATCAAGTTGCCCTCCACCTGCGTGGGATCGAGGCTGATTCCATGAAAAGATGAGGCTAATGAAGAAATCCCCACGAAATGAAGGCAAGGTGAAAATGTTGTATTCCGAGATCGGGCGCGAGATTTCCGGCCATTACAGCGCCGCTGATTTGGACGCTGACGCCGAGGCTCGCATAGGTGTGCCCGGCGAGTTCCCCTTCACGAGACATATTCACGCAAGCGGAAACCGAGTTAGGCCTTGGGCCCCCAGTCTCTACTCCGGTTTCGGGTCCGCTGAGGACACCAATCGCCGATTCAGATTTCTAATTGATGCGGGCAACGGTAGGGCGAATGTTGCCGCCGATCTCCCAACCCAGATCGGCTTGGACTCAGACGATCCGCTCGCCTCAGGGGAAGTTGGTCGCTTAGGCGTCGCGATCGATTCCCTCGAAGACTTTGAAACGATGTTCGAGGGCGTGCGGCTTGTGGCGGTGAAGAATGAAGAGCAGCAGGCGAGCGCGGCGGTGTTCAGGGCGCGCGATCTTCTGGTCCGAAACGCTTCTGCCAAAAAAATGAGGCGAACTTCAGATTCAGGTGACTAGAATTCAAAATTGAGCGACACACCGTACACTCGGGGCTCTTCATATACCCTAAAGTCCCCTGTCGTGCTCGCCTCTGTCCGCTGGAGCACGTTCACATCGGTAACGTTTCGAACGTATAAAGCAAGGGAGAGCTGTCTCTGCAGTTCCCACGCTACGCGCAGATTCAGTCTTGCATATGGCTTCTGCTCGAATGACCCCTTTCCAGTTTCCGGATCGAATTGAGCGGTCGTTGGCGCAAAGCGACTGGAGAAGCTAAGATTTCCTGAGAAGTTCAAATTTCCGATGCTGGATGGGAGCATATAGTCCACCAGCAGGTTGCCAGTCCAATCTGGGGCACGAAGAGCGCGCCTGTCACTCCAGTCCTGGACGCCACGCTGCCTTAGTTGCGTCAATTGGTTAAGAAAGAATACAGGCGCTCCCTCAAATTCCTTGTACCTAGCATGAGAATACGCAGTACCAATGTGCAAATTTAGCCGATCGGCGATCTCTGCGGAAAGTTCAGCTTCAATCCCATAAATTTCTGAGGATGCAGCATTAATTATTTTTGTGAGCGCTACCCCATTTTCTTGAATCGTCGCAGAGACTTGTAGATCACTATAATCGTAATAATAGGCCGCTGTAGAGAAGAACACCCTATTGGAGCGCCCTTTGATGCCAAACTCGAACGCAGTTATGCTTTCCGGATTTATCGGCTCCGTACTCGGGACGCCTGTGTTATAAGTCCCGCTCTTGAACCCTTTCGACCAGGAAAGGTAGAGGTTTGTGTCGTCCAATAGTCCGTATGTCAAAGCTAGGCGAGGCGATACACTGTCCCACGCTTTAACGGCACTTTCAACTATGGTATTCCCAGGCGGAGCTTCAAAATGATACTCCTTTTGCTCCCACGAGTAACGGAGTCCTGCAGTGAGAGTAAATCTCGGTGTTATGCGATACGTTCCGTCAGCGTAGGCGGCAATCGACTTAGTTTTTAGCCAACTAGCTTGATCTACGGTGGGCACTGAAGGGTCAGGACTTACCTGCACAGCAAAAAAGGGCTTTGATGAATTGCTATCGAAATAGAAACTGCCGATTACAAGGTCTAATGGACCTGAATTGTACGAGAGAGTCAGTTCCTCTGATGCGTTTCGCTGCCTAAGCCGCTGGAAAATGTCTATAAATTTAATGGGCGAGTAGTCTTGGTCGAAGTGCGTCAAATCTTTCGATTTGTCATAGCGCGTGAAAGATGCCAACGTAATTTCATCGGCAATTTGCAAATGTGCAGTTAAATAGCCGCCATACATTTCTGAACTGGACTCTAGGAATGGAGTTAGCGAGGTTCTGTTCCGAACACCTTCCACGATTGGTACGTCCGGGAACAATCTTTTCGCTAGCAGATAGTCCGTGCCAGTTACCGCAAATCCAACAGCATTCGAGACTTTATCGTAACGAAAATTCGCAACCACCTTAAGCGAATCAGTTGGCTCAACCAGAACTTTGGACGAAATGCTCGAATTTCTGATTGGCGCCGTGTCATATCCCCCTATGTCTTTCACGTAATTGTCACTGCGCCTTAAGCTTCCCCCAATGTCAATTGCGACGTGATCACTTAGCCCCTGCGTGTGATATCCACTAAATACCACTTCGTTGAAGCGCCCATAGCTCAAGTTGAACAGGCTTCGTCGGTTGTATGACGGATCTAGTGTCTTGACCAAAATAGCTCCACCAGTGGCATTCCGGCCAAACAGCGTACCTTGGGGGCCCTTCAGCACTTGAATGCTCTCTATATTCTTTAGATCCCTATTCAGCGCGAGAGGGTTCGGTTGATAAAACCCATCGACATAGGTTGCGATGTTGTTTTCCTGGCCTATGCCTATGACTGTAGTCGTTACTCCTCGAATTGTCGGTTGAACGTAGCCACCTACAGCTGCTATATTCATAGCTGGCGTTACAGCAGTTAGCTCACGAAAGTTCGTGATCCCGGAGCTCTCTAGTGCCTTGGAAGTTATGATCGAGACAGACAGAGGAACATCGATCAAGTTTTCGCTGCGCCGTTGTGCAGTTACGATGATTTCCGCTGAAGCGGTGTCATTCGTGCGTGCCCGCTCATTTGTTGGCAGGGCAGCCAAGGCTTCCGGGTCTGCTTCCTGGGCCTCTGCTTCCTGGGCAAACGCAACCCCACTTCCCACAATTAGGAGCGCAAGGAGCGGCGCCGCCCCCATTCTCGAGTCGTTCTGCATTTTCTCCTCCCCAGAGCTAATTTTTTATCTGCTCAACTTATCCGAGATTCGGACCTGAGTCTATAGCCCTTGCGTATGCGCAAGCTTTGCTGTTGCGAATGGGTGTTTTTTTTTAGAGGCATATTGGCATATGATGCATTTTCGTTTAGTCCTCCTTGCTTATGAGCAAGGAATTGGAGTGCGCAAATGGGGTGCTTGCCTGCTATGGAAATTGGTTGCCGGTACAGTCTTCGCTTGTGACGTGATGTCGTGGACGGCCCCTGCACCAGCGTAGCTGTGCCATGATGTGGCTGTTGTTGGTGACGTGACCCCTACTTTCATCCAGTTGCGATTAGAGTCTCGTAGAGTCTCGGCATTGTTGTTGCCCAGCTGGGCAGGTGATGCAAGGGGCTGCGTAGCGTAGCCTCCGGCTATGCGGAGCGCAGCAGCCCCTTGCTTTTTCAGTTCGGCGGCGAAGGCCGCCGGGGTCGCATAGCCGAGCGAGGAGTGGGGTCGCCCGGTGTTGTAGTCGTGGATCCACGCGGTGATCTTTTCGCGGGCAGCTCCAGCGTATCGGTCACATCCTCGTCCCTCCGACAATCCCGGGGTGGTTTAAACACTCACTTATTTTATGCGGCAAATCTGTCTATTGAACGCTGCCGGGAGAAATTATAGGTACGTTTTGGACAGCTGAGGAATTGCTGATGCACCTTGAGATCAATTTCGCCTCGCAGACAGGCGACGCCGCTCTTTCACTCGCCTTCTTCCGACAGGGGCGCCTCACTCCATGGTGAAAAGACGTGAAATTCTTTCGGCAGCAAGCATGGTCTTCGCGAGGAACGGATACGAGGCCGCGAGCTTGCAGTTGCTGGCCGACATGCTGCAGATCAGTCGGCAAGCTCTCTATCATTACTTCAAGAGCAAGGATCAAATCCTTGCCGCACTGTTCGACGATTACATGTCGAGGCTTGAAGCAGCAGAGTCTTCCGTCGGTGCGGGCTCGTCCCAGTTCCGCTTCCAGCGAATGGTGCGCGCGCATATTGAGGTTGTGATAGCTGATGTCGCCCTCACCAGTGTCCTCATCCAAGAGCGACCGGTTATGTCAAGGATACCGGGCCTAGAATCCAATCGCCGCCGCGCAAGATACACTGAGAGCTTCATCGATGCCTATCGGCAAGGCGTGGCCGCCGGCGAGCTTCACGACTACGACGCAAGAGTAATTGTCAATAGCATTCTTATGGCTGCTAACGGTCTTTCGTTTTGGTATAGGCCTTTCGGCGAACTGAAGCCGGCGCAAGTAATCGACCAGTTGACTGCATGCCTGACCGAGGGATTTGCCCGACAGGATTCGGCGGGGGCCTGTCAGTAATTTTGTGCGCGAGGCCATATAGATGGAATAGAAAGGACCATCGATATGGCAATCGACAAGGAGTTACTGGATCAGTTGCTGGCAGGGCGTGATCCGAAGGAGTCATTTGCCCGGGACGGGTTGATTGACGAGTTGAAGAAGGCACTTTCGGAGCGGATGCTGGCTGCCGAACTCGACGATCATCTCGTCGGTTTCCTTGATCGAGTGTTAAACTCTCAATTGGACACCCGCAATACCGGGCGTGGGTCCAATCGGCGCTTCGCTTTTGATGATGAAGGCACCGGCCCCTGAATTGTTCCGATCTGGCAGGGATTTTGCTGCGTGGCTTGGCCTCACACCCAGAGATCATTCGACAGCTGGAAAGGCCAGGCCGGGCACCATCACCCGCGCCGGCGACGCGGTTTTGCGGAGCACATTGGTGCAGGGTGCAACTGCTCTCCTGCAACAGGTGCGGATGGGGCGAGGCAATAATGCGTCTTCTTGGCTTGTGGAGTTGCTCAAGCGCAAGCCGCCCAAGCTTGTCGCCGTGGCACTGGCCAACAAGATCGCGCGCATCGCCTGGAAAATGATGATGACGGGCGAACCCTACAAATCCCGATCCGCCGCGCCTGCATTAGCGAACGCGGCATAGAGTTCATCCCGGCACAGGGAGCACAGATAACGCGACCGTGCTGAGTTGAGGTTGGAACTTGCAAGTGAACGAACAGATGGTGTGATCGATCGATCCGAAACGCATGACACTCCGGTTGAATCAGTGGCCATTGCAGGTCGATGATTTGTTTGGAACAAGCGTCGCGGAAACCATCTTGGCCCGCGGTCATGTGCGACTGCACCCAGAGGCCGGACATATGATCGCAAGCGATCCGATCAAAATATCTGTTCAGAGACCTTGTAAGTGGGGGTCGTCCACATATGATTCATTGCTGCTGACGGGAGGCGGAGGCGGCGATGCGTCAGGCGGGATTGTTTGGATTATCGGAGCATTTGAAGCGGCTGTCGGCGCACGGCGATCCGCTGGAAGAGCTTGGACGGATTATCGACTTTGAGGCGTTTCGTCCGACGTTGACGGCAGCGCTGGCCTACAGCGATGGCGCAAAGGGCGGCAGGCCGCCGTTCGATCCGGTGTCGATGTTCAAGGTGCTGGTGGTTCAGGCGCAGCATAATCTGTCCGATGCGCGGATGGAGTTCATGATCCGCGACCGCTTGAGCTGGATGCGTTTCCTTGGCTTTGATCTGGGTGCATCGATGCCGGATGAGAACACGATCAGGCACTATCGCAACCGGCTGACGCAAAGCGGCACGCTTGAGCGGCTGATGCCCCAAGCAATCGATCCCAACTCATGCGCCTCGCAACAACGGAAACTCGCCAAAATCCTCAGTTGTTGCGGGTGTCCAGATAATAATTTTCGAGCAGGATGCGGTTTTTGAGGGTCTGGTGCCAGCGTTCGATCTTGCCCTGGGTTTGCGGATGGAATGGTGCACCGCGAACGTGGCGCATCTTCTTGTCGGCCAGATAATCAGCGAGCTCGCCAGCAACATAGGACGTTGTCCGATAGCAGGCGCGGTTTGTGCAGCACATGCGCCTGAGCGGCATGGAGAGCACGGGCGACAGCCAGGCAAGCGCTTTCGACGGGCACCACCGACCCGGCGCGAGGTTGTATCGCAAGAGCTCCGGGACCGGAGCGAAGCTTTGCTACATGGGTCATGTCCTGATGGAGATCCGTTACCGTTTTGGCCGGGACTGTCAGGAATTTCGTGTGTGGGTGGGCATAATGGGTAAGAAGGAGTCCCGCTATGTCCCGACGCAAGGAGCCGTCGATCCCGGCTGAGTTACTGGATCAACTTTTGGCAGGCACGGACGCCGCGGCCGCGCTGGATCAGGGCGGCTTGCTCGATTCGCTGAAGAAGGCTCTGGCCGAACGTGCTCTCAACGCCGAGATGGACCATCATCTAGGCGGCGATGATCAGGCCGGCAACAGCCGCAACGGCTATGGTCGCAAGTCCGTCATCACCGATACCGGCAAGATCGAGATCGACGTGCCACGCGACCGCTCTGGTAGCTTCGATCCGCAGCTGATCGCCAAGTACCAGCGGCGGTTCCCCGGGTTCGATGACAAGATCATCTCGATGTATGCACGCGGCATGAGCACGCGCGAGATCACCGGGCATCCCGCCCACGCGGCCTGGGGCCGTTTCACTGCGTGGGAGGCGTGAAAGGCTGTTGTGAACTGAGGGCTCATGTACTATTCTGGTCAATTAGAATGTCTTCAGTTTCTGACGATCAGGTCTGGTCTTAGGCTTTAGCGCCGGGTGGAGCTTTGACGATGAACCTCTTCGCACTTCTCGATAATGCAATGCGTCGGCATGGAGATCGGCCCGCATTGTGTTTGGGCACCGAAGTGCTAGCAACCTACCGGTGCTTACATGCAGACGCCCTGAGTTTGGCGGCGGGGCTTCGTAAAATGGCGCCCGTCGGAAGCCGCGTTGCTATCATTTCCAGAAACTGCCCAGAATATCTGGCTATTATTTTTGGGGTATGGGCATCTGGTCTGATTGCGGTGCCTATCAATGCGAAGCTTCATCCGCTTGAAATTGCGGACGTGGTACAAGACAGCGGTGCCGCCATTGTATTCGTCGGGCCCGAGTTCGCGCCACAAACCGCCGCAATCCTCCGCTCTAGGAGTGTTGCGTCGCTCATCACGATCGGCGATGCGAGTTATGAGAGGCTGCTTGAGGTGGCGCCAGACGGGGTGGTTGAAGTAGCGGCGGACGACTTGGCTTGGCTGTTCTATACAAGCGGGACTACCGGCCGCTCTAAGGGAGCGATGCTCTCGCACCGCAACCTTCTTGCGATGACCATTGCGCATCTCGCGGATTTTGAGAACATTTCTGCTGAGGACTCCATCATCCATGCCGCCCCGATGTCTCATGGATCCGGTTTGTACATGTTGCCGTATGTGGCACGCGGCGGTCGCCATGTTGTTCCAATCTCGGCCGGGTTCGATCCTCCCGAGTTCTTGCATCTTGCTAATCATCATCAGCGATCGGCCGCATTTCTCGTCCCTACCATGCTGCGTCGCCTGCGCATTGAAGTGGATCGGGGCAAACATACGACCGACGGGATCCGGCACATCATTTACGGAGGTGGGCCGATGTACGTCGATGAACTTCGCCAGGCGCTCGGCACCTTTGGTCGCTGTCTGACGCAGCTGTACGGACAAGGAGAAGCACCGATGACGATCACCGGTCTGCGTTCTGATGAACATGCCGAGGAAACAAACCAGAACACAGTCGGCTGGCCTCGTTCAGGCGTCGAGGTGGCAGTTTTCGATGTGAACGAACGGAAGGTTCCACCCGATGCTGTTGGCGAAATCGTATGCCGCGGGGACGTGGTCATGGCCGGCTACTGGGGCAATCCGCGCGCTACGGCGGAAACACTGCGTGGCGGCTGGCTACACACGGGGGACATCGGCTCGCTTGATCACTGCGGCCGGCTGACGCTGCATGACCGCTCCAAGGATGTTATCATTTCAGGTGGGTCGAATATATACCCTCGTGAAGTCGAGGAAGCTTTGCTGGGTCACACTGCCGTGGCTGAGGTGAGCGTCGTCGGTCAACCCGACGCAGAGTGGGGCGAGGTTGTGGTTGCGTTCATCGTTAGAGACGGTGACAAACACGTGGATGAGGCTATGCTCCACGAGCACTGCCTAAAGCGGATTGCCCGCTTTAAGCGGCCAAAACGCTACGTGTTTTTGGATGAGTTGCCCAAGAGCAACTATGGCAAAGTGATGAAGCGGGAACTCAGGGCCTACCTCGGCTCGAATATATTTGAATCTGGTCAGTAAACGGTCCTGTCAAAAGGATGGCCTGCGACGGTCTGAAGCGTCCCGGGTTTTCCGGAGGCGGTTTCATTTGAGTCATGCGACCATATCGAGGTTCTCGCAGGCTGCATAGTAATTGGCTTCGGCTTCGGCGGGTGGGATATGCCCGATGGGACCGAACAGGCGGTGATTGTTGAACCAATCGACCCATCGCAGCGTTGCCATTTCCACCGCTGAAGCGTTTGGCCATGAGCGCTGCCGCCAGATCACTTCGGCTTTGTAGAGGCCGTTGATGGTCTCGGCGAGGGCGTTGTCATACGAGTCGCCGACGCTGCCGACCGAGGGCACCAGCTCGGCTTCGGACAGCCGCTGGGTGTAGCTCATGGCTAAATATTGAACGCCCCTGTCGCTATGATGGATCAGGCCATCGTCGGCACTTGGCTTGCGAGCATGGATCACCTGCTCCAAGGCATCGAGAACGAAGCCGGCGGTGGCGCCGGTTGGCGGCACCGGGACCGGCAAGACCCACCTGGCGATCGCCGTCGGCCGGGCCTGCGTGCGCACCGGCGCCAGGGTGCGCATTTCGCAAATTCCCGGACACGGATTTCGGTAATTCGCGGACAGTGATTTCAGTAAATACGGGACAGC
The DNA here is from genome assembly GCA_001515985.1 of Sphingomonadales bacterium BRH_c3. Taxonomy (GTDB): domain Bacteria; phylum Pseudomonadota; class Alphaproteobacteria; order Sphingomonadales; family Sphingomonadaceae; genus Erythrobacter. The sequence continues at coordinate 212 of LOET01000020.1, read as the reverse complement.
GATTCCGCTAATTCCCGGACAGTGTTCGGGGCGGGGATGAGGTTCGTCTTTCGGGCGCGCCGGACTGGTATGGAGCCCTTTCATCGATGTGATGGGAGGGATGATGCCGAGACGGAAACAAGCGAGACGAACGAACGTGAAGGACATGCGATCGATCCTGCGCCTGACCTATGGCCAGGGGCTGTCAGTGCGGGCTGTGTCGGAACGGCTGA